>NZ_JBFAMS010000003.1:0-513907 GCF_040656575.1 Micromonospora sp. NPDC049801 | reverse complement strand
GGCCTGTTCCAGCAGCGCCCGACCAGCGGTTGGGGCACCCCGGAGCAGATCACCAACCCCGAGTACTCCACCACCGCGTTCCTCAAGGGCCTGCGCCAGGTTGACGGCTGGCAGGACATGCCGCTGACCGACGCCGCGCAGACCGTGCAGGTCTCCGCCTACCCCGACGCCTACGCCCAGTGGGAGCAGCAGGCCACCGACCTGGTCGCCCACAACTGGAACAGCTAAGACACACAGATGGCCGGCACCCGACAACGGGTGCCGGCCATCGCCGGTTCTTCGGTGCGTGCGGTCAGGTGGCGCTGATCGTGCCGGTGAGCAGAAGAGCGAGGACCAGGGTGCCCAGCGCGACCCGGTACAGGACGAAGACGTACAGGGTGTGGTGGGCGACGTAGCGCAGCAGCCAGGCGATCGCCGCGTACCCGATGCCGAAGGCGATGAGGGTGGCCACGATCGTCTGGGCCACCGTGGGCACGGACGTTCCCGGGGCGGACGGCTCGAAGACGTCCCCAAGGCTGAACACCCCGGACATCACCACCGCCGGGATGGCCAGCAGGAACGAGTAGCGCGCCGCCGCCTCCCGGGTCAGGTTGAGCAGCAGGCCGGCGGTGAGCGTCCCCCCGGAGCGGGACACGCCGGGGACCAGCGCCATCGCCTGGGCGAAGCCCATCACGACGCCGTCCTTCATCCGGAAGTTCTCCAGCGTGCGCGTCTGCCGACCCCAGTACTCGGCGAAGGCCAGCACGAACGCGAACACGATCAGCGTGGTCGACACCACCCAGAGGTTGCGCCCGGCCGTCTTGATCTGGTCCTTGAAGAGGAACCCGAACAGCCCGATGGGGATCGAGCCGACGATCACGTACCAGCCCATCCGGTAGTCGAGGCTCGAACGCACGGATTTGTCCCTGAGCCCGACCAGCCAGGTACGGGTGATCCGCCAGATGTCCTTCGCGAAGTAGATCAGCACGGCGGCCTCGGTGCCGAGCTGGGTGACCGCGGTGAACGACGCGCCCGCGTCGCGGTCGAAGAAGATCGCCGAGGTGATCCGCAGATGCCCCGACGAGCTGACCGGCAGGAACTCGGTCAGCCCCTGGACGATGCCCAGGACGATGGCCTCAACCCAGGTCACTCGCCGACTCCCGAGAGCTCGAGAGCCTCGGCGACGGTCCGCAGGGTCTGCACACCGCTGTCCCGGTCGGCCACGAACAGGGTCACCGACAGCGTGGTGACACCGGAGGCGGCGTACTCGCGCATCCTCTCGGCGATGCGCTCCTTCGGGCCGAGCAGCGACGTACGGTCGATGAACTCCATGGGTACGGCGGCGGCGGCGTCGCGCTGGCGCTTGGCCAGGTAGAGGTCCTGGACCTCGCGGGCGGCGTCGCCGTAGCCCATCCGGGTGGCGAGCTGGTTGTAGAAGTTCTGCTGCCGGCTGCCCATCCCGCCGACGTAGAGCGCGGCGTACCAGCGGACCAGCTCGGCGCAGGAGGCGACGTCGTCGCCGACGACGACCGGCACGGACGGCACGACGTCGAAACCGGCCAACTCCTTGCCGGCCTTGGCCCGGCCGGCGGAGACGGCGGCGAGGTGCTCGTCGGCGAACTCCGGGGCGTAGAACACGGCGAGCCAGCCGTCGGCGATCTCGCCGGCCAGCTCCAGGTTCTTCGGACCGACCGCGGCCAGGTAGATCGGGATGTGCTCGCGGGGCGGGTGGAAGCTCAGCCGCAGCGCCTTGCCGGGGCCGTCGGGCAGCGGCAGCGTGTAGTGCTCACCGTCGTACGCCACCTCCTTGCGGGCGATGGCCAGCTTGACGATGTCGACGAACTCGCGGGTACGGCCCAGGGGCTTGGCGAACCGCACCCCGTGCCAGCCCTCGGAGACCTGCGGGCCGGAGACGCCGAGGCCGAGCCGGAACCGGCCGTCGGACAGGGCGTCGATGGTGGCGGCCGTCATCGCGGTGGCGGCCGGTGTACGGGCGGGGATCTGCATCACCGCCGAGCCCACGTCGATCCGTTGCGTCTGGCCGGCCATCCAGGCGAGCATGCTGGGCGAGTCGGAGCCGTACGCCTCCGCCGCCCACACCACCGAGTAGCCGAGGCGGTCCGCCTCCTGGGCCAGCGCCAGGTGGTCGGCCGGCGTACTCCACGCTGTCTGGTATCCGAGGCTGAGCCCGAGTCGCACTGGTCCTCCCCCATCCGTGGCACAGGTCGCATCAGGTTACGCAATGCCGAAAACGGACCCGATCACCGGCTCACCGCCAATGATCCCCCGTCCGTCGCGGTGCCTTCCGGAGGCGGAACCGGCAGAACCGGCAGAGATGACGGGAGCGAGGATATCCGTGGCGGCGGGTTCGAAATAAGGTTCACCCATGCAACAGCGACCGCTCGGCCGAAGCGGGCTGGCGGTTTCGCGGCTCGCGCTCGGCACCATGACCTGGGGCCGGGACACCGACGCCGACGATGCGGCCGCCCAGCTCAAGAGTTTCCTGGACGCGGGCGGCAACCTGATCGACACCGCCGACGTGTACGGCGACGGCGACGCCGAGTCGGTGATCGGGTCGCTGCTGGGCACCCTCGTCCCGCGCGAAGAGCTGCTGATCGCCACGAAGGCGGGGTTGCGTCCGGGCAGCGCCCGGCGGCGCGACGGCTCCCGGGGTCACCTGCTGCGCACCCTGGAGGCGTCGCTGCGTCGGCTCGGCACCGACCACGTCGACCTGTTCCAGGTGCACGGATACGACCCGGACACCCCCCTGGAGGAGACGCTCGCGGCGCTGGACCACGCGGTGGCCAGCGGAAAGGTCCGTTACGTGGGGGTGTCGAACTTCTCCGGCTGGCAGACCGCGCGGGCCGCCGCCTGGCAGACGGCCTGGCCGGGCCGGGCGCCGGTGGTCGCCACCCAGGTGGAGTACTCGCTGCTGGAGCGGGGGGTGGAACGGGAGGTCCTGCCGGCCGCTGACGCGCTGGGCCTCGGCGTGCTGCCCTGGTCGCCGCTGGGTCGGGGGGTACTCACCGGCAAGTACCGGCATGGGCGTCCGGCGGACTCCCGGGCCGCCTCCCCGCACTTCGAGCGGTTCGTCTCCACCTACCTGGAGCCGCGCTGCTCCAGCATCGTGGAGGCGGTGGCGACCGCGGCCGGCGGGCTGGGGGTCTCGCCGCTGGAGGTGGCGCTGGCCTGGATCCGGGACCGGCCCGGGGTGACCGCGCCGATCCTGGGCGCCCGGACGGTCGGGCAACTGCTCGGCGCGTTGCAGGTCGAGCGCATCACGCTGCCCGAGGAGATCACCACCGCGTTGGAGGACGTCTCCGGGGTGCCGGTCGGCTACCCCGAACGCGACGGGTGACCCGAGACGGCACGAGCCAGGCACCGCAGCGGCGTCGGTCACCCTCCAGGGGGTGGCGGACTGCCGCCGGGCTGGGCAGCATGGGTGGCATGGACTACGAGTACGCGCCGCTGCGGCTGCCGCCGAACGTCGACCGGTTGACCGCAGCGGCGCAGTTGGCGATCCAGGCGGAGTTCTCCGGGTGGGAGTTGGCCCGGGTACGGCTGTTCCGGGACGGCACGCGGCAGGTCATGTTGCGGCGTCGGCGGGTCAACCAGCCGCAGCCGGGCCTGTCGTACTGACACCCGGCCGGGGCACCGCGACGAAACGCCCGGGACCCGAACCGCGTACGGTCGGGCCCCGGGCGTCGTACGGCCCGCCACAAACTAGTGCTGGTGCCCGGCGTGGTCGTGGTCGTCGTCGTCGAGTTCCAGGAACGGGTGCTCGTCGAGACGACCGACGAGCCGGTCGTCGGCGGCCGGCTGGAACGGGCCGACCGCGTCGTCGTCGTCGAACGACTCCAGGTCGACCGGGGTGCCCACCTCGCTGACCATCACCACCCCGTCGAGCGGTTCCAGCTCCGGGACGTCGAGTGCGCCGAGCGAGCCGTCGCCGCTCTGCAGCAGCTCCAGCACCGCCTCACCGACGCCCTCCACCGGCGCCGGCTCGTCGTCCTCGGGGGTGCCCTCGCGGCGGGCCGCCTCGGCCGCCCGCAGCAGCGCGGAGATGCTCGGCACCCGGTAGTCGCGGCGTTGGCGCACCGAGATCACGCGGGGGTGCGGGTCGCTGGCCTCGACACCGTCGCCGCCGAAGCGCTCGTCGGCCTCGTCCGGGTCGATCGAGTCGACGTCCCACGGCGTGACCTCACCGAAGGCGTCGAGGAGCTGCTCGTCGTAGGCGAAGGAGGCGTTGTTCAACGCCACGTACGCCTGCCAGACGTCGTCGTCGTCGACGCGGCCCTGCGCGGCGCGTACGGCGGCCAGGTGGTGGCGGGCCGCTTCGATCACCCGCTCGAGTGCGGCGTCCAGCTCACCGTGCTGGTCGGTCATGTGGGGCAGTCCCTTCACGATGGGGAGGTAACGCGGACACTGCTAGCAGGTGCGGAGGAACCGGTCGAGAACCCGCACGCCGAACTGTAGTCCGTCGACCGGAACGCGCTCGTCGATGCCGTGGAACAACGCGGAGAAGTTCAGGTCGGCGGGCAGCCGCAGCGGCGCGAACCCGAAGCAGCGGATGTCGAGCGTCGAGAACGCCTTCGCGTCGGTGCCGCCGGAGAGCATGTACGGCACCGGCCGCGCCCCCGGGTCCTCGGCGCGCAGCGCCGCCGACATCGCCTCGACGAGGTCGCCGTCGAAGGTGGTCTCCAACGCGGGCTGCCGCTGGATGTACTCGATGTCGATGTCCGGGCCGACCAGCTCGCGCAACTGCCGCTCGAGCAGCTCGGACTGGCCGGGGAGGCTGCGGCAGTCGATGGTGGCGGTGGCGCGGCCCGGGATGACGTTGTCCTTGTAGCCGGCGCTCAACCGGGTCGGGTTGGCGGTGTTGCGGATCGTCGCGCCGATGATGTTGGCGATCGGGCCGAGCTTGGCGATGGCGACCTCCGGGTCCTCCGGGTCCAGCTCGATGCCGAGCAGGTCGGAGACCTCGGTCAGGAACGCCCGTACGGTGTCGGTCACCACCACCGGGAAGCGGTGCCCGCCGATGCGGGCCACCGCCTCGGCGAGGGCGGTGACCGCGTTGTCGTCGTGCACCATCGACCCGTGCCCGGGTCGACCCTTGGCGTGCAGCCGCAGCCAGTCGATGCCCTTCTCGGCGGTCTCGATGAGGTAGAGGCGCTGGCTGTCGTTGACCGAGTAGGAGAACCCGCCGACCTCGCCGATCGCCTCGGTGCAGCCGTCGAAGAGGTCGCGGTGGTTCTCGACCAGGAAGCGCGCGCCGTAGTCGCTGCCCGCCTCCTCGTCGGCGGTGTACGCGAGGACGATGTCGCGCGGGGGCCGGACGCCGGTGCGCTGCCAGTGCCGCACCACGGCGAGCACCATCGCGTCGAAGTCCTTCATGTCGATGGCGCCGCGACCCCACAGGTAGCCGTCGCGCTGCTCGCCGGAGAACGGGTGCACCGACCACTCGTCGGCGTCGGCGGGCACCACGTCCAGGTGGCCGTGCACCAGCAGGGCCTCCCGGCTCGGGTCGGCGCCGGGGATGCGGGCCACCACGTTCGCCCGGCCTGGCGCGGACTCGTGCAGGACCGATTCGATGCCCACCTCGGCGAGCTTCTCCGCCACGTACTCGGCCGCGCGGCGTTCGCCGACGCTGGTGTCGTTGTCACCGGTGTTCGTGGTGTCGATGCGCAGCAGGTCGCGGCAGAGGTCCACGACCTCCGCGGTGGGGTCCGGTCGGGCGGAGGCGGCGTCGCTCGTCATCGCCCCTTCATACCAGCCCCGAGTTACCGGCGGGCCGGCGCACCGAGGGGAGGCGGCCGGGCATCCAGGTCGACGAATCGGGCGGCGGTTTCGCGGCGGCCGCGTTCGGGTACCGCCGCCCACGACCGCACAACCCCTGCCGGAGCTTCCGCCCGCCAGTCGAGGAGGGCATCATGTCCGCCGTTCCCCTGCCCCCGTTGCCGCCCACGCCCGCCCCCGACGAGGGTTACCGGCCCGGCGGCCGTAGCGTCGCCGACATCGTGGACCGCGAGCACCGGCAGTTGCTGACCCTGGTGGACCAGCTCAGCGGCCCGGACGCCACGCCGAACGAGGCCCTCGCGGTGCTCACCGCCGCGCTGTCGCGGCACATCTCCGCCGAGGAGCAGTACCTGCTGCCAGCGGTGCGGGCGGCGCTGCCGGCCGAGGCCGCCCGGGTGGACGCGGAGATCGACGGTGACGCGGCGTTGCTGGCCGCCCTCAAGGGGCTGAACGACGAGACCGTGACCGAGGTCGCCGAGCGGGTCCGCCGCCACGTCGACGGGGTGGGCACGCTCGTCACCGAGCTGCGCGCGGTGGCGACGTCGGAGGAGCTGATCCGGCTGGGCAACCGGTTGGAGATCGCCGAGGAGGCCGCTCCGACCCGGCCGCACCCGGGCACTCCGGCCACGCCGCCGTGGAACCGCATCGTCGAGCCGGCGGTGGGCGTGGTGGACAAGCTCCGCGACGCGGTGACGCGGCGGCCGACGTACCTGAAGGACCTGCCGGAGCCGCCGCGCGACTGAACGCGCGGGCCGCACCAGAGAATGCATTCAATGTCACCGATCCACTTGGCCCCTTCCGCCGGCTGCGACGTGGTCCTACCGTCACCGTATGAACCTGGAGCTGCGACACCTGCGGGTGGTCTGCGCGATCGCGGAGACAGGGAGTGTGACCAAGGCGGCGTCGACCCTCGGGCTCGCCCAGCCGGCGCTGACCGCCCAGCTCCAGCGGATCGAACGGACGCTGGGCGGGCCGCTGTTCGACCGGGACCGGCGCGGCGCCCGCCCCACCGCGCTCGGTGAGCTGGTGCTCGCCCGGGCCCGGGTGCTGCTGCCGGCCATGAAGGGCCTACAGGACGAGGCGGCGCGGCTGGCCGGTGCCGCCGAGGTGTCACGCTGCTACCGGCTCGGCGGCGTGAACAGCCCGATCCTGGGCCGGCTGGTGCACCGCCTCGCCGCCGAGGAGCCGCCGGCCCAGATCACCACGTACGCCTCGTGGTCGGTGGACGAGCTGGCGCAGTTGGTGGCCGGCGGACGGTTGGACTTCGCCCTCACCGGCGTCTGCGGCGACGCCACCCCGTCGGCCGAGTTCGGGTTGCGATGGCGGGAGGTGGCCGTCGACCCGGTGCTGGTCCTGCTGCCGGCGAGCCACCCGCTCGCCGACCGGGACGAGGTGCGCCTGGCCGACCTGCGCCACGAGCAGTGGGTGGCCGCGCCCGGCGACGGCTGCTTCGGCGACTGTTTCGCCGCCGCCTGCGCGCGCGCCGGCTTCACCCCGCGCAAGGTGTACGAGACCGACATCCGCGGCTGCGTCGACCTGGTGGACGCGGGCGTCGCGGTGGCCCTGTGCCAGGCGACGTTCCGGCCGGTGGCCGGTCTGGTCACCCGGCGGTTGGCCGGTGTCCCGCTGCGCTGGCGACTGCTGCTGGGGTGGCATCCGGAGTCGCCCGCCGCCCGCGACGCGGAGCTGCTGCTGGCCACGGCGAAGGCGGCGTACACCGACTCGCTGGCGTCGCACCCCACCTACCTGGACTGGCTGGTACGCAACCCGGCCTTCGGCGTTCGACAGCCCAGCGCGGCGTGAGGGCCTACTGCCCGACGGGCTCGGCGGGACGCCGCGTGAAGAAGCGGACGAGGTCGTCGGCCGCCGTCGGGGACAGCATCATGGCCTGGACCCGTGCGCACATCTCGGCGATCGGCTGGACCCTGGCGAACATCGCCTCCTCGTACGCCCGGATCGCCGCGTCCGGGTCGCCGGGGTGGGCGACGAGTTCGTGGGCGAGTTCGGCCGCGTCCAGCATGGCCTGGTTGGCGCCCTCGCCGACCGGGGGCATGAGGTGCGCGGCGTCACCGAGCAGGGTGACTCCCGGCTGGTGGACCCAGCGCGCGCCGACCGGCATCGCCTCGACCCGGCGCGGCGTCGGCGCGTCGTCGCCGGCGTCGATGAGGGCGACCAGGCGCGCGTCCCAGCCGTCGAAGAGGGCCCGTAGCGCATCCTTGCTGCGGTAGGCGTCCAGGTCACGGCCCTCGGCACGGAGCGAGATCCCGACCCGGATGCTGCCGTCGCCGAGGCGCTGGGCGGCGAGGATCTGGTTGACGCCGACGCACCACAGGTTGCCGGGGCCGACCATCTCGGCGAGCTCCGGGTGGCGACGGTCGGCGTCGCCGATGGTGAGATCCACGTGGGTGGAGACGTACGTCAGTGGCGCGTCGATCAGCAGCGGTCGGACGACCGAGCGCGCGCCGTCCGCGCCGACGAGAATGTCGCACTCGACGCGACGACCGCTGTCGAAGGTCAGCAGGAAACCGCCGGCGGGTCGCGGCGTCGCCCCGACGAGGCGATGACCCCAGGTGACCGCGTCGGACGGGAGCGCGTCCAGCAGAAGCTGACGCAGGACGGTGCGGTCGATCTCCGGGCGTCCGTCGAATGAGCCGGGGCGCGGTGTGTGGTGCACGAGCGTACGCCCGGCGGGGTCGAGGATGCGGTGTTCCTCGCCCTCGGGCCGCGCCGACGACCGGAACACCTCGCCGAGGCCCGCCTCGGCGAGGGCGCGCTGCCCGGACTCCGGGTGCAGGTCGAGCATCCCGCCCTGCGAGCGCGCGGCCCGGTCCGCCTCGCGTTCGTGGACCACCGCCTCAATGCCGTGCAGGTGCAGGATCCGTGCCAACGTCAGCCCGCCCAGGCCGCCGCCCACGATCGCCAGTCGCATCGCCATGCTCCTTACCGTACACTGTATTTCGTGGATACACCGTACGGTAGCGAAGTGGTGCCGGTGTGGGAACGGCCCGAGCCCCGCCCGCGGGCGACGCCGGTGCCGCTGAGCCGCGCGAAGATCGCCGAGACGGCGATCCGGCTCGCCGACGCGCACGGCCTCGACGGCCTGTCGGTCCGCCGGATCGCCAAGGAACTCGGCGTCGGTCCGATGCGCCTCTACGACTACGTGACCAACCGGTCAGAGCTGCTCGACCTGATGGTCGACGCCGTCTACGCCGAGATCGCCGAGGGTGGCCCGCACCCCGGGTGGCGTGCCACGGTGCTGGCCATCGTGCGACGGACCCGCGCCGCCGCCCTCGACCACGAGTGGTTCTCCGACCTGCTCGGCGGACGACCGCAGCTCGGGCCGCACGCGCTCACCGTGGGCGAGTCGACCGCCGCGGCGCTCAGCCAGGCCCCCGCCGTACGCGACGTCGACGACCTCCAGCGCGCCCTGGGCGCCCTCAACGCCTTCATCATCGGAGCGCTGCGGCGGGAGGTCACCGAGCGACGTACCGCCCGGTCCACCGGCACCGAGTTGAGCGCCTGGCAGGCCAGCCTCGGCCCCTACCTGACGCGCATGCTCGACACGGGCCGCTATCCCACGATCGCCCGGCTCGTCGTCGACGGCGCGCACCTCGACGCCGAGGAGACCTTCGACCACAACCTGACCACCCTCCTGGACGGCATCGCCGGCCGGTGAGGCGAGGCGAGACGAGGGCCACCGCCGGTGCGAACCGCCGCTGTCCGGGTATCTGGCGGACATGACCGATCTCTACCCGCCCGCCGACGACCGCGAACTGCTCCGCCAGGCCGCCGCCGCGCACACCGCCGCCACCCGCCAGGTGGAGGCGTTCCTGCGCCGGCTCCCGGAGGTGCCCGACCCGGCCGACGTCACCGAGTACGCCAACCTGCTCACCCGCGAGGACCAGACCCGGGGCGAGCGCGACGCCGCCGCCGACGCGGCGGGGCTGACCATCGGCAGCCTGGAGCCCGATCAGGGCCAGTAGGGCACGACGACGGCGCCGACCCGAACCGGGTCGGCGCCGTCACGTACGGCCGCGCTCAGCGTTCCACGAGCGGATCGTGCCCGAGGTCGAGCAGCGAGTGCCGCCACTCGTCGTCGGCGTTGCCGCGCCGGGGCTTGGCGTCCATCAGCTCGCGGATCCGCTCCACCGCCTCGCGCATCACCTCGATGTCCTCCGGCGTGAGGTCGACCTTGCGCTTGTTGAGCACCTTGAGGATCTCCCGCCCCGGCTGGGGCAGATCCAGGTCCGGGTTCGGGCTGAACGACTCCTCGCCCGATCCCCTGGTCAACAGCCAGGTGCGCAGCTGCTCCGACGGGACGTTGACCTCGGCGTGGAAGTCCTCCCAGAGCACTTCCACCTCGGGGTCGAGCCGCGTGTCGCGTACCATCACGTCTCCTCTCGCGTCTCCGGGTCGTCCTGGTCGGTCTTGGGGTGCAGGCCCTCGGCTGGTACCCGCGTCCGGCGTGGATTGGCGGTCGGGGGCGCCAGGATCGGGTCGGGGTGCTCGTCCGCGTCCTCGTGCGGCTCGTCGTGGTCCTCGCGTCCCGCCGGCCCGCTCATCGTGGGTGTGTTGTCGTGGCGGCGGTGTAGCCCCGCTCGCCCGCGGTCACGTCGAAGGTGAGTTGCCCGTCGCGGGCGTCCACGACGACCTTCTGGCCGGGTGAGATCGCCGATTCGAGCAGCATCCGGGACAGGTGGTTGTCCACCTCGCGCTGGATCACCCGGCGCAGCGGACGGGCGCCGAACTCCGGCTGGTAGCCGTGCTCGGCGAGCCAGTCCACCCCGGCGGTGGTGACCTCCACCTGGATGTCCTGGGCGTGCATCCGGCGGCGGGTGTCCTCCAGTAGCAGCGCGGTGATGTCGCGCAACTGCTCGGCCTCGAGCCGGCGGAAGATGATGATCTCGTCGATGCGGTTGAGGAACTCCGGGCGGAAGTTCTCCTGCAGGCGGCGCATCAGCCGCTCGCGCAGCTCGTCGTTCTCCTGCTCGCTGCCGGGCGCGCCGGTGCCGAAGCCGACGGCACGCTGGGTGCCGGTGATCAGCTCGGAGCCGAGGTTGCTCGTCATGATCAGGACGGTGTTCTTGAAGTTCACCGTACGGCCCTGGCTGTCGGTGAGCCGCCCGTCGTCGAGCACCTGGAGCAGGATGTTGAACACGTCCGGGTGCGCCTTCTCGATCTCGTCGAGCAGCACCACCGCGTACGGGCGGCGCCGTACCGCCTCGGTGAGCTGGCCGGCCTCCTCGTAGCCGACGTACCCGGGTGGGGCGCCGACCAGCCGGCTCACCGTGTGCCGCTCCTGGAACTCGCTCATGTCCACCCGGACCATGCGGTCCGCCTCGCCGAACAGCGCCTCGGCCAGGGCTCGGGCCAGCTCGGTCTTGCCGACGCCGGTGGGGCCGAGGAACAGGAAACTGCCCATCGGACGCTCCGGGTCGGCCAGCCCGGCCCGGGAGCGGCGGACCGCCTCGGCCACCGCGGTGACCGCGTCGTCCTGGCCGACCACCTTCTCGTGCAGGTGACCCTCCAGGCGCAGCAGCCGGTCCCGTTCCTCCTCGGTGAGCTGGCTGACCGGGATGCCGGTGGCCCGGGAGACGACCTCGGCGATCTCCTGTGGACCCACCTCGGGCACCTGCGAGGACGACGGACCGTCCTCGCCGTTGGCGCGCCGGATCTCCGCCTCCAGCTCGGCGATCCGGTCGCGCAGCGCCGAGGCGCGCTCGTACTGCTCGTCGGTGACGGCCTGCTCCTTGTCGCGGCGTACGTCGTCGAGCTCCTGCTCCAGCTCCCGTACGTCGGACGCCGGGGTACGGGTGCGCAGCCGCACGCGCGCGCCGGCCTGGTCGATGAGGTCGATGGCCTTGTCCGGCAGGAACCGGTCGGTGACGTACCGGTCGGACAGCTCGGCGGCGGTGACCAGCGCCTCGTCGGTGAAGCGCACCTGGTGGTGCGCCTCGTACCGGTCCCGCAGCCCGCGCAGGATCGCGATGGTGTCGTCGATGCTCGGCTCGGGCACCAACACGGGCTGGAAACGCCGGGCCAGCGCGGCGTCCTTCTCGATGCTCTTGCGGTACTCGTCCAGCGTGGTCGCGCCGATCACCCGCAGCTCACCCCGCGCCAGGGCGGGCTTGAGCATGTTGGACGCGTCCATCCCGCCCTCACTGCCGGCGCCACCCGCGCCGACCAGGGTGTGGATCTCGTCCAGGAAGATGATCAGCTCGTCCCGGTGCGCCCGGATCTCGTCGATGACCTTCTTGAGGCGTTCCTCGAAGTCACCCCGGTAGCGGGTGCCGGCGACCAGGCCGGCGAGGTCGAGTTGGACGACCCGCTTGCCGAGCAGGGTCTGCGGGACGTCCCCGTCGCAGATCCGCTCCGCCAACCCCTCGACGATGGCGGTCTTGCCGACACCTGCCTCGCCGATCAGCACGGGGTTGTTCTTGGTCCGCCGGGACAGGATCTCCACGGCCTGCTCGATCTCGTCGGCCCGGCCGATCACCGGGTCGATCTGGTCGTTGCGGGCCAGGTCGGTGAGGTCCTGGCCGTACTGGTCGAGGGTGGGCGTACCCCGGTCCGGCTTCGGTCCGTTCATCGGGCCGCGTTCGGCGTTGGCGGCCTGCAACGACTCGGGTTGGATCCGTCCGGCGGCCAGCATCCGTCCGGCGGGCGACTCGGGGTTGAGCGGCAGGGCCATCAGGATGTGCTCGGGGCCGATGTAGTTCGCGCCCATCGCCCGGGACAGCTGGTGGGCGTCGAGCAGCGCCCGCTTGGCCGCCGGGGTCAGCGACAGGTTCGGTGGCACCTCGCCGCGCGGCGCGCCGTCGCCCTTGCCGCCGAGCGCGTTGAGCAGGGTGTCCGGGTCGGCGCCGGCCCGGCGGACCAGGTCGCGCAGCGGTTCGCGTTGCAGCGCCGCCCAGAGCAGGTGGTCGGTGTCCAGGTCGCTGCTCTGCCGCTGGGCGGCGCGACGGGCCGCGTCGGCCAGCATCTCCCGCGCGTCGGCGGTCATCAGTCGGGTGATGTCGACCCGGTGCGGCGGTCGGCGTCCTCCCTCACCCCGGCCGAAGTACCGGGCCAGGAATTCGTCCCACGGGTCGGAGCCGAGATCACCGGGTCCCATCATGTCTCTCCTCCGCAGTCGGGCGCGGCACGGTCGGCAGGGGCTACCCGGCACCCGGCGCGACAAACGCCGCAGGCGGTGGCGCACCTCGCCGTGGAGTGGCGTCCGGCCGGTTCGGTCGGGTGGTGGCAGGCTGGCGGCATGACGGAGAACCCGCTGCTGATCGTGGACGGTGCCAACGTGGTGGGCTCCCGCCCCAACGGGTGGTGGCGGGACCGGGCCGGGGCTGCCGCCCGGCTGCGGGACGCCCTCGCGCCGGTGGCCGCCGAGGGGCTGCCCGCCCGGTTGACGGCACCGGTCGACGTGGTGCTCGTGGTCGAGGGCGCGGCGCGGGACGTGCCCGGCATCGACGAGGTGCGTGTGGTCTCCGCCCCCGGCTCGGGTGACGACACGGTGGTCGAGCTGGTGCGGGCGGCCCCGCAGCGCCGCCGGCTGGTGGTCACCGCCGACCGGGAGCTACGCGAGCGGGTCACCGCCCTGGGCGCGGAGGTGTACGGCCCCCGCTGGCTCCGCGAAAACTGAAAGGTTCTCGCACTGGGACTCCCGCAGAACGGACTCCCGGCACTTCACGGGGTTTAACGGTCAGGCGGGCATCAACACCGCCAGGGCGGATGTTCTCCCGGGGATGGCGATAGGCTCTAATGGAGATCTCCCCGCCCCCAGGAGGTTCCGCCGTGGCGAGCGTCGCCGAGCTGAAGGCTGCCATCGATGTCGCCCTCCAACAGATCGGTGACGGGCAGACAGCCGTCCAGGCGGCGGGTGAGAAGCTGGCCGAGGCGCAACAAACCCTGGCCGGCGCGCTGGAGGGCAGCGGGCACGAAACGGTGGAGGCGGCCCAGGCCTCGCTGACACAGGCCAGCCAGGAGCTGGAGGAGTGTCTCGCCGCGACACTGGTCGCGGTGGAGCAGGCCCAGCTCTACGTCTCCACCCTGTAGGCCGGCGTGTCCATCATCGAGGACATCGGCGGTCAGGTCCGCGCGGCCAGCGAGGAGTTCCCGGTGGGTCTGCTCGGTCAGGCCCTGGAGAAGTTCGGCCTGGCCGCCGAGCGGCTGCGCTGGGTCCGCCAGGAGTCGGCCAACCCCATGGGCGTGCCCGAGTTGTCCGCCGCCACCGAGCACGCCGAGAGCGCGAACTACGCGCTTCGGGTGGCGCAGGAGCAGCTGTCGGCGTACCTGGTCGCGATCGGGTTGGCCGCCGACGGCGCCCCACCGCCCCGGCCGCAGCAGCGCGACCAGCGCCACGACGAGGCGCCGTCGGACGGGCCCACCACCGTGGCGCCGGAGCGGCCCGAGCAGGTACGGATGCGTCGCTGGTGGTCCGTCCGGGTGGCGGAGCTGACCGGCGGGCACGAGACCGACGCGGACGAGCCCGACGAGCGACTACGCGACTCACAGGAGCTGCTGCGCCGGGTCGTGGGCGGCGTACGCGCCGGTGACCGTGACCGACTGCGGACCGAGCTGCGCCGCGCGTCGGCCGACGTGGGCCTCGGCATGGCGGCGCTCGCGCCCCCGTTGCTGCGCGAGCTGGCCGGTGAGCTGCTGGGGCATCCGCCCCGCGCCAGCGACCTCGGCCGGCTGCGCGGGGAGCTGGACGGCCGGGTACGGGACCTGCTGCCCGGGCTGCCACCGCCGGTGCTGGAGACGCTGCTGACCCGGGTCTGCCGGATGCCGCCGCCCCGCTCGTCCGGGGAGCCGCCGCACGCCGCCGACTCGGCCGTGGCCGCCGGGGTGACGGCCGGGCTGCTGCTCGCCCGGCTGGGCCGGGACCTGCCCACGGGAGCGCCGCAGGCCGCCGCCGAGCCGGACGCGGGCCCGACTCCACGCCGCGACGACAAGCGCGCCGGCATCCCACGCTCCGGCGGTCGACCCGACAGCGGCGCGAGCCCACGCCCGAACGTCCCGCGCGCCGGCGGTCGGCCTTCCGGCGCGGCGGGCGGGCAGGCGTCGGGTGGGGTCGTACCGCCGCGCACGGGCAGCCCGTGGCGGGACGCGCCGGCTCGCCGGGGCTCCGATGGCTGACCGGCGCGGGCAGCTCGCCACCCGGGTCCGGGACTCCCTCGCCGAGGCGCTGGGCGCCACCCGTACCCGGCTGTCGGCCGCGCAGGCCGACCTGAGCGCCGGGCGCGAGCGGCTCGCCCGGGTCCGCCGGGCCGCCGCCGCCGTACCCGAGCGGGTGGGCGGTCAACGCGACCGCCGCCTCGCCGAGATCGACGCCCGGCACGCCACCCGCATCGCGGAGCTGGCCCGCCACGCCGCCGACGCCGCCCGCCAGGAGGCGCCCGGCTGCGCCGGCGCCGACTGGCCGGGCTGGACCCCCACGCCCCTGCGCCGGGCCGAGCCACCCGGCGCGCTGCGGGTCGGTACGGTCCGGCTCGACGACGTCGAGCCGGTACCCGCGCTGGTGCCGCTGCTCGACGCCGGGCACGTCCACCTGTCGGGCGACGACCGCGCCGGCTGCGACGCCGTGGTGTCCGCGCTGCTGCTGCGGGCCGTCGGTCGCGCCGACCCCGGTGGGGTACGACTGATCGGGTACGACCCGGAGCACCTCGGCGGGGGCCTGGCTGGGTTCGCGCCGCTGGGCACGGCGGGGCTGCTCACCTTCGTCGGCCCCGGCGGACTGGGCCCGCTCCTGGACGACCTGGTCGAGCAGATCCGGCGGATCAACGAGACGGTGCTGGCCGGCGAGTACGGGTCCCTGCGGGAGCTGGCCTCGGCGACCGGCCGCCGCCCCGAGCCGTGGCGGGTCGCGGTGCTGCTCGGCGGCGACGAGTTGAACCGGCACGAGCGCGGGCAGCTCGACCGGGTGGTCCGTGCCGGCGCGGCCTGCGGGGTGCACCTGGTGGTCCGTGGCGGGTCACTGCCCGACGACCCGACGGTGACCCGGGTGGTGGCGGACGCGTCGGGCGCCCGGATCGGCGGCCCGTCGGGCCTCTCGGTCCGGCTGGACCCACCGCCGCCGGCGACGCTGGTCACCGAGACCTGCCGCGAGGTCGCCGCCCAGATGAACGCCGGCCCACCGCCGACGCCGTTCGGCGACCTGTTGCCGCCGCCCGAGCTGATGTGGCGGGAGAACTCGGCGGACGGCCTGACCGTGCCGATCGGCGAGGGACCGCAGGGTCGACCGGTCCGCCTGACGCTCGCCGACTATCCGCCGCACGCCCTCATCGGAGGGCCGTCCGGCACCGGCAAGACGAACCTGATCTTCGCGTGGATCGGCGCGCTGGCGGCCCGCTACTCCCCCGCCGAGCTGGAGTTCTATCTGCTGGACTTCAAGGAGGGCGTGTCCTTCGCCCGGTTCGCGCAGGGCCGGCGTGACCCGAGCTGGCTGCCGCACATGCGCCTGGTCGGGATCAACGTCAACACCGACCGGGAGTTCGGGCTGGCGCTGCTGCGTTTCCTCGCCGAGGAGCTGCGGCGGCGGGCCGACGCGGCCAAGAAACACGAGGTCACCAAGCTCGCCGAGTTGCGCGCGGTGGACCCGACCGGGCACTGGCCGCGGATCGTCGCGGTGGTCGACGAGTTCCAGATGCTGCTGGCCGGCCGTGACGTGGTGGCCCGGGAGGCGGCCGACCTGCTGGAGGACCTGGCCCGCCGCGGCCGGTCGCAGGGCATCCACCTGGTGCTCGCCTCCCAGGACGTCCGGGGCATCGAGGCGCTGTGGGGGCGTCCCGCGCTGGTGGCGCAGTTCGCCCTGCGGATCGCGCTGCCCAAGGCGTTGCGGATCCTCGCCGAACGAAACGACGCGGCGCAGTCGCTGCCACGCTGGCACGCGGTGGTCAACGCCGAGTCGGGCATGGTCGAGGGCAACGAGGTCGCCCGGATCCCGGCTGCCAGCGACTGGGAGACGTGGAGCGGCCTGCAGCACCGCCTGTGGCGGATGCGCCCGCCGGACGCGGCCCCGGCCCGGCTCTTCGACGGTGACGCGATCCCCCGGCTCACCGAGGCCCCCGACTTCCGGGCCCTCGAAGCCCCGGCGGACGGCCGCTCCCCGCGCAACCCGGTGGCCCTGCTCGGCGAGATCATCGACGTGCAGGCGCGTTCGGCGGCGCTGCGGCTGCCCCGCGCGCCCGGACGCAACCTGGCGGTGCTCGGCACGCGGGTGGACGAGGCGTGCGCGGTGCTGGACGCGGCGGCCCGGTCACTGGCCCGCCAGCACCCGCCGGGCACCGCCCGCTTCTCCATCGCCTGCCTCGACCCGGACGCCGACGGCATCGCCCGCACGCTCTACGACGACCTGGCCGACGACGCCGCCTGGTACGACGAGGAGACCGTCGGCGAGTTGATGACCGAGACGGCCGACGGGTTGTCCGGCGCGGGCAGCCCGCACTACCTGCTGCTGTTCGCGGTCGACGCGGCGGCCGGCGCCCTCGCGGCGCGGACGGGCCGGCGCACGGGCCTGGAGCAGTTGCGCCGGATCCTGCACGACGGGCCGGAGCGGCGTACCCACGTGCTGGCCTGGTGGCGGGGCGTGGCGCGGATGCGCGCCGACCTGGGTGGTCCCGCCGCCCGCACCGACCAGATCGGGGCCTGGGTGGCGTTGGACGCGCACGGCGGTGAGCTGGGCGCGTCGCTCTATCCGGGCACCGGCGGCCCGGACTGGTATCCCCGCCCGTGGCGTGGGCTCTTCTTCGACCGGGCCGTGCACCGCACCGGCCACGTGATCATCCCCTATGGACCGTCGCGATGAACGAGCCGGTGGCGAGTGAGACGTACACGGCGCAGCTACGACGGCTCGCCGAGCTGACCGCTCGGGTGCGCGAGCAGCGCGCCGAGGCGCACACCTGGTACGAGCGGCAGTGCGCGGCGGCCGAACGCGCGGTCGACGAGGCCGTCGCCGAGGTGCGGCGTGCCGAGCAGGAGCTGGTCGACGCCCGGGAGGAGCAGGAACGGGTGGACGCCGAGGTGGCGCACCTGTGGCAGCAGGCCCGTGCCCGGCTGGGCGCCCGTCGCATCGGCGGACCGCCCGTGCCGGCCAACGGCGGTGCCCCGGCCGACCCGGCGTTGCTCCTCGGCCGGGTTCGTGACCTGCTCAACCGGGCCGGGCAGCCGGGTGAGCTGCCGGGCTCGGTCAACCCGTTGCTGGCGCTGTGCGGGGTGGGCGGCGCGGTGCTCGGGTACGCGCTGGGCGTCGCCGCGCGGGCGCTCGGCGTCGGGTACGGCGGCGACCTGGCGGTCGGCATGCCGGTGCTGGCGCTGGTGGTGACGCTGTTCGGGCCACTGATGGGGCTCGTGCCGGCGCGGGCGCTGGCCGATCGCCGGCACGCGATGCTCGGCCCCCAACCGATCATGGTGGTACTCGGCACCGGCCTGGTAACAACGGTGCTGCTCCTGACCCTAGGCCGCTGACCGCCCGCCCCCTTCTTCTCCGGTTGATCAAGAGGTTCGCGTCATCAATCCGGCGTGTCGTGACGCGAACCTCTTGATCAACCGCGGGGAGAGGGTCAGGCCGGCACCAGGACGGCCTCGCGCAGGAGGCGGCGGGCCAGGGTGACCCGGTCGGCGTCGTCCGGGAGGCCGGGTAGGTCACCGACCCGGGTCGCGGCCCCGCTCAGCAGGGCGCGGGTGGCTGGCTCGCAGTCGGCGGGCAGCGTGATCGTGCGGTCGAACAGCCGTAGCGCCACCTGGCCGTCCCCGTGCGGCAGGAGCTGCCAGCGCAGGCCGGGTCGCAGGGTGAGCCGGGAGTCGGCGTCCAGCGCGGCCAGCGCGCCGGCCTGGGCGAGTGGACGGATCGGCGCTGGGCGGGCCGCCGGCCAGGCGCGCTGGCGCAGCCGCGCGGCGACCGCGCCCGGGTCGGCCCGCAGCAGCCAGTCGCGCAGCGCCTCCACCGTCTCGGTCAGCTCCGGCTCGATGGCGTCCGGGTCGGCGACGTCGGTGCCGAACGGCAGGCTGGCCCGTAGCCGCTGGTCCTCGGCGGCCAGCGCGAGCAGTTCCTCGACGAGCGCGTAGCGGGTCAACGCGCGGATGCCCACGGTCAGGTGCAGCGAGCTGGCCTCCTGCGCCTGGGCGCTGTGCAGCCACCCGCGCGGCAGGTAGAGGGCGTCGCCGGGCGCGAGCACCACATCCAGCGCGGCGGGACCCTGAGCGGTGGCGCCGACCTCGTCGGCGCGGCCGCCCCACGGCTGCTTCTCCAGCGGGTCGGGCAGCACCGGCGGGTGGATCCGCCAGTGCTTGCGGCCGTCCACCTGCAGTACGAACACGTCGTGGGTGTCGTAGTGGGTGGCGAAGCCCTGGCTACCCGCCGGGGTGAGGTAGGCGTTGACCTGCAACGGCTGACGCAGCGCGAGGCCCAGGTCGCGGGCGAAGTCCACCAGTGGCGGCCAGATCCGGTGCAGGCCCTGCAACACCAGGGTGGCACCCCCGGCGTACTGCTCGAGGATCCGCTCGTCGAGCACCTGGTCGCCGATCTCGGCGCCGGCCCCGCCGCCGCCGGTCCAGCGGGCCGCCGGCACGAGCTGTCCGTCCTTGGCGACGCGCAGGAAAGGGGTACGCAGACCGCGCCGGCTGAGCAGCTCGTCGGCGTCGTCCGGGCTGAACAGGTCGGTGAACCCGGACGGGTCGGGCAGCTCGGCGGCGCGGGACAGCAGCGGGGTGTGGCCCCAGTGCGCGGCGGCGAACTTGGCGGGCTCGACCGAGACGCAACGCGCCAGCGCGGCGACGGCGCTCGCCGCGGCGGGTACGCCGTCGGGGGCCACGGACGGAACCGCCGGGCGGCCGTGGCCGCCCGGCGGGTCGAGGTACGTCATGGCGTGCCGCTACCGGGCGCTGCCGTCGGCGCCACCGTCCTGGTGACCCGGGGTCGCGCCACCGTCGGCCGGACCCTCCGCGCCACCGTCGGCGCCACCGTCCTGGTGACCCGGAGTCGCGCCACCGTCGGCCGGACCCTCCGCGCCACCATCGGCGCCACCGTCCTGGTGACCCGGAGTCGCGCCACCGTCGGCCGGACCCTCCGCGCCACCGTCCGCGCCACCGTCCTGGTGACCCGGAGTCGCACCGCCATCGGCCGGACCCTCCAGGCCGCCGCCGCCCGTGGTCTGCATGTCATCGTCGTTGAGTGCCATCGGTACTCCCTCGGGTGTGCCGCCCCGCCGTACGCCGGGGTCCGTCGTGCTGCGGGTGGTACCCCACGCGCGATCTTCTCTAACCCACACCGTAGACGCCGAACCGGGACGACACGGTCGGTTCGCGGGCGGCGGCGGAGAGTGCCAGGATGAGGCGGTGATCCTGGTGGGCACGTCGGGCTGGCAGTACCGGGACTGGCGGGGCCGCTACTACCCGCAGGGGATGCCGCAGCGCCTCTGGTTGGAGCACTTCGCGTCGGGCTTCGCCACCGTCGAGGTCAACAACGCGTTCTACCGGCTGCCCGAACGCGAGACGTTCGCGGCGTGGCGGGAACGGACCCCGGCGGACTTCTGCGTGGCGGTGAAGATGAGCCGCTACCTCACCCACATCAAACGTCTGCGGGAGCCGGCCGAGCCGGTGGCGCGGTTCCTCGGCCGGGCCACCGCCCTCGGCGACCGACTCGGCCCGGTGCTGCTGCAACTGCCACCGAACCTGCGGGCGGACGTCGCCGCGCTCGACGCGACGCTGCGGCTGTTCCCGCGGGACGTGCGGGTGGCGGTGGAGCCCCGGCACCCGTCGTGGTGGACCGACGCCACCCGGGCGGTCCTGGAACGGCGGCAGGCGGCGCTGGTCTGGGCGGATCGTCTCGGTCGACCGGTGGCCCCGCGCTGGCGGACCACCGACTTCGGGTACCTGCGGCTGCACGAGGGGCGGGCCCGACCGTGGCCGCACTACGGGCGGACGGCGCTCGGCTCGTGGGTCCGCCGGCTCACCGACGAGTTCGACGCGGACGAGCCGGCGTACGTCTATTTCAACAACGACCCCGGCGGCGCGGCGGTCACCGACGCCGTCGCGTTCGCGGCGCTGGCCCGCGGGGCCGGCCACCCGGTGTCCCGGGTGCCGTCCCCGCCGGACAGCGCCGCTCGATAGGCCGGTCTCAGGGCAGCATCATGGCGAGGTCCTTGGGCATGGTGTCCTTCACGTCCTGCCACTCGCCCTGGGTGACGTGCCGACGCAGGGTGTCGAGCACCACCTGCGTCACCCGCTCCGCGCCGCCCTCGGCGTCGTACGGGAAGCCCTGGCGGACCTCGTAGAGGAAGTCGTCGCGGTTGAGCTTGATCGGCACGTCGGACGGGTTCCAACCGTCGAAGTAGATCCCCCGGACCAGCACGGGCAACTGCTGGGCGAACTCGACGCTCTCGCCGACCGCCAACCGGTCCCGCAGCAGGTGCAGCACCGTGCGCAGCGCCGCGTACGACTGGTTGCGCCGCTCCTTCGGCCACCCGTAGGCGTCCTCGATGTCCTTGAGGATCAGGTTGGTCTTGTCCAGCGAACTCTCGAACGCGGAGATCATCGCGTCAGGCATCGGTCGACCCCCGTTCCGTGGCCTCCCAGCGTCGCTCGTCGGTACGTCGCGGCGGCCCCACGGGACCGCGCCGGGCGCGTACCGGGCTGCCCTGGGGGGCACGTCGGGCGTTGCCCGCCGTGCCGACCACGTGCAGGACGGCACCACGCCGTCGATCCGTCACCAGTCGAACCGTCATCCCCCGTCACCTCCGTGTCGTCTCCGGCCGTCGGGCGGCCGTCACCACCGTGCCCACCCTGCCCGGCGAGCGGGTGAGCCCACCCCACCCGGATCGGGTGAGACGCGGGGGTTCAAGCGCTGGACCGCGCTCGTCCATGATCTGCACAACTTCGGGGATGTTGCTGCTTCAAGCCGTCGTGAGGCAGCAACATCCCCGAAAGTGCTGCCCACCGATCGGGGCGTCCGCCTCGCCGACTCCCCAGGCGGCGCATTGGGCCAGCGCGAAGGTTTTACCTGTTCAGTAAGCCAATGAGTGTCGTCGCGTTGGTCTGCGCGTAGTCGCGGTAGCAGTTGTTCATGAGGACGTGCGTCTGGCCGGCGGAGTCGGCCAGCTCGCGCAGCTTCGGCGCCCAGTCCTTGAGCTCCCGCTTGGAGTAGTGGTAGCCGAACTTCTCGTGGATGTCCTTGCTGGTCCACTTGTCGCTGTGGCCGTGAAAGCGCATCACGGCCAGGTCACCGGTGGCGGCCAGCACCGGGGGCACCGACGAGCGGTGACCCTGCGGCATGTCCACGCAGACGTACGACAGGTCGTGCTCGCGCAGGAACGACAACGTCTCGTCGGCGTTGTCGCCGTCGAACCAGGAGGCGTGCCGAAACTCGTAGACCGGTAGCAGCGGGGCGCAGCGCTTCGCCACCTCCAGCAGGTACTGCTTGTTGGCCCGCTTGATCGTGAACCAGGGCGGGAACTGGAACAGCAACGCGCCCAGCTTGCCCGCCTCGACGAGGGGGTCCAGCGCCGACAAAAAGCGTGTCCACACCTCCTCGTACGCCTGCGCGGGCAGGTCGTCGGGGTAGACGTTCTTCTTCTCGGTCTCCGGCCGCAGGTCCTTGTAGAGCGCGCTGACCTTTGTGGGATGGCCGGTGAGCAGGCTGAACGCCTTGATGTTGAACGTGAACCCGGCCGGCGTGCGGTCGACCCAGAGCCGCGCGGTCGACTCGGCCGGCGGCGAGTAGTAGGTCGCGTCCACTTCGACCAGCGGGAACTGCCGGGCGTAGTACGCGAGGCGTTTCTCGGGGTTGTCCGCCGTCTGGGGATACCAGCCCGAGTCGAGCAGCGTGCGGTCGGTCCAGGACGCGGTGCCCACCAGAATGTCACCCATGGATGGAGTCCATCGTGTCGCGGACCGACCGGCAACCGCTGCCGTCGCTCAGGCCGCCCGCCGTTCGCGGGTCTGCTTGCAGGTGACACAGGTGGTGGCGGCCGGGAAGATCTCCAGCCGCTCGACCGGGATCGCCGCCTTGCAGCCCTCGCACCAGCCGTACGTGCCCTCGGCGAGGCGGCCCAGCGCGTGCTCGTACTGGGCGCGTCGGTCGAGGATCGTCCGCAGGAGGGACTGGGCGGTGTCCCGCTCGGCCGTCTTGGTGCCGCTGTCGGCCTGGTCGTCGCCGGCGGTGTCGCCGACCTCCACCAGACGCAGCACCTGACTCTGCAGGACGGCCTGGTCGTACTCCGCCGTCAGGTCGTCGTAGCGCGCCTGCAGGGACTGCCTGATCTGGTCGATCTCCGTCTGGGAGCGGCCGGTGTCGACCGTGTCGTGGACGAGCATCGCTGCCTGCCTTTCCTGGCCTGTGGTTCCGGTGAACCGGGTCCGGCGGCGTGGCGCCCCGGGTAGCGGTCGCATGCGGTACGCGGGCGATCACCCACGCTCTGTGAGCCGGGCGAGTACCCGCCGGACACGGCCCGCAAACGAGCCAATTTCAGCCCTCGCCGGGCGCCTCGACGAGCGCGGGATGGCGGGGGTCGTCGGCGCGTACGACCACGTCGGCGAAGCTGGCGGGAACCACCTCGTCGGCGTAACGGTCGAAGGCCGGCAGGGTCCACCCCCGGGCCGGATCGGTGCGGCGGCGCAGGGCCGCCGTGGACACCTGAAGGTGGACGGTCACGTCGAACGGCAGCGCTCCGCCGAGCAGGAGCGCGCCGCTGACCAGGACCACGCCGCCCGGCGGCAGGTCGACGTACGCGGCGCGGCTGGCCCGGTCGGCGACCGGGTCCCACAGCGACGGCAGCACCCGCCCGTCGCCGCCGGGGCCGGCCGGGTCGAGCACCTCACGGCGCAGGCCGGCCTCGTCGAGCCAGCCCTCGTAGTAGGCGTCCGGGTTGGTGCGGCCGAGTTCGAAGCGCAGCGACGCGGGGCGGAGGAAGTCGTCGGCGCGTACGTGCAGGACCGGACGACCCCGGGCTCGCAGCGGGTCGACCAGCGCGGCGGCCAGCTCGTCCGGGCCGGCGGCGGGAGCGCCGTCGACGGCGACGCGCAGCCGGGCGGGCTCGACGGTGGCCGAGGCGTCGGCGAGGCGGCCGGTCAGTTCGGCGACGAGCAGGTCGGGCGAGATGGGACGGATGCGCACCGGTCCATCCTGCCCCGCCCGGGAGCGGCGAGCGGTGGTGGCGGTCAGCCGGTGCGGTCGACGGTGACCCGCGCGTCGTCGGCCAACCGGTAACCCACGCCGTAGACCGTGGTGACCAGGGGCACGTCGACGCCGACCTTGCCGCGCAGCCGGCGCACGTGCACGTCGACGGTGCGAACCCCGGCGTGCTCGTAGCCCCACACGGCGTTGAGCAGTTGCAGCCGGGTGAAGACGCGGCGGGGGTGTGCGACGAGGTGCAGCAGCAGGTCGAACTCCAACCGGGTCAGGGGCAGCGGCTCGTCGTCGCGCAGCACCGACCGGGACGACGCGAGGATGTGCAGGGCGGGGATCGTCGGGGTGAGGGCCCGCACGGGTGACCGGTTGGCCGGCACACCGTCGGCGCGGCGCTCGGCCGGAGCGGAACTGGTGACCACGCCCTCGCCACGTTCGAGCAGCTCACGCGCGGCTTCGAGCAACCGCAGGGCCGGCGGCGTCAGCGACTCCTCGCAGGTCAGCGGGATGGACAGCGTCACGGTGAGCACGGGCGCGGCGGTGTTCGCCGGGCGGCGTTGACCGCCGGGAGGTCGACCGGGCACCGCGGGTTGGGACGTATGCCATCCGGCGCGCGACGAGGCGGGGCTGACCGACATGGTCCTCCTTGGGCTGGTCCGGGTATCTCCCCACGGCCCGGGACGCCGCTTCATCGATGCTTCCCGGCGTCCGGGCGAGGGTCAAGAGGCGGCTGCGTTGCATGAATGTGACAATTGACGAACGCATCGGAGCCAGACGCTCGCTCTGCGTACGAAGCCAGATGATTACAGCAGAGCCACCCGGATACCCCGTTACGGGGGTCCCCGTCCTGTTCACCATGCGGATACCGCCGCGCCCCGGCCGGCCAGCCGGCCCGCTCAGCGGGTGTGGTCCACGCTGATCCGCGCCTCGTCGCCGAGGCGGTAACCCACCCCGTAGACGGTGGTGACCACCTCCGCGCCGTCGAGCTTGGCGCGCAGCCGCCGGACGTGCACGTCCACGGTCCGGGCCACCGCGTGCTCGTAGCCCCAGACGTTCGAGAGCAACTGCAGGCGGGTGAAGACCCGGTGCGGGCGCTCGGCGAGAAAGAGCAGCAGGTCGTACTCGATGCGGGTGAGGGCGACCACCCGGTCGCCGTGCCGGACGGTCCGCGAGCCGGCCAGGATGCGGACGTCGGCGGTGTCGGCCACCGCGGACGCCTCGACGACGGTGGGGCGCGCGAGCGGTCGCGGCGTCTGCGGTACGTCGTCGGCGGGGCCCAGCCGACCCTCGCCGGCCTCGGCCAGCTCGCCGAGCAACTGCACCAGCCGGGCCAGCCGGGGGCTCATCGGCCCGGGGGCCAGGTCGAGGGTGATGGTGAGGGTGGGTCCGGTGCGCGGGCGGCCGACGGCCCGTCCCGGGTGACCCGGCGAGTAGGGACGGGTGGGGATCGCGACGACGGACATCATGCCTCCTGATGGCGGTACGCCCGCCACGCCCGGTGCGGCGTGGGGGTCAGCGGCGCGCCCAGCCGGCGGTGACCGGGGACGCGAGGGGGGTTGCGCGGTGCAGGGGGGTCGGGCCGAGCGCCGGTAGGCCGGCGATGCGCCAGGCGGCGAACCCGCCGTCGACGTCGGTGGCCCGGCGCAGGCCGATGTCCTGCAACGCGGCGGCGGCCAGTGACGAGGTGTAGCCCTCCTGGCAGAGGATCACCACCGGCACGTCGTAGTCGACGGCTTCGGGCAGCCGGGCCGGGCAGCGCGGGTCGAAGCGCCACTCCAGCACGTTGCGCTCGATGGCGAGCGCGCCGGGCACGACGCCGTGCGCGGCGCGTTGGGCCGCCGGCCGGATGTCGACCAGCAGGGCCCCGGCCCGGTACGCCAGGTGCGCCCGCTCCGGGTCCAGCCGGTCGAGCCGGGCACGCGCGGCCGCCAGGATCTCGTCGATGCCACGGGAGCCCGGCGGGGGCACGGGCGCCGGACACTGCTCGGCGGTGAGCTGCATTATCGAATCCTTCCGGGAACGAGAGGGTCGGGTCGATTCACCACGACCGGCCGGCCTCGGCGACCTCGGCGGCGCGCAGCCGACCGTCCAGGAGGTCGTAGCGGGTCATCCGGCGCAACGCCGGCCGGTAGACGTGCACGCTGACCGCCGGGTCCGCGCCGCGGTTGGTGACCCGGTGGACGTGGTGGGCGCCGAAACGACGGCCGGCGCCGGCGGGCAGCACGCGGGGCAGCAGCCGTCCCCGGCTCACCGCCTCCTCGGTGAGGGCGCCGGCCACCACCCGGAACGCGCCGGCGGAGCCGCCGTGGTCGTGCAGGTCGGTGCCCTGGCCGGGCAGCCAGCTCAGCGCCCACACCTCGTGGTCGTCGGCGGTGGCGAGTCGGGCGTACCAGCGTTCGCCGGGGTCGAAGCGCAGCGTCACCGGCCAGCCGGCCGGGTCGGCCCAGCGGGCGGCGACGGCGAGCAGGTCGGCGGCCGGACGATCGTGGGTCATCGGTGGTTCCTCGCGGGTCGGTGCGTGGGGTGCCCCCGTACTCTAGACGGCAAAGCCTATAGGTTTAGTAGGTAATTCCACATGTCGAGATGACCCGTGCGGTGGCCGGCCTGATCAGCGCAGGACCGGCGGCTCCACCCGGTAGCCGGGCAGCGACGGCCACCGGACGGTCAGCACCACCGAAGCCCGCTCCGCGTACCAGGAGTGGTCCACTCCCCGCCCCCACACCACGTAGTCGCCGGGGGCGGCCAACCGGACCGTCCGGTCCGGCAACTCCACCCGGAAGCACCCGTTGACGAGCACCAGCAGGGTCGTGCGGCGCTCATTGGTCGCCCACCGCGAGCGGGTCTCCCCAGGCGGGTGCACACCCCACTTCACCTCGACGTCGGTGCTGTGCCGGATCTCGCCCGGCGGCGCGAAGTGCCCGAGCAGCCAGCCGCCGTCGCCGACCCCGTCGACGCCCGCGTTACCCACGTAGACCGTCTCACCCATCGGACCTCCCCCACGTGCCGGCCGAGCAACCTATCAGGGCTCCGGCGGCCAGGGCCGTTTCACCAGGGCGGCCGCGCCTTGCCGGATCGCCGCCCGGACCCGCCGCAGGCCGGGCGGTTCTGCTGAAACGGCCCTAACCTGGACCGGTGACCGACGACCTCGACGCCGCGACCCTGGCGTTCGCGCACCGGATGTTCGACCTGGCCCGCGCGGGTGCCACCGAGGAACTGGCCGCCCAGGTCGACGCCGGGCTGCCGGTCAACCTGACCAACGACAAGGGCGACACCCTGCTGATCCTGGCCGCCTACCACTCCCACCCCGACACGGTGGCCGCGCTGCTGGCTCGCGGCGCGGACCACACCCGCACCAACGACCGGGGTCAGAGCGCCCTCGCCGCCGCGGTCTTTCGCAGCGCCGCCGACGCGGTCCGCGCGCTCCTCGCCGCCGGAGCCGACCCGGCGTACGGCAATCCCTCGGCGCTCGAGACCGCGCAGTTCTTCGACCTGCCGGAGATGGTGCGGCTGCTGCGGGCCGACTGACGGTATACAGGGGCGGTGGAAGATCCCCTGCCCGAACAGATGCGTGCCGCCGGCAGCGCCCTGCTGACCGCGCTCGACCCCGCGACCCGCGCCGACGCCGTGTACCCCTTCGACGACGAGCCGGCCCGGCGGTGGCTGGAGTACCGCCCGCGCCCGCGCCCCGGCGTCTGCCTCGCCGCGCTGGACATCGCCGGGCGCAAGGCCGCGCACCGACTGCTGGCCACCGCGCTCAGCCCATCGGCGTACGCCCAGGCCATGGCGATCATCGCGCTGGAGGAGGTCCTGGACCGGGCCGAGGGGTGGCGTCGCGGGCGGCACAGCGGCGACTACTGGATCGCCGTCTTCGGCGACCCGGCGCGCGACGACCGCTGGGCGTGGCGGCTCGAAGGGCACCACCTGTCGGTGACCATGACCGTCGTGGACGACCAGGTCTCCCCCGCGCCGGTCTTCTTCGGCGCCAACCCGGCCGCGGTGCGGTACGCCGGGCGCCCCGTCTCCCGACCGCTCGGCGTGGAGGAGGATCTGGGCCGCGCCCTGCTGGACGCGCTGGGCCCCGCCGGACGGGCTGCCGCGATCATCGCCGACGAGGCCCCGACGGACATCATCAGCGCCACCCGCGCCCGGGTCGACGGCCCGCTCGAACCCCTCGGCGTACCGGCCGACCGACTCGGCCCCACCGGCCGGGCGCTGCTCGACCAGATCGTCGCGCTCTACCTGGACCGGCTACCGACCGAACTGGCCGTACGCGAGGCGACCCGCCTCGCCGGCGGCCCGCTGCACTTCGCCTGGGCCGGGCCGACCCGGCCGGATCAGCGGCACTACTACCGGGTGCAGGGCGACGACCTGCTGATCGAGTACGACAACACCAGCGACGACGGCAACCACGCGCACACCGTGCTCCGCCGCCCCGCCAGCGACTTCGGCGCCGACATCCTGGCCGCCCACCACACCTCCCACCCCCACTAACCCGCCCGCCCCGCCCCGTCCGCCCCGCCCCGCCCCGCCCCGCCCCGCCCCCGGCGATCATGGAGTTGTGGTGGGAACGAAGGGTGCGAGCGGGTGCATAACGCCCACCACAACTCCATGATCGGCAGGCCGCGGAGAGGCGCCGTCCCAGGCGATGCCGCAGCCCGCACTCGCACCCGCGCCTATCCCCGCCCCCGCCCCCTTTCTCGTCGATCTTGCGATTTCTGTGGCGACTAAAGGCGTCAATGGGGCAAAACGTCCACAGCAAGTGCAAGATCGGCGCGGGGTCGGGCGCGGGGTCGGGCGGGGGCACGCGGGGGCGGGCGAGGCGCGGAGGTCGGGGGCGCGGGGGCGGTGCCGGGGCGCGCGGGGGCGGCCGGGGCGCGCGGAGTCGGGCAGGGCTCGGGGGTCGGGGCGCGGGGGCGGCCGGGGGCGCGGGGGCGGGGGGTGGGGTTAGGGGTGGGTTGCTTCGATGAGGAAGCGTTGGGCGTGGGCTACGAAGGGGCCCTGCTCGGCGATGCGGCGGTGTAGGGCTAGCAGGGGCGCGCGGTGGCGGTCCACATTGAAGCCCGGCACGGTCCAGACCACCTTGCGCAGGAACCAGACCACCGCGCCGATGTCGTGGAACGCCGCGCGCAGTGTGGCCCGGCGCAGGTCGACCACGCGCAGTCCCGCCGCCTCAGCGGAAGCGACCGCCTCCTCGGGGTGCCGGCCGTCCGGTGGTGGCAGTGGGCCGAGGATCGCCTCGCTCAGCTCCCGCATCGTGCCCGGCCCGATCTGCTGCGACAGGTACGTCCCGCCGGGGCGCAGCACCCGGGCCGTGTCCGCCCAGTCGGTGCGTACCGGGTGCCGGCTCACCACCAGGTCGAACGAGTCGTCGCCAAAGGGCAGCGCCGAGTCCGGCGCGACCGCCACCACCGTCGCGCCGAGCGGGCGCAGGTTCCGTCGTGCCACCAGGACGTTCGGTGGCCACGCCTCGGTGGCTACCAGCACCGTGGGCGGGTACGGGATCTCGGCGAGCACCTCGCCCCCGCCGGTGTCCACGTCCAGCGCCGCGTGGGCACGAGCCATCCGTTCGCCGATCAGCCGGGCGTATCCCCACGGTGGACGCTCTTCGGTGGCCCGGCCGGCCAGCCAGTCGAAACCCCAGCCGTCGACGGGCGCGGCGGCGGCCTCCGCGATCAGGTCCTCGGCGGTATGCGCGTCAGTCACGGCGATCAGCCTCGCCGGCACGCCACCCGAGCGGCAATCCATATACCCGGCGATTGATCGACTCGCGTTCCTGGAAGCCGTCCTGTCACCGAGCCGCCGACGCCCCGTCTTTCCGGAAACCGAGTCGATCACGCAAAGACCGAGTCGGTCAGGGGCGGGGGCGGACGACCTCGACCGTGCCACCGGCGAGGGTGTCCAGGCTGCCGGTCTCGACGCGGCCCCCGTCGAACTGGCGCATCAGCCGCGCGCCCAGGTACACGCCGACCCCGCCGGCCGCCAGCGCCACCAGCTCGGTGAACAGGATCGCGGCCGTCGCACCACGATCCGGCGAGTGGGCGCGGACCAGGCTGGTGATCAGGAACAGCCCCGCCATGGCGGCGTTCACCAGGTTGAAGGCGATGGCGGTACGGCGGGTGCCGTCGACCGGCACGTCCCACAGGTCGACCATGCCCGCGATGGCCGTCATGGCGGCGGCGAAGAGGGCGGCGACGCCGGTCCAGTAGCCGACCTCGCCGAGGAAGACCGGCCCGCCGGCGACGTCGGTGAGGTCGAAGACCGTGGCGCTGACGAAGAGCCCGAGCGGGAACGTCACCAACATCGGTTGGATGGGGTGCCCCTGCACCCGCAGCCGGCTCTGCATCGGTCCTCCCCAGGGTCAGGCGCAGTCCACCAGTACCAGGGTGCTACCCGAGCGCCCGAGAGGTGAAACGACGCCGCCCGACTCGCCGCCGACCGGGAGAACGGGCATCCACCCGTGCCGGTCGACGGTCAGCTCTCGCGGGGGCGGGAGACCGTCCGCACGAGTCGTTCGGCGACCTCGCGCAGCGGTATGTTCAGCGACGAGGCGGCGGTACGCAGCACGTCCAGGGCCTCGGCAGCCGGGCACCCCCGCTGCGTCATGATCACCCCGATCGCCTGGCCGACGACACCCTCGTGCAGGAGCGAGGCGTCCCGCTCACCCGCGAGCGCCTGCTGGCGGCCCCGGTCCCGGACGGCGGCCAGCAGCAGGCCGGCGTGTTCGGCGAGCAGCATCGCGGTGAGTTGGTGCTGTGGGGTGAGCACGTCAGGCGCGGCGGCGTACAGGTTGATCGCCCCGATCACCTGGTCGTCGATGTCCACCGGCGCGGAGATCACCCCCCGGACGCCGAGGTCACGGGCGCGCGGCGTCCAGGCCGGCCACCGTGGCTCGCCGGCCAGGTCGACCGCGAGGATCATCTCGCGGCGTCGGATCGCGGTCATGGCCGGCGTGTCGGGCCCGTGGCGCAGGTCGTCGAGGCCGGCCATCCGATCGTCGGAGGCGGCGAGGCTGGCCGGCTCGCCGGCGCGCAGCGCGGTGAACCCACACCAGCGCACCCCGGCCACCGCGTCCCGGGTGACCCGGACCAGCGCCAGCAGCGCCTCATCGAAATCGGTCAGGCCGATCAGGCCGGCGGTCAGCTCCCGCAACAGCGCGGCTGTCTCCAGCACACCGAGTCGTTCGACCACCGGTTCCCGCGTGTCCAGGTTCACCGTCGCACTGCCCTCGTACGCCCCCGCGCCCATCCCGCTGACGTCGTCACGTGTGCCATCGTCTGCTCTCTTCCGCCTTGACCGACCCGCCCTACTACCCTCGCAAACCGGGATCGAAACGGCGCACGCAGGGGTCTCTGCCCTACCCGGAGGTACGGCAGAGACCCCGCGAGCCAGGTCAGCGCGACGCGCTGCTGAGCCGGCGCCCGATCGAGGCGATCAGCCGGTCGAGCTCGGAGCCGAACGGGTTGTCGTGCACCAGGTACGTCCAGGTGGCGGTCGGCCGGACCAGGGTGCCGTCCTCGGGCTCCCAATCCTCATCGAATTCGGTCTCGTTGAACGTGGCAATGGTGCGCGCCTCGATCTCCGGGACGAGGTTGTTGAACGCCGGCACCGCGGCCCGGTGGAACTCGTCCAGCGGGTCGAGCCGCCCCAGCGCCCGCAGGTGTACGCCCTCGCGGACCTCGGACAGCTCGGCGAGGTGCTCGGCCCAGAGCCGGTCCAGGTGGAAGAGCGCGATCGAGCGGCCCGCCCGGGCGAGCAGGTCCTCGTCCATCTCGCCGGCCTTCTCGGGCTCCTTGTCCAGCAGCATCAGGGCGGCCACGTCGCTGGTCAGCAGGCGCTCGCGGCGGGCGGCCAGGGCGATGCGCTGCTGCTCGATCACCACGCTGTAGCGCCAGGTGTTGCGGTGGATCTCGTGGTTGACGCCCTCGGCGACCCGCTGGGCGTGCTCGACCGCGTAGTCGACCTGCTCGTCGGTGACCAGGCCGTCCGCGTTCATCCGCGGCGACGGGGGCACCGCGTCGGCGGCGTGCCGGACGACCAGGTCGTCCTCCAGGCTGACGAAGAAGACCGAGCCGCCCGGGTCGCCCTGCCGGCCGGCGCGACCCCGCAGCTGGTCGTCGACGCGGCGGCTGTCGTGCCGACCGCTGCCGATCACGTAGAGGCCACCCAGCTCGGCCACCCGGTCCCGGTCGGCCTGGTCGCTGCCGCCGAGGCGGATGTCGACGCCCCGGCCGGCCATCTGGGTGGAGACCGTCACCGCGCCGTACGCGCCGGCCTCGGCGATGATCGCCGCTTCCTCGTCGTCGTTCTTGGCGTTCAGCACCACGCAGGACACCCCGGCCGCGTTGAGCCCGGCGGCCAGCGCCTCGGACTCCTTGACGTCCAGGGTGCCGGCGAGCACCGGCCGCCCGGCGTCGTGGCAGCGGCGGATCTCGTCGATCAGCGCCTCGTCCTTCTCGGCGCGGGTGGCGTAGATCCGGTCCTGCTCGTCCTCGCGGACGCACGGCGTGTTCGGCGGGATCACCGCGACCTCGAGGTTGAAGAACTCCCGCAACTGGTCGCCGACCAGCACCGCGGTGGCGGTCATGCCGCACACCTTCGGGTAGAGCGCGATGAACGCCTGCACGGCGATCGTGCCGAGCACCTCGCCCTCGGCGGTGGCGTCCAGCCCTTCCTTGGCCTCGACCGCCGCCTGGAGCCCGTCGGGCCAGCGGCGGCGCTGGGCCACCCGGCCGCGCATCTCGTCGATCAGCTCGACCGAGCCGTCCCGGACGATGTAGTCCACGTCACGGTGCAGCAGGGTCTGGGCGTGCAGCGCCACGTGGACCGCGGAGAGCTGCTCGACGTGCTCCTCGTCGTACAGGTCGATGCCGAGCTTGGCCTCGACGGCGGCCAGGCCGGCGGAGGTGAACGCCACGCTGCGCCCGTCCTCGGCGATCGTGTAGTGCCGGCCCTTGCGCAGGCCGCGCACCAGCGCGGCGGCGGCGTGTACCGGGTCCTGCTCGCCCGGCACCGCGCCGGCGAGCACCATCGGCACCCGGGCCTCGTCGATCATGATCGAGTCGGCCTCGTCGATGATCGCCGTGGTCAGCACCGGCTGCACGCGGTCTTCCACGTCGGTGACGAGCTGGTCGCGCAGGTAGTCGAAGCCCGCCTCGCTGACCGAGATGTAGGTGACGTCGCAGGAGTACGCGTCGCGCCGCTCCTGGGGCGTGGACGCCTCGTTGACCCAGCCGACGGTCAGGCCGAGCAGCGTGTAGACGGGCTCCATCCACTGGGCGTCCCGGCGGGCCAGGTAGTCGTTGACGGTGAGCACGTGCACCGGACCGTTGCCGAGCCGGACGTGCCCGTACGCGGCGATGGTGGCGGTCAGCGTCTTGCCCTCACCGGTGGCCATCTCGGCGACCTTGCCGGAGAGCAGCGCCATCGCGCCGAGCAGCTGCACGTCGTACGGCCGCTGGTCGAGGCCCCGGCGGGCGGCCTCGCGGCCGACGGCGCAGATCTCCTCGTAGCCGGTGGCGGCACCGGCGGCCTCGGTCAGCTCGGCGTCGTCAAGCGCCGCGAGGTCATCCTCGCGCGCCTCGATCGCCGGCAGCAGCTTTTCCAGCGGAGCAAGATCCACGGTTGATCCCGGGCGCTGGAGGAAACGCCGGAACTTGCTCTTGAACCGTTGCGACACACCCATGAGCGGCAACGGTACGCGATTCTGGCCCGACACGGGCGGCCCGGCCGCCCGGCAAGTTTGGTCCCGCCGGGGCGCGGTCAGGCGACCAGCAGTTGGTGGGTGGCCAACTCCCGGTAGAGCGGGTCGGTGGCGGTCAGCTCGGCGTGGGTGCCCACGGCCACCACCCGGCCGCCGTCGAGGACGACGATCTGGTCGGCGTCCACCACGGTGGCGAGTCGGTGGGCCACGATCAGCAGCGTCCGGCGCACGGCCACCGCGTCGATGGCGCGGCGCAGCGCGGCCTCGTTGCGCGCGTCGAGGTTGCTGGTCGGCTCGTCGAGCAGCAGCACCGGCGGGCCGGCCAGCAGGGCCCTACCGATGGCCAGCCGCTGCCGCTCACCCCCGGAGAGCAGCACCCCGCCCTCCCCCACCTGCACGTCGAGGCCCTGCGGGGTGCGCTGGGCCAGGTGGGTGAGGTTGACCTCGTCCAGGACCTCGCGCAACCGGTCGTCCGTCGCGTCAGGGGCGGTGATCAGCAGGTTCTCGCGCAGCGTGCCGGCGAGCACCGGCGCCTCCTGCTCCACGTAGCCGAGCCGGGCCCGCAGCGCGTCGCGGGGCAGCTCCCGCACGTCCACGCCGTCGACCCGGACCGCGCCGGCGCTCACCTCGTAGAAGCGCTCGACCAGGGCCAGCAGCGTCGACTTGCCGGCCCCCGACGGGCCGACCAGGGCGGTACGGGTGCCGGTCGGCACCGCGAAGCTGACGTCGTGCAGCACCGACGCGCCGCCCGGGTAGCCGAACCCGACCCGGTCGAACTCGATCATGGGTGCGGCCCGGCGCGGGGTCGTCGTCGCGGGCCCGGCCGTCGGTCGGTCCGCCGCACCCTCCGCCGGCACGTCCAGGATCTCCTCGATCCGCTGCAACGCGCCCAGACCGGACTGCAACTGGGTGTACGCGCGCAGCACCTGACCCAGCGGCAGCGCCAGGAGGAACAGGTACATGACGAAGGCGACCAGATCGCCGACGGAGATCGCCCCGGCGGCGACCCGCGCCCCGCCGATGCCGAGCACGAGCAGGAACGCCCCCTGCACGGTGACCGAGCCGATCGGGCCGATCAGCGCCTGCACCCGGGCCACCCGCAACCCCGCCCCGTACGCCTCACGGGCGCTGACCGCGACGGTGTCCGCCTCCCGCGCCTCGGCCCGGCTGGCCCGGATGGTCCGGGCCGCCGAGATCGCCCGCTCCACCGCCGAGGTCATCTCGCCGACCCGCTCCTGGGCTGCGCGGGCCAACGCCCGGACCCGCCGGGCGAAGGTCGCCGCGAAGCCCAGCCCGAGGCCCACCCCGAGCAGGGTGACGCCGAACAGCAGCGGGTCGAGCAGCACCATCGCGGTGCCCGCCCCGACCACCATCACCGCCCCGGTGACGGTCTCGAACAGCCCGGAGGTGACCACCGCCCGCAGCAGGGTGGTGTCCGAGCCCACCCGGGAGAGCAGGTCGCCGGTGCGCCGCTGGTCGTACTCGGCGATGGGCAGCCGCAGCAGGTGGGCCGCCAGCCGTCGCCGGGTGCCCAGCACCAGCCCTTCGGCGGTGCGTTGCAGCAGGTAGTCGCGCAGGCCGCCGATCGCCGCGCCGAGCACCACGAGCGCAACCAGCACCGCCACCAGCCACCAGACCGGGTGCTCGCGGCCGATCCGGTCCAGGACCGACCGGGTGAGCAGCGGTTGGGCCAGTGCCGCCGCCGAACCGGCCAGCGACAGCACGCCCACCACGACGAGGGTGCCCCGATGCTCGCGCAGGTACGGCAGCAGGGCGCGTAGACCGACCGGACGGCTGTCGACCGGCGTGTCCGTCGAGGTGCTCATGGGGCGAACGGTAGCCGGCCCGCTCACCCCGCGACGGCTCCTCAGCCGGCCAGGACCACCTGTAGCTCCTGGCGGCGGCGCTCGGCCAGGTCGGTGAGCAGGGTGGGCGCCTCGTCGAACGGGACCACCGCCGAGACCAGGTGCTTGCGGATGACATCGCCGTACGTCCGCAGCAGGTCGACGGTCTCGGCGGAGAGCCGTTCCCGGTCCCAGGTCGGCGCGAGCCCGCGCGGTACCCGTCCGATCTGCGCGCAGCGCAGGGCCAGGCCGTTGTGGTGGAACTCCTCGCCGAGCCGGACCGCGTCCGCGCCGCCCTGGTAGAAGGCCAGGTCGATCACGGTGCCCTGCGGGCGCAGGAGCCGCAGCGCGAGGTGCAACGCCCACGCCTGTCCCCGGCACTGGAACACCACGTCGGCGCCCCGGTCGCCGGCGACGTGGGCCCACCGGGTCTTCAGCGCCACGGCGGGGTCGTCCGCCTCCGGGTCGAGCGATTCCAGGCCGAGCGCGTCGGCGACCCGACGACGCTGCGGGGTCGGGTCGAGCACCACCACCGACGCGGCGCCGTGCCGGCGGGCCAGCAGGGCGGTCAGCAGGCCCACCACTCCGGCGCCGACCACCGCGACCCGCCGGCCGCGTACCCCGTCGCCGAGCGAGCGGACGTCCGCGCCGTGCAGGTCGGCGGCGGCGTGCAGCAGACCGTTCGCGCAGATCGGGCCCATGTGCGCGACGTAGACGCCGAGCAGCGGGTCCAGGTCGTCGGGCAGCGGCACGAACCGTTCGGTGACCGGGTCGGCCAGCCAGCCCGTGCGGTGCCCGTAGGTCATCGCGCCGACCGCGCCCATCGCCACCGCCGGGGTCGCGCTCTCCACCACCCGGCCCACCTGCATGTAACCCAGCCGGGTCACCGGGTACGGGGTGCTGGCCGCGCCGGGTTGGAAGAGCCCGAGGTCGGCGTTCCAGGTGACGTTCAGGTAGGGGTTCGTGCCTTTGACGTAACTCAGCTCGGTGCCGGCGGAGACGCCGCTGAACAGCGTCTCGACGCGGAACGTGCCGGGCCGCAGCGGCGCGGCCTGCTGCTCGACGATCTCCACCCGACCGGGGGCGGTGACGGCGACGACCCGATCACGCATCGACGGTCACCCCGGTGCTCAGGGCGCCCGAATCGGCGGGCGTGGTGAGTCGGATCGTCCGGCCACCGCGGGCCGAATCGGCCACCGCGAGGGCCAGCCGCTGGGTCTTCAACGCCTCGGCGTACGGGACCCGCACGTCGTCGCCGACACCGCGGACGGCGTCGACGAACGCGCGGTCCACCGCCACCCGGGCGGCCTCCGGATCGGCCGAGACGTGCCGTTCGCCGTCGGCGTCACGGATCAGCAGGCCGTCCTCGCCCAGCGACAGGGCCAACCCGTCGGCGAGGATCTCCAGGCCGGCGCGGTGCTTCCAGCCGAGCACGCAGGCGGCGCTGAGCGTGCCGACCGCGCCGCTGGCGAAGCGCAGCGTGGCGGTGGTCACCGAGTCGATGTCGGCGCCGTCGACGGGCGGTGGCGTGCCGTCGCCGTACGCGGTGACCTCGGTCACCTCGCCGGCCAGCACCCGGATCAGGTCCAGCACGTGGGCGGCCTGCTCGACGACCGGGCCGCCGGACCGGTCGCGCCGCGACCACCAGGCGACCGGCGGCACCTTGTCCAGCCAGGCGCCGCTGACCATCCGCACCGGACGGTCAGCGAGCAGCTCACGGGCCGTGTCGAGCACGCTCAGGTAACGCCAGTGGTGCCCGACGGCGGTGCGCAGTCCACGCCGGGCGACGAGGTCGGCGATGCGTTCGGCGGTGCCCAGGTCGACGGCGACGGGCTTCTCCACGAACATCGGCACCCCGGCGTCGATCACCGCCTCCTCGGCGGGGCCGTGCGCGAAGGGCGGCACGCAGACGTACACCGCGTCGGGGCCGGCGGACAGCAGCTCGGCCACGTCGGTGAAGGTCCGCGAATCGTGCCGCGCGGCCAGCGCGGCCGCCGCCTCCGGAACCACGTCGGTGACCCCGACGATCTCGACGTCGTCGAATCCGGACAGCACCCGCGCATGACGCTGCGCCACTCCCCCGGCACCGACCAGGCCCACCCGACAACTGACCATTCGACAACCTCTTCCGAGAACGTTTCGGCTCCGTCGGGAGCAGTCCCCTGGCATGCGCGCAATCAAACGTTCATCCCCCGGGAACGCGCCGATGCCACGTCGTGATCAAGCTGTTGCCCTGGGAACGGTTAGCGCGAGGCGGCAAGTGGGAACTAGAGCCCTACTTGTTCCACGCACGAAAAGAGGGGGTGCCCGTGCGGGATACGACCGTGTCACCGGTGGTGGAGGCGTGGGCCACGTACCGGACCACGTCGGCGGCGGACTGGCCGGCACGCCGGTTGCTTCGTGCCAAGGGCGAGAGCCGGGTCAGCGTGGTGCTGCCGGCACGCAACGAGGAGGCGACCGTCGGCGCGATCGTGTCGACCATCCGGGAGCATCTGATGGACCGGGTCGCGCTCGTCGACGAGCTGATCGTGGTGGATTCACGGTCGACCGACCGCACCGCCCAGGTGGCCCGGGCCGCCGGCGCGGAGGTGGTCAGCCAGGACGCGATGACCCGCGGCCTGCCCCGGCTCACCGGCAAGGGCGACGCGCTCTGGGCGGGGTTGGCCGCCGCCGGGGGCGACGTGGTGGCGTTCATCGACGCCGACCTGCGGGAGTTCCGCCCGCACTTCGTCACCGGCCTGCTCGGGCCGCTGCTCACCGACCCGTCGGTGGACTTCGTGAAGGGCTTCTACCACCGCCCGCTCGTCGGATCCGCCACGGTGGAACAGGACGGTGGCGGGCGGGTGACCGAACTGATGGCCCGACCGCTGCTGAACCTCTTCTGGCCCGAACTGGCCGGCTTCGTGCAGCCGCTCGCCGGTGAGTACGCCGGCCGCCGCGACGTGCTGGCCCGGGTGCCGTTCGTCTCCGGGTACGGCGTGGAGACCGCCATGATGATCGACCTGCTGGACCTGGTGGGTCTGGACGCGCTGGCGCAGGTCGACCTGGGCGAACGCAAGCACCGTCACCAGGACACGGCGGCGCTGGGCCGGATGTCCGCGCAGATCATGCTGACCGCGTGGTCCCGGCTGCAACGACGCGGTTGGGCGACCCCCGGCCTGATGCCGGAGGCGCTGCTGACCCAGTTCCGCCGGGGCGGCTCCGACACCCTGCCCAACCTGGACCGGGAGGTCGTGGTCAGCGACGTGTCCATCGAGGAGCGTCCGCCGCTGGCCGAGCTGCGCCACCGGCTCCCCCGCCGACGGGTGGCGGCCGCGTGAGCGCCCCGGTTCGTCGGCCGGCCACCGCCCGGGTACGAAAGGACCGCCGATGAGCCTCACCGTGCTGATGAACGCCGGCCCGTGGCTGTCGGTGCCCCCACCCGGGTACGGGGGCATCGAGAACGTGATCGCGACCCTGGTGCCCGAGCTGCGGCGGCTCGGCGTGCGCGTGGTGCTCGCCTCGGTGGAGTCCAGCGCTCTGCCGGTGGACGAGAAGGTGTCGGTCTTTTCCGACGGGCAGTTCGGCGCGCTGCAACGGCCCTACAACCAGGTCTGTGGCATCGCGCAGGCGCACCTGGCCGGGGTGGTCCGCGAGCTGCACTCCCGCGACGACATCGACCTGGTGCACGACCACGTGGAGGCGGTCGGGCTGGCCACGCTCACCGCGATGGGACCGTCCGGGCCGCCGGTGCTGCACACCCTGCACTGGGACCTGGCCAAGCACCCCGCGCTCTACGGCGCTCTCGACGGCGGCGACCGGGTCCGGGTCAACGGCGTCTCGGCGTCGCAGTTGGCGCGGGCGCCACTGGCGCTGCGGGAGCACTCGGTGGGTCACGTGCACCTGTCCACCCCGCTGGCCGTGGACGCCGACCGTCGGCCCGGTCCGCCCAAGGGCGACCACCTGCTCATCCTCGGTCGGATCAACCCGGGCAAGGGGCAGGACGTGGGCGCGCGGCTCGCGCGGCGGATCGGCGTACCGCTGGTGCTGGCCGGTCCCGTGGGGCCGTACCACCGCCCGGCCGACCTGGCGGCGGCGGGCGACGAGGCCCGGCAGAACCCGGACGTACGGTTCTTCCTCGACGAGGTGGCGCCGCACGTCGACGGCGACCTGGTCCGCTGGGTCGGCACCGTGGCCGGGCAGGAGCGCGACGACCTGCTGGCCAGCGCCCGCGCCTCGCTGTTCCCGCTGCGCTGGGAGGAGCCGGGAGGCACGGCCGTGGTCGAGTCGTTGGCCCTGGGTACGCCGGTGGTGGCCACCGCCCGGGGCTGCCTGCCCGAGTTGATCGAGCACGGACGCACCGGCCTGCTCACCGGCGAGGAGGACGAGCTGGCCGATCTGGTGCTGGCCGCGGACCTGCTCGACCCGCACGAGTGCCGCCGGGTCGCGGCAGAGCGGTTCACGCCCGCGGTAATGGCCCAGCGCTACGTCGAGCTGTACCAGCGGGTCCGCGAGCTGGCGACCGCGTCCCGCCTGCAACCGGTCTGAGCCGCCGTCGCCGCCGGCGCGTTTGTCCCCGGCGGCGACGGGTAGGCGCACCCGTACGCCTGCCGCGCAGCGAGGGAGCCGGTGATGGTCGGACCGATGGCGCACTCCCGGGCGCGGGCCAACCCGGCGGACGGCAAGCCGCCGGTCCGCCGCGCGGCCAGCACCGCGTCCGTCGTGTTCCTGCTGGTCGGTGTGCTCGGCTTCGTCCCGGGGATCACCAGCGGTACGCAGAACCTGCGCTTCGCGGGGCACACCTCGGGCGCGTTCCTGTTCGGCGCCTTCCAGGTGTCGGTGCTGCACAACCTCGTACACCTGCTGTTCGGGGTCGTCGGCCTGGCGCTGGCGCGGACGGTCGGCGGCGCGCGGACCTTCCTGGTCGGCGGCGGCGCGGTCTACCTGGTGCTCTGGCTCTACGGACTGGCGGTGGACCACGACACCGGCGCGAACGTCCTGCCGGTCAACGCCGCCGACGGTTGGCTGCACCTCGGCCTGGGCCTCGGTCTGATCGCGCTGGGTCTGCTGACCGCGCGGCCCCGGCGACCGTGAGCCGCGTCGCCCTGGCCGGTCGGTCCGGTTTGCTGGCGCGGAACCTCGGGTAGTGGGCAGATCCCGACCCACCAGCGAATCGAGGACGCCCCGATGGCCAGCCGGATCACCTGCGAGGTGCGCGACACGGCACCGGTGGCGGTCGTCCGGCTCACCGGCGCCCTGGACCTGGGCACGATGCGGTCGGTGCACCAGGCGCTGGACGGCGCGTTGGCGGCCCAGCCGGAGGCGCTGGTGGTCGACCTCGCCCGAGTGAACGTGCGGGACCGGCTGGCGCTGTCGGTCTTCGCGGCGACGGCCCGGCGTGCCGAGGAGTGGCCGGCCGTGCCGGTGGTGCTCTGCGCCCCGCCGCCAGCCGCCGCCCGTTGGCTGGCCGAGTCGACGACGTGCCGGGTGGTTCCGGTCTCGCTGAACTGCGCGGAGGCGACGAGGGTGGCCGGCGAGCAGAGAGCGCTGCGGATCCGCGCCCGGTTGGAGCCGGTGGCGGAGGCGTGCCGGCGGGCCCGGGAGCTGGTCGGCGACGCGTGCGCCCGGTGGAACCTGCCCGACGCGGCGGGTCCGGCGGCTCTGGTGCTCACCGAGCTCGTCGGCAACGTCGTCCGGCACGTGGGCACCCCCATGCAGGTGACCGTGACGCTGCGGCGGCCGTACCTGCACCTGGCCGTGGTGGACGGCAGCCCGTCGGCGGCCCAACCCGCCGGCCTGGACCTGCGGGCCGAGGGTGGCCGCGGGCTGCTGCTGGTCCGCGAGCTGGCGCAGCGGTGGGGCAGCGTGCCGGCGGGTCAGGGCAAGGCCGTCTGGGCGATGCTGCCGGCGGCGTGAGGCCGCGGGGCACTTCGACCGGTACCAGCGATCTGACCGAATTCACCGCTTAAGCCTGGTTACATGGTGCAAGGGTCGGGTAGGCACGCCCGTCCTTTCTGCCGTCACGACGGGGTGAGCAGCCATGCCCAAGCGGGTAACCACGGAACCCGTTCGCGATCGGGGACCGGCGATCCTGGCACCGGCCCGCTTCGGGGGTTTTCCCGGGGCGCTGCGGACGCCGGTCCCCGGCAACTCCCTGATCAAGTTCCTCGCCACCACCGACCACAAGCAGATCGGCGTGCTGTACCTGCTGACCTCCTTCGGGTTCTTCCTGGTGGCGGGCCTGCAGGCGATGGTGATGCGCGCCGAGCTGGCCCGGCCGGGCCTGCAGTTCCTCTCCTCCGAGCAGTACAACCAGCTCTTCACCTCGCACGGCGCGGTGATGCTGCTGCTGTTCGCCACGCCCGCCGCCTTCGGATTCGCCAACTTCATCGTGCCGATCCAGATCGGCGCGCCGGACGTGTCGTTCCCCCGGCTCAACGCCCTGGCGTACTGGCTGTACCTGTTCGGCGGTCTCATGGTGGTCGCCGGGTTCGTCACGCCGGGCGGCTCGGCGGACTTCGGCTGGACCGCCTACAGCCCGCTGAGCAGCGTCGAGAACAGTCCCGGCGTGGGCGCGAACATGTGGGTGCTCGGCCTGGTGGTCTCCGGCCTGGGCACCATTCTCGGCGCGGTCAACCTGATCACCACGATCCTCACGTTGCGCGCGCCCGGGATGACCATGTTCCGGATGCCGATCTTCACCTGGAACATGCTGTTCACCAGCGTGCTGGTGATCCTCGTCTTCCCACTGCTGGCCGCCGCGCTGCTGGCGCTCTCGGCCGACCGGTTGCTCAACGCGCACGTGTACGACGCGGCCACCGGCGGCCCCATGCTCTGGCAGCACCTGTTCTGGTTCTTCGGCCATCCCGAGGTGTACATCATCGCCCTGCCGTTCTTCGGCATCATCACCGAGATCATCCCGGTGTTCTCCCGCAAACCGCTGTTCGGCTACACCGGGATCGTGCTGGCCACCATCGCCATCACCGTGCTCTCGATGACCGTGTGGGCGCACCACATGTTCGCCACCGGGCAGGTGCTGCTGCCGTTCTTCAGCATCCTGAGCTACCTGATCGCGGTGCCCACCGGAGTGAAGTTCTTCAACTGGATCGGCACCATGTGGAAGGGGCAGCTCACCTTCGAGACGCCGATGCTGTTCGCCATCGGCTTCCTGGTGACCTTCCTTCTCGGCGGCCTCACCGGGGTGCTGCTGGCCAGCCCGCCGGTCGACTGGCACACCCACGACAGCTACTTCGTGGTGGCGCACTTCCACTACGTCGTGTTCGGCACGGTGGTCTTCGCGCTCTTCGGCGGCTACTACTTCTGGTGGCCGAAGATGACCGGACGGCTGCTCGACGAGCGGCTCGGCAAGGCGCACTTCTGGACCATGTTCATCGGGTTCCACGGCACCTTCCTGGTGCACCACTGGCTGGGCGCCGAGGGCATGCCCCGCCGGTACGCCGACTACCTGCCCAGCGACGGCTTCACCACGCTGAACACCATCTCCAGCATCTTCGCGTTCATCCTCGGCCTGTCCACGCTCTTCTTCATCTACAACGCCTGGAAGTCCTGGCGGTACGGTGCGATGGTCACGGTGGACGACCCGTGGGGCTTCGGCAACTCGCTGGAGTGGGCGACCACCTGCCCGCCGCCGCTGCGCAACTTCGACAAGATGCCCCGCATCCGCTCCGAGCGGCCGGCGTTCGACCTGAAGTACGGCCCACTCGTCGCCGACCTGGGCCGGGACCTGCCGCAGCGCACCACGAAGCCACCCCAGCAGTTCGGCGACGAGATACACCTCGAGCACCACGCGCCGGAGTCACCCGCGCCCGAGGGCGCGCACGGCGCCATGGAGGCGGCCCGCTACCACCCGGCGCCCGAGTCCGGCGCCCGCCCGGTGGACGTACCCGAGCCCGAGGGCGTACGCCGGCCCAGCTTCGAGCAGAGCGACGCGCCGAAGGACGCGCAGGACGCGCCGAAGCCGCACGAACGCTGGCGGCACCCGCACAGCGACGGCGGTGAGACCGAGGACCGCTGAGAGTCGTACGCGCCAAGGGGCCCGACACCTCCTTCGGTGTCGGGCCCTTGCTGTCTCGGCGGATCAGTCCCGAGCGGGCGGGAGCCCGGCGGCGGTGAGCGAGCGGCGCACCGCCGGCTGTACCCGGGTCAGCCGCAACGGCACGCCGGTACGCTCGGCTGCCTCCCGACCGGCCACCAGCGCGGCGATCCCGCCGGCGTCGAACCCGCCCGCCCCGACCAGGTCGACGACGACCTCGCTCGGCTGGCCGGTGACGGCCTCCAACATCGCGCGGCGTAGCTGGTCCGCGCCGTCGCGGTCGACCTCGCCGCCGACCTCGACGACCACCCGGTCACCGTTCTGCCGTACCGAGATGCGGGTCTTGCCCGGATCCGGTTCGGCGGCGCCGTTCTGCCAGGGCGGTGGGGCGTCGGCGAGCATGGCCTGCCGCAGCCAGGTCAGCGCCCGCGACAGCAGGCGGGACACGTGCATCTGCGAGATGCCGAACCGGGCGGCGATCTCCGCCTGGGTCTGGTTGCCGTAGAAGCGCATGGCGAGGATGCGGCGCTCACGCCAGGGCAGCCGGTGCAGCAGGCCGCTCACCGTCACCCGGTCGTCGACCGATTCGAGGGCGTTGTCCGACTCGCCGACCAGGTCGCCGAACTCCGCGGAGCTCTCCCCGCCGACCGGCGCGTTCAGCGACGCCGGGCTGTAGCCGGCCGCCGACTCCAACGCCGCGAGAATCTCCTCCTCCGGCGTCTCCAGTCGGGCCGACAGCTCGGCCACCGACGGCGCGCGGGACAACTCGCTGGTCAGCGCGGCGGTGGCCTGCCCCACCTCGAGGATCAGATCACGCAGCCGCCGGGGCACGTGCACGCCCCAGGTGCGGTCCCGGAAGTGGCGCTTGATCTCGCCCACGATGGTGATCGCCGCGTACGCCGTGAACGAACCCCGCTCCGGGTCGTACCTGTCGACGGCGTTGACCAGCCCCAGGCGGGCCACCTGCTCCAGGTCCTCAAGCGGTTCGCCCCGCCCCCGGTAACGGCGGGCCAGCCGGCCGGCGAACGGCAGCGCGAAGCGGACCAGGTCGTCGCGCGCCTCCTGTCGCCGCTCCGGCGGCAGCCCTTCGATCCGGGCCGCGTACGCCAGCGCCGCCGCGTCGAGGTCCTCCAGACCACGCTCGGTGGGTGGTGGTGTGGTCGTGGTCGTGCTCGTCTGTCCGAACATCCGCGCCTCCCTCAGGAAGGTCCCCCGCCCGGATCGGGAAACCGGTCGTGCGCGTGGTCGAGCCACGCACCGGGCCGGAAAGTGGGTCAGTGACTGGGATGCCAGCGGGCGACAACATCTCTACGCAGCGCGATCAGGTCGTCGCAGCCAGCGATGTTCCCGCTCCGTAGGTACTCAATCACGGGACCCCGGGTTCGCGAGGAAGTTTCGGCGTCCTCCCCTTCAGGAGACGAGCAGCCCCTGGTGGCCGCCGGTGTCACGGAGCACCGACAGGGCCTCTGCGACCCCCAGCGGGGGCGGGACGGGCAGGTCGTACGGCTGGGCGCGCATGACCTCGGTGGCCCGGCGCGTCGGCACGGACGTCACCGGATAGCCCCGCGCGGAGGTCCGGTCAAGAGCCCGGCGTCGTCGGCCGAAGCCCGCCACCGCCAACCACTGCGGGAGCCCGGCCAGGGCGGGCGAGCGCATACCGGGCGGCTCGGGCAGGACGTCCACCGAGCTGAACTCCTCGCTGCCGGCCAGCCACCACTCGGCCTCGTCCACGCTGCGGCGGGTGGCGTTCTCGCACCAGTACGGCACCAGCCCCGCCCGCACCACCTGCCACGGATCGAGCAGCCGACCGCATTCCACCACCAACCGGTCACCGGTCTTGCCGGCGGACCGCAACCAGCGCCGGTAGAGGTCGGCCACAGCCGCGCTCAACGCTCCCGGCCGGGGCACCAGCACCCGATGCAGCGGGCGACCGTGACGGTCCGCGAAGTCCCGCGCGGAGAGCTCGAATCCGGGGTCCATGCCGTACTCGGCGTCGCCCGACGGCACCGACACCTCCGGCGGCGCCCACCGGGCGGCGTCGCCGCCCACCGCCCGCAGGACCTGCCGCAGGGCGTGGCTGTCGGGGTGGAAGTCCACCGGGTCCAGTCCGCTCGCCGGGCAGCCGACCTGGAAGCTGTGCCCGGGCCCACGTTCCAGCACCGGCCACGTGCGCGCGTCCCGCACCAGCAGCACCGGGGCGTCGGCGCTGAGCCGGTCGGTCAGGAACTGCGCGTACGCGGCCGGCAGCGACCGCCAGCGGGCGGCCAGCGACACGGTGACGCCGGTGAGGGTTCCCCGGCTGGCCGGGCAGTGCACCTGGCGCAGGTGCACGTCGGGGTTGCCGCCGACCAGCCGCTCGGCGAGCGCGCCCCCGTGCGCCAGCGCCTCCCGGGGACGGTCCACGGCCCCGTCGCTCCAGTGCACGGTCATCTCGAAGCCGGCGGGCAGCCACGGCACGCCGAGAGCGACCGCCAGGTGGGCGGCCGCGCCGTGCGGCGACCCGATGAGCACCCCCGGATAGCTGCGGCGCGGGTACTGGTCGACGAACCAGCGGGCCACCCGGGCCGCGTCCACCTCACCGATCTGGTCGACGGTGAGGGCGACCCGCCCGGCGGCTCGGGTCGCCGCGGCCCGGCGAACCGGCTCGGGCGCCGTCGGAAACCGCGAGATCGGCCCGGTGTGCCCGAGGTCGGCGCAGTCCGCGCCCCGCAGCGCCCGGGCGGTGGCGGCGACCAGCACCCGGGCAGCGCTGCCCTGGGCCACGACCCGGTCGCCGGCCAGGCCGGCGCCATCGGCCGTGAGCCCCTTGTGCACCTTGTGCACCGGCCCCACCTTGCCTCGTTCGCTCACCACGCGGCCCGGCTTCCCGTCCCGATGGGGTTCAAACGGGGCATCACCCACCCGGCGGTCACAATCCGCTGGTCAGCGGGTTGCGCCGGTCATCACCGACGATCGGCCGCGCAGGTTTCACCGGGGCTGGGGCGGGCACATCGGGGCCCATGCGCACCGACGACACCAGCGAGCCCGCCGCCGCCACGATCACCCCGTACGAGGACGGTCCACTGCTCGTCCGCGGCGACTTCGCGCTGGTGACCCCGGACGGCGAACGGATCGACGCCCGCCGGGGCACGGTGGCGCTGTGCCGCTGCGGCAGGTCGGCGCTCAAGCCGTTCTGCGACGGCACCCACAAGGCGATCAGCTTCCGGGCGGGCACCACCCGCGAGGGCTGAGCGGATCAGACCAGCGCGATCGGCGCCGGCGGGGTCGTCACGGACACCGGACCCACGCCGACGAGCGGGACGGTCGGCGGCGGGGTCGGCGGGGCGGGTGACCGCAGCGAGCTGCGGCCGGCCGCCCAACTGTCCAGCAGGTGCGCCGCGAAGAGCCGGTCCACCGCGAGCGCCGCCGCCGCGCCGAAGAGCACATCCGGCGCGAGCGCCGGCTCGGTCCGGACCAGGCCGCCGCACAGGTCGTGCGCGGCGATCTGCTCGTGCACCGCGTCCGCCTCCACGTGCTCGTCGTAGAAGCGGGTCGCCACCTCGTCCAGGCCGAGGCGGCGCAGTCCGTTGCCGTAGCGGCGGTTCGGCAGGGACGAGGTCATCTCGAAGGCCGCCAGGTGCCCGAGCAGCGCCCCGCGCAGCCGTCGGTGCAGCCCGAACAGGGACATCAGGTTGTTGGTCGCGAGGGTCACGGCGGGCACCACGTCCAGGTGAGTCCCGTAGCCGGTGTCCAGGCCCAGCCGTTCCAGGGTGCGCCGGAACAGCTCGGCGTGCATCCGGTCCAACCGCCCGTTGCCGTACTCGTCGGTCTGGATCTCCACGAGGGCGGCCTTGGCGGGGCCGCCGAGGCGCGGCAACGCCCAGCTGTGCGGGTCCGCCTCGCGCAGGTGGTAGACCGAGCGGTGGGCGACGAACTCGCGGAACTGGGTGAGGTCGGCACGCCGTTGGAGCGCGGCGGCCAGCGACGGCCCGTCGTCGGCCGCGACCAGTTCGGCCAGCCCGGCGGCGACGCCGTCCGCCGGCACCGCCGGCACGTCGGCCAGCCGGCGCAGCGCCGCCTCGAAGGGGCGCTCGGCGCGGGCCCGCAGCGCCAGCAGGGTGGGCTGCCACTCCCAGCCCTCGTCGACGCCCTGCCAGCCCCGGTAGTGCAGCTCGTAGCAGAGGAACAGGGTCAGTTGCAGATCCTCGTCGGTCAGCGGGTCCGCCGGGTCGAGGTCGACGCCGAGGTCCGCCGGCAGGTCGTACGGCGCGCGTCGCAGCGCGTCGGTCACCGCCGCCGACAGCGGGCCGCGCGGCTGCGGCAGGGGCGCGGGACCATAGCGGCGGTCGGCGGGCTCCGGCATGGGACCTCCAGGGTCGTCGGGCCGCTACTGATGCCCTGGTGGCGTGCGCCTAAACGAGATCCTCGACGGCCACGGCCTGCTCCACCTGCTCGCGGACGCGCCGGGCCGGTTCGCCCTCGGCGTACAGCCCACGCAGGTCGGCGAAGGCCGGTTCCGGGGGCGCCAACGAGACCGTCGCGTCGACCACGGCCTCCAGGACGCAGGGCCGGTCCGCGGCGAGCGCCTCGTCCCAGGCCGCGCCGACCAGCTCCGGACGGTCCACCCGGACGCCGTGCAGCCCGAGCAGCCGGGCCCAGCCCGCGTACGGGACGTCGGGACGGCGGCCCATCGGGTCCCCGGACGACTCCCGTCCACCGCCCATGCCGTTGTGGTCGCGGTTGTTGAGCACGAGCACCACCAACCGTGGGTCGGCCCAGTCCTGCCAGTGATGCGACACCGTGATCAGCTCGGCGAGGCCGTTGAGTTGCATGGCCCCGTCGCCGAGCAGCGCGACCACCGGCGCATCCGGGGCCGCGAGCTTGGCGGCCACCGCGTACGGCAGGGCGCAGCCCATCGAACCGAGGGTGCCGCAGAGTTGCGCGTTCACCCCGGGCGGCAGGACGAGGTGCCGGGCATACCAGTAGAGGACCGAGCCGACGTCGACCGCCACCGACCCGGTGTGCGGCACCCGGGTGGACAGCTCCTGGAGGACGAGCTGCGGGTTGATCGGTTCGGCCGGCGCGGCGGCCCGGTCGGCGGCGGTCGCGCGCCAGCGGTCGACGGTGCTCTCCACCGTCGCGCGCCACTGTTGGTGCGGCCGGGCGGGCACCCGCTCCAGCAGTGCCCGCAGCGTCTCGGTGGCGTCACCGACCAGCGGGACGTCGGCCGGGTAGCGGCTGCCGATGCGGGTGCCGTCGATGTCGATCTGCACCGTGCGGGCCTGGTCGGGCATCGGGAAGTAGTCGGTCCACGGGTCGTTCGTGCCGACCAGCAGCAGCGTGTCACAGCCACCCATCAGCTCGGCCGCAGCCGGTGTGCCGACCTCCCCGAGCACCCCGGCGTGAAAGGGCAGGCGCTCGTCCAGGATCGGCTTGCCCAGCAGGGACGTCGCCACCCCGGCGCCGAGGCGGTCGGCCAGCTCGACGATCTCGGCGGCGGCGCCCCGGGCACCCTGGCCCACCAGGATCGCGGTGCGCTGGCCGTTGCCGAGCACCTGGGCGGCGGCGTCGAGGTCCACCTCGTGCGGCAGCACCCGGGCCAGCGGCTCACCGGGGGTCGCCGTGATCACGCCCGCCGCGTGCGTCCCCAGGTCCGGCACCAGGGCCTCCTGCAGATACCGGGGCAGCACCACGCACGTCGGGCTCCGCGTCGCCGCCGCGGTGCGGAACGCCTGGTCCAGCAGCGCGGGTACCGACGCCGGGCTGCGGCCGTACCGGACGAACTGGTTGCACACGTCGCCGAAGAGCCGGCTCAACCCGATCTGCTGGTGCGCGCCGCCCAGCGGCCCGGTGACGTCCTCACCGACGATCGCCACGACCGGCTTGCTGTCGAGCTTGGCGTCGTACAGGCCGTTGAGCAGTTGCACCGCGCTCGGTCCCTGGGTGGCCAGGCAGACCCCGATGCCGCCGGTGAACTTGGCGTGCCCGGTGGCCATGAACGAGGCGGTCTCCTCGTGCCGGGCCGGAACGAACGCCGGGTCGCCCCCGGCGTCCTCCAGCGCCTCGACCAGCGGGGCGATCGCCGCTCCGGGGTAGCCGAAGGCGCGCGGTACCCGCCAGGCCCGCATCCGCTCGACCACCAGGTCCGCGACCCGGCGCTCAGCCATTGCCGCGTCCCGGGGTGCCTTCGTCGACGTACCGCAGGACGGCGCCGACGCCGTCGGTGAGCTGCGGCGCCTCGTCCGCGCCGAGCACCGTCAACGCCGCGTCGGTGCCCACCAGCGCCCGGACCAGCGCCGCGTCGGCGCGGACCCGCTGCGGGTCGCCGACCGACATCGCGCTCAACTGGGACGGGTCCACGGCGATCTCGGTGGGCTCGGGGCCGATCCACAGCTCGCCGTTGGCCGACGGGTCGTCGACGATGAGCATCGTGTCGACCTGGTTGCGTTGCAGGGCGGACACGACCGCGTCGAGTCCCGCGCCGACGTCCTCCTGCACGCCGAACTTGTCCAGCGCGGCGGTGATCCGCTGGTCGGCGACCTCGGCGATGGTCTGCACCGTGAGGTCGTCCAGCATGCTCTGGTCGGCGCCGCCGGCCCGGGAGCCCGCGTCGGTGCGGACGACCAGGTCCTGCCAGCGCGGCGGCATCTGCGCGGCGATCATCCCGGTGGCCCGGACGTCACCGGCCACCACCACGACGTCCGCGCCGACGCGGTCGGCCAGCTCCACGGTCGCGGCGGTGACGTCGCCGGCGTTCTGGTGCCACGCCTCCATGGCGGCCCGCTGGTAGCGCGACTGCGACCAGCCGCCGGGCTGGACCCGACGCAGCGGGAAGCTCTCCCGGCCGGCGACGTGCGCCCGTCGGGGTACGCCGCCCGCGCTGACCGCGACAGCGTCGCCCCCGGTGCGGTCGGCCACCACCCGGACCCACGCCACCTGTTCGCCGCGCTGGGCGAGCAGCGGCATGACGTGCGGCAACGGCCCGAAGCTCGCCAGGTCGCGCAGCGGCGGCGCGGACAGGTACTCGGAGAGCACCACCCGACCGTGGCTGGCGAAGACCGCCAGGCCGTAGTCCCCGACCATCGGGTCGTGACCCCGGATCACCCGGTCCAGCGCGGCGACGCTCGCCTCGTCCGCCCCCTGTTCGGCCAGGCGGCGTTCCAGGGCGCGCCAACGTAGGTCCAGCGCCGGGTGGGCGTCCTCGGTGTCCGCGGAGGCGTCCAGGTACACCGAGCACCACGGCCCGGGTCGGTCGTAGAGCGGGCGCAGGAAGGACAGCTGCATGCTCGACCCCTTTCCAGCTCGACCGCCCGCTTACCCCCGTCGCCCGGGATGTCACCTCGCGGGCGTGAGCCCGTGACCAGGTTTCATTCACGTCGTTCAACCGGGGACATCGATACGATCAGTGAACACAAGCGGACTCTCGGTGGTGGAAATGGACAGCGGACTCGATACCCGGCGGATCGTGCACCCGACGGAGCGGATCGTCACGGGACGGCTGGTCCGCCTGTTGGACGGCTACACCCGCGAGATACGCGTCGGCCAACCGGTGCTGGTCGCGGTGCTCGCCGCGGCCGCGTTCGCCCGGCTGCCGGCCCTGCTGCTGCGCGCGCTGTTCTCGTTCGGCGGCGGTGGCGCCCGCCGACGCTGGAAGGAGCTGAAGCAGGGCCCGGAGTACCTGGTCACCCCGGTCCGCCTGCGGAACACCGCCGGTCAGCTCTGCGAGGTCGAGCTGCACGGACACCTGCCGCAGAGCGCCCTGCACCCGGCCGATCAGGTGCAGCTCACCCTGCGCCCGCAGCGCGATCCGGAGCTGCCGCCGCGGATCGAGCGGATCGTCAACCTGACCACCGGGCAGTTGCTCACCCCGCGTACCGCGACCCTCTGGTCACACCTGGGACCACCGCTGCTGTTGCAGGCGACGATCGGCGCTCTGCTGTTGGCCGGCGTCGCGGCCTGTTCCGCGCTGACCTGAGCGCTCGGCCGGGGCCGGTCAGCCGACCGGGGCGGGCTCGCGGACCGGCTGCCGGTCGCCGCCGAGCATGCCCCGGCGATGTGCCCAGCGTTCGAAGATCAGCGTGGCGAACGGCGGCACGGCGCACGCCAGCGCCACGAGGGTCACCGGCAGGCTCCAGCGGCGCAGCCGCGCCACCGCGAGCACCAGCAACCCGTACGCGATGAACAGGCCGCCGTGGATCGGCCCGAAGATCTTGACGCCCAGCTCATTGTCCGGCGGACCGTACTTGACGGCCATCCCCACCAGCAGGGCCAGCCAGGAGCAGGCCTCGGCGATCGCCGCCGCGACGAACAGCCGGGTCACCTTCTCGCGCATCCGGCAATGCTAGCGGTGCCGGCCGTTCGCGCTCTCGCCGACCACAGAGCGTGCGACAGGGGTCACGGGGCCCGCCACTGGGTAGGAAAGAACCCTCGGGTCTTCCCCGCTCGTACGGCCACGTGCGAGGTTAGGGGGAACCAGCGGTGACAGGGCGGTGACCATGGGCGAGGATGTCGGCGTACGGACCTTCAGTCGGGAGGATCGGGCCCGCTACCGCGAAAAGGTGCGGAACTGCCTGGATGTCTTCGCCGAGATGCTGCGGGAGTCGCGGTTCGACATCGACCGGCCGATGACGGGGCTGGAGATCGAGCTGAACCTCGTGGACGAGGCGTCGAATCCGGCCATGCGCAACGCCGACGTGTTGGCGGCCATCGAGGATCCGAGCTTCCAGACGGAGCTGGGCCAGTTCAACATCGAGATCAATGTGCCACCGCGCCGCTTGACCGGCACCGGCACCCTCGACTTCGAGGAGCACGTGCGCGCCAGCCTCAACGCCGCCGAGGAGAAGGCCCGCACGATCGGCGCGCACATGGTCATGATCGGCATCCTGCCGACGTTGCGTCCCGAGCACCTCACCGCCGAGACGCTGTCGGCCAACCCGCGCTACAAGCTGCTCAACGAGCAGATCTTCGCGGCGCGGGGCGAGGACCTGCCGATCGCCATCTCCGGGGTGGAGCGCCTGGCGGTCACCGCCGACACGATCACCCCGGAGGCGGCCTGCACCAGCACCCAGTTCCACCTCCAGGTCAGCCCGGCGCAGTTCGCCGACTACTGGAACGCCGCCCAGGTGGTCGCCGGCATCCAGGTGGCGCTCGGGGCGAACGCGCCGCTGCTGTTCGGTCGGGAGCTGTGGCGCGAGACCCGCATCCCGCTGTTTCAGCAGGCCACCGACACCCGGCCGGAAGAGATCAAAGCCCAGGGGGTACGCCCCAGAGTCTGGTTCGGCGAACGCTGGATCACCAGCGTCTTCGACCTGTTCGAGGAGAACGTCCGCTACTTCCCGGCGCTGCTGCCGGTGTGCGACCCGCAGGACCCGGCGCAGACCCTGGCGGCCGGCGAGGTGCCGAACCTCGCCGAGCTGCGGCTGCACAACGGCACGATCTACCGCTGGAACCGTCCGGTGTACGACGTGTCGCGCGGCCGGCCGCACCTGCGCGTGGAGAACCGGGTGCTGCCGGCCGGGCCGACCGTGCTGGACACCATCGCCAACGGGGCCTTCTACTTCGGACTGGTCCGCGCCCTCGCCGAGTCGGACCGGCCACTGTGGTCACAGATGTCGTTCAGCGCCGCCGAGGAGAACTTCACCAGTTGCGCCCGGCACGGCATCGACGCGCAGGTCTTCTGGCCCGGCCTCGGCTACCTGCCGGTCACCGAGCTGGTGCTGCGCCGGCTGCTACCGATGGCGCACCACGGGCTGGACCGGTGGGGCCTCGACCCGACCGAGCGGGACCGTCTGCTGGGCGTCATCGAGCAACGCTGCCTGACCAACCGCAACGGCGCGACCTGGCAGGTGGCGACGCTGCACCGGTTGGAGTCCACCGATCACCTGGACCGGCCGGAGGCGCTGCGCGAGGTGGTGCGGCACTACGTGGAGCTGATGCACAGCAACCGGCCGGTGCACGAGTGGCCGATTCCCTGACGATCGCCCGTTCTCGCCGGCCGTCGACCGTCGGCCCATCGGCTCGGACGTCGCACGTCGATGACCACGGCGGCGGGGACCCTGACCGTGGCGGCCGGGGTCCGCGCCCGCTGCGAGCGTGACCGCGCTCAGCCGCGTGGGGTGGGGACACCGAAGAGGTCGGTGATGCCGCCGGGCAACTGCGCCAGCAGGTCGTGCCGGTCGTCGTCGTCGAGCGCCTCGGCGACGGTGTTCAGCACCACCTGGGCGTGTTGACGCACCTGGTCCCCGTTCGACACCTGCTCACGGTCGCCGACCTTCTTCAGGAACTCGTCGACGTCCCACCGGCGTCCCTGGGGGTTTCGGGTGACAGAACCGTTCAGCCGATCGGGCAACTGTGCCGCCAGGTTGTCGGCCTCCTGGCCGGCGAGCCGTTCGCCGAGCACCGACAGGACGGCCTGCACCGAGCGCACGGCCTCGTTCTCCCCGAGCCCTCCGCGCTGTCGTACGGTCGCGATCATCTGCTCGTACTCCATGACCCGCTCCCTTTCGCCTCCTGGACCGGCGCGCAGGCCGGCTAACGGACGAACGGACGGCGTTCCCGAGCCCACGGACCACAAACGCGCCACCCCCCTCGCGCCGATCTTGCGGTTTCGGTCGTCGACATGGGGTGGTATGCCCCTTGTGTCGCCGCAGAAAGTGCAAGATCGCGGGAGCTGGGGCGGTCAGACCTTGAGGAGCACCTTGGTGCAGTCGTCCTGCTTCTTCTGGAAGATCTTGTAGCCCTTGGGGGCGTCGCGCAGCGGCATGCGGTGGCTGACGATGAAGCTCGGGTCGATCTCGCCGCGTTGGATGCGCTCCAGCAGGGGGCGGGTGTAGCGCTGCACGTGACACTGGCCGGTCCGCATGATGAGTGACCGGTTCATGAACGCGCCCATCGGGAACTTGTCGACGAAGCCGCCGTACGCGCCGATGACCGACACCACTCCCCCGGATCGGCAGGCCAGGATCGCCTCCCGCAGGGCGAACGGCCGTTCCGTCTCGGTCCGGGTGGCCTGCTTGGCCCGGTCGTACGCGTACATCGCGGAGTTGGCGTGGTGGCCCTCCAGACCGACCGCGTCGATGCACGCGTCGGGGCCCCGACCGGCGGTCATCTCGTTGAGGGTGTCCAGCACGTCGACGTCCTCGTAGTTGATCGTCTCGGCGTCGGCGTGCTCGGCGGCGAGACGCAGCCGGTAGGGGAACCGGTCGATGACGATCACCCGCTCCGCGCCGAGCAGCCGGGCGCTGGCCGCGGCGAGTAGCCCCACCGGCCCCGCGCCCCAGATCGCGATGACCTGCCCGGGTTTGATGTCGCACATCTCGGCGCCCATGTAGCCGGTCGGAAAGACGTCGGCGAGCAGGACGGCCTGGTCGTCCGGGATCTCGTCGGGCACCTTGAGCGGGCCGACGTCGGCGAACGGCACCCGCGCGTACTCGGCCTGGCCGCCCGCGTACCCGCCCAGCAGGTGGGAGTAGCCAAAGATGCCGGCCGGTGAGTGGCCCATGACCTTCTCGGCGATGCCGGCGTTGGGGTTGGAGTTCTCGCACACCGAGTAGAGGCCACGCTGGCAGGAGGAGCAGTGCCCGCAGGCGATCGGGAACGGCACCACCACCCGGTCGCCGGGCTTGAGATTGCGGACCTGCGGCCCGACCTCCACCACCTCCCCCATGAACTCGTGGCCGAGGATGTCGCCCTTGCGCATCGCGGGGATGTAGCCGTGGTAGAGGTGCAGGTCGGAGCCGCAGATCGCGGTGGTGCTGACCCGCACGATGGCGTCCCGGGCGTTCATGATCGTCGGCTCGGGTACGTCGATCACCCTGACGGTGTCGGCGCCCATCCAGGCGGTGGCCTTCATTGCTTCGCCCCTTCGAGAAACGGTCAGCGCCGGGTCGGCGGCAGCGGCTGCGCGGGTCGCTGCATCGCCTGCTGGCGTACGGAGATGCCGTTCGGGCTGCCCTCGGAGCGGACCACCTCGCCGGCCTCCAGTACCTGCTTGAATCGGCGCAGGTCGTCACGGACCTGCTGCTCGGGCTCCTCGCCGAAGAGCTTCGCCACGGCCCGGCCGAGCGCGCCCGCCGGTGGCGCGTAGCGCAGTTGCACCCGGACCTCGGTGCCGCGGTCGCCCGGGCCGGGTACGAACGCGACCCGACCGGCGTTCGCCACCCGACTGCCGGGCAGCGACCGCCAGGTGATCGACCTGTTCGGCTGATCGTCGATGATCTCGGCGTCCCATTCGACGCGGCGACCGGCCGGTCCACGGGCGACCCAGTGCGAGAGGCGCAGGTCGTCGGCGCGTACCGACTCCAGGTGCGCCATGAACCGGGGCAGGTTCTCCACGTCACGCCAGAACCGGTACGCCTCGGCGGGTGACCGGTTGACCGTCACCGCGATCTCCATCCGGATCATCCGCTCCCGGGCCCGGCGGGCACGACCGGCGGCGATCGCGGTGGCGACGTCCAGGGCGGTGATGCCGGCGATCGCGGCCGTGGTCAGGGCCAGGCGGCGGCGACGCTCCCCCCGCCGGTCGACCATGGCCCGGCCCAGCAGCGTCAGGTCCAGGGCGTCACCAACGACCCGGGTCCACGCCCAACCGGCCGGGCGGCGGCCGGTGAGCAGACCGACCGCGTGGATCACCTCCCGCGTTCCGACGGCGGGGATCACGGCCCGCGCGGCGGGTGAGTCGTCGACGCCGGTCAGGCGGGCCAGGGTCCGGGGCGCGGCCAGCGCGCCCACGCCCAGGGCCAGGCTCAGCAGACCCAGCGCCCGCGTCGCCGCGGTCGGCACCGGGCCGTCCAGCTCCGGCAGGAGCATGTTGTCGACCCGGTCCATGAGCCGGTCCCCTTCGGTCGGCGCGAGCGCCGGCGGCCACCGACGCGGGCGGCCGTGAGCCGCCACCGTGACGCTATGCGCTGGATCCTCCCTACGCGCCCGAATTGAGGGAGAACGCCGATCAGACCTTGTTGATGATCACCGCTATCTTGTAGTCATGAAAATGGATGGGGCATACGAGGTTCGGCAGAGCCGCATCCTGACCGGGCTCACGCTGGCGCTGTACAGCGCTCTGCCGATGACCGCCGTGGTGATCGGCCTACAGGACCTGTCCGAGCGCTACATGTTCGTCATCATTGGGCTGGGGTTCGAGGCGACCATGCTCGCCCTGATGCGGGGCCGCGTCGGCCGCGCGGTCCGGCAGGAGTTGCTCTTCGCCGTTGACGAACAGGGCGTCTACCTGGGCCCGGACGAGTACGGCCGGCCCGCGACGCGCGAACCGTGGTCCCAGATCGACTTCATCGTCCACTTCACGGGCCGCATCTGGAAGACCAGCACCCGGCCAAATCCGAACCGTAACGTCGGTATCGCCCGTGGCGGCAGGATCATCACTTCCCGGGCAACGGGCGGTTGGCGCTTCAGCGCCAGGCGAGCCGCCGCGGCCGCCGACCGGTTCGGCGGGGGAAAGCCGGTCCTCAAGGGACCGTACTTCGATCAGGTGCCGCGCGAGTGGTTCCACACCCTCACCCTGCCGCCCACATGGCTCGCCGCCCACGCCAGACCTGGCGGCGTGTCCGGAACACCACGCTGATCAACCGGCATCACGTCACCTTCAGTCAGCATCACGACATTGACCGATTTGGATCAGCAACGCTCCGTTACCGTCGGCGCACCCCCGTTCCGTCGCCGCGAGGAGCACGCCCGTGAGCCCCACCCTCCTGCGCAAGCTGACCACCACCATCGCCATCGCGCTGCTCGTCGTGGAGGCCGCCGCGCCCGCTGGCGCGCGTACCCCCCGGCAGGTGTCGCCCGCGCCCGGCGGCGTTCGCGCCGTCGTGCGGGACGCGGCCACCGGCGCGCCGGTGCCCCGCGCCTGCGCCGCGCTCGTGCCCATCGACGCCGCGGCGCTGACGGCGGTCACCCTCGGGGAGGACCAGCTCGGCCGGTACGGCGGCTGCGCCGACGAGCAGGGCAGCCTGGTGACCGGTGACGTCGCACCCGGGGACTACCGGTTGCTCGTGCGGCCCTACGACACGACCCGGCACGGCTGGCAGTGGGTCGGCCGGCACGGCGGCACCGGTGAGCGCGAGCGCGCGTCCGTCATCCGGGTCCGGGCCGGCACGGTGACCAACGCGCCCGACATCCGGCTCGATCCGCCCGGCACGGTCGTCGGAGTGGTGACCGACGCGGCGACCGGCGCCCCGGTCCCGCGAGCGCTGGTGATGGTGGTGCCGTACGTGCCGGACCCCAAGTACGACGACCACGGGCCCACAACCGATGAGAACGGCCGCTACACGATCACGGGCCTCGGGCCGTACGAGTGGCCGGTGCAGTTCGCCGCGGGTGGGTACGCCACCGTCTGGTCCGGCGGGGTGGGCAGCCGGGCGCAGGCGCGAAAGGTCCGGGTCCGCGCCGCGCGGACGACGACCCTGGACCAGGCGCTGCCCGCCGGCACCCCGGTCAGCGGGGCGGTACGCGTCGACGAGTTGCTCACCTACGCCCAGGTGCTTGCCTTCGACGCCAGCACCGGAGACCTTGCCGGCGTGGCGGACGTGGGGAGCGGGTACGCCCTGCGCCTGCTCCCCGGGCAGCGGGTGAAGCTGCGCTGCGACTGCGCGTACGCCCCGCCGGTGTGGCACCGCGACGCGGCCGGCTTCGACGCCGCGACTCCCCTGCGGGTCGGGCGAACGCCGGTCGTGGTCGACTTCGACCTCGACTAGAACACCCACCGGAGCACGGTGGCCAGGCCGACCACGCACAGCGCCACCAGCACCACGCCGATCACCGCCGCCACCAGGCAGCCCAACCCGTCCCGCCACGAACTCGGCTCATCGGGACGTGGCCCCTCATCGGTCCAGGTGACGGGCCCGTACCGGCCGGCCTGCTCCAGCAGTCGCGCGAAGCGCGGGCCCGCCACCGGCCCGAGTCTGGCGCTGGGGTCGGCGGTCACCCGCAACGCCCGCAGCCGCCGCCAGGCGTTCCCGTAGGCCTGCTCGAACGCGGCGACCTCCCGCGCGTCGGCGTCCTCGCCGAGGAAGCCCCATCGCCCCGCCTCGGCCACGTTGCCCACCTGCCGGTAGAGCGCGGCACGCCGCGCCCGCACCGCCAGGTCGTCGGGGTACGCGGCGGTCAGGCTCGCCAGGCGTTGCATCGCGGGGTGCACGTGCCCGCGCTCCAGATCCGCCGCCACCCTCGCCAGCACCTGTTCCTTCGCCACGGCGGACATTCTGAGCGGTGCGCCTGCCACGCCGACAGCTCATTTCCGTCGGTCGGGCGTTAGCAACGGGCCGCAGCGGGTAGCCGTCGTCCGCTCTTTCTCGGGCCGGGAGGTGGGATGACGACGGCGACCAGCGACTTCTTCGAGCGGCTGGCCGCCGCGTGCCGCGATCCGCGGTTCAGCAAGGTGTGCGGAAGTGTGCGCTTCGACATCGCCGACGGGGACGACCTGGAGCAGTGGCTCCTGGTCATCGACCACGGCAAGCTAGAGGTGTCGCAGAGCGGGGACCCGGCCGACACCGTCATCAGGGTGCCGGCACAGGTGGCGGAGTCGATGGCGCGCGGCGAGGTGAACGGGCTGGCGGCGATCGAGCGCGGCGAGATCCTGGTCGACGGCGACCTCGCCCTGGCGTTGCGCATCGGGCGACTGTTTCCCCGCGCGGCCGAGGGTGGCGCGGGAGCCGACCAGCCGACGGCGACCAGCGCGCCGTGAGGGACATCCCGGGCACGGTGTCGTGCATCGACGGCAACACCTTCATCGTGTCGGACGCCAGTGGAGACGTGGAGTCGTCGCCCGCAACGCCGGTGGGGCTGTTCGCCAACGACACGCGCTATCTGTCCCGCTGGGTGCTCACTGTGAACGGCGAGCGGTTGGCCGCCCTGTCGGTGGACGACAGCCAGTACTACGAGGTCACGTTCTTCGTGGTGCCGGGCGGGGCCGTCGACTACGTGGAGGCGGACGTGTCCGCGATCCGGCGGCGACGCATCGGCCCGGACCTCACCGAGACGCTGACGATCTTCAACTACGGCCAGGGAGTGGTGGACCTCGACGTGCGACTGGAGGTCGAGGCCGACTTCGCCGACATCTTCGAGATCAAGTTCGATATCCAGGACAAGGCGGGCAGCTACTACACCGACGTCGAGCCGAACGAGTTGCGGGTCGGTTATCGACGCGGGACGTACCGGCGTGAGGTCGTCGTGTCGACGAGCGAGTCGGCCACCATCGACGCGCGCGGCCTGCGGTACGCGGTACGGCTGCGGCCCGGGGAGCAGTGGGACACCCGGTTGCGGGTGGTCATGCGGGCGCTGCGACCGGACGGCGTCGACCTGCGCGCCGCCCTGCGCGCGCTACGCCCGGACGAGTCGACACTGCCGGACAGCGTGCGCGAGTGGGTGGCGCAGGCGCCGACGCTGGACACCGAGAGCGCCACCCTCCAACAGGTCTACCACCGCAGCCTGGTGGACCTCGCGGCGCTGCGGTTCGCGCCGCTGTCACTCGGCGGAGCTGCCGTACCCGCGGCCGGGCTCCCCTGGTTCATGACCCTGTTCGGCCGCGACAGCCTGCTGACCTGCCTACAGACCCTGCCCGTCACGCCGTCGCTGACCCCGCCGACACTGCGGATCCTCGCCTCGCTCCAGGGCGCCCGGACCGACGACGTGCTGGAGGAGGATCCCGGCCGGATCCTGCACGAGCTGCGCTACGGGGAGTCGGCCGCGTTCGAGGAGCAGCCACACTCCCCCTACTACGGCACCGTCGACGCGTCGCCCCTGTTCGTGGTGCTGCTCGACGAGTACGAGCGGTGGAGCGGCGACACCGCGTTGGTGATGGAGTTGGAGCAGGAGGCTCGCGCGGCCCTGGACTGGATCGACGCGTACGCGGACCTGACGTCGACCGGCTACGTCTGGTACCAGCGGCGCAACCGGGCCACCGGCCTGGACAACCAGTGTTGGAAGGACTCCTGGGACAGCATCTCCTACGCCGACGGCCGGCTGCCCGGGTTCCCGAGGGCGACGTGTGAGGTCCAGGGGTACGCCTACGACGCCAAGCTCCGTGGCGCGCGGCTGGCGCGTACGTTCTGGGGCGACCGCGACTACGCCGAGCGGCTGGAACGCGAGGCGGCGGCGTTGTACGAGCGCTTCAACCGGGACTTCTGGCTCGAGGACCGCGGCTACTACGCCCTCGCGCTCGACCACGACGGCACTCCCGTGGACAGCCTCTCCTCGAACATCGGCCACCTGCTGTGGAGCGGCATCGTGGCGCCCGACCGGGCCGCGCGGGTCGTCGAGCACCTGATGGGTCCGGCGCTCTTCTCCGGCTGGGGCGTGCGGACCTTCGCCTCCGGGCAGAGCCGCTACAACCCGCTCGGCTACCACAACGGCACCGTCTGGCCGTTCGACAACTCGTTCATCGCGTGGGGCCTGCGCCGTTACGGGTTCCTCAGCGAGGCGGGCCGCATCGCCGAGGGCATCCTGTCGGCCGCGACCTACTTCCAGGGGCGGCTGCCCGAGGCGTTCGGGGGCTTCGACCGCAGCACCACCCGGTACCCGGTCCGGTATCCCACCGCCGGCAGCCCGCAGGCGTGGTCCAGCGGAGCGCCGATGCTGCTGCTGCGCACCCTGCTCGGCCTCGACCCGCACGAGGAACACCTGGCCGTCAATCCCGCGCTGCCGTCCGCCTTCGACCGGATCGCGCTGCTGGACATTCCCGGACGCTGGGGGCTCGTCGACGCGTACGCCCGGCACCGCCCGGACCGGAACTAGTTCACCGCCCGCGTGTGCAGGACGGCACGGGCCTGTTCGGCGGCGCGGGTGATGCTCTCGCTGATGAAGTCGAGGAAGCGGGCGATGTTCTCCAGGCGGGCGGCGGCCGGGGTGCCGGGGCCGAGGACGGCGACGCCCTCACGTGCTGTCGCGATGAGTTGGTCGTTGGCGCGGGCGCTGGCCATCGTCGCCTGGTAGAAGAGTTCGGTGTCGATGACGTAGCGGTCGCGGCGGCGCTCGTCGCGCTCGCGGCGGACGAGACTCTGACTCTCCAGGAAGCTGATGGCCTTGGAGATGGACGCCGGGCTGACGTGCAGACGCTGGGCCAGCTCCGCCGCGGTGAGGCTGCCCGTGTCGGTGGTGAACAGGCAGGTCAGTACCCGGGCTCCCATCTTGTTCAGACCCGTGGCCATGAGGACGGTGGTGAACACCTCCTCGTACTCGGCGACGGCCTCGGCGTCGCGGCCGTGCGGCTGCGGGATCGCCTCGGCGGTCCGGGTGGCGGACGGCACGCGGCGGCGGGCGCGGCGTTCGGTGGCGCGGTGGGCCAGCTCGGCCCGGTAGGCGTTCGGGCCGCCGTTGCGCAGCACCTCGCGGGTGATCGTCGAGGTCGGACGGTCGAGGCGTCGGGCGATCTCGGCGTACGGGAGGCTGTCGGCCAGCCCGGACGCGATCTGCTGACGGTCCTGCTGGGTGAGTCTGCCTCCCGGCACGGTGATCTCCTCGGTGGTCGTCCTCAACGGCATTGCCACCATAGCGTTCACCGCCAGTCGATTGCAATGGCGGTAACGCCGGCCGTTGCTTTAGCGGCAGATCGGTTGCAACGTTTATAACGCTCTGAGCTGCTTTTACTGCTCATCTACGCAACAAGGCTGTTGCCACTAACTAGAAAGCAACGTAGCGTTTCCAATGTCAGAAACACCGGAGAGAGCATCGGAGAACGCCGTGCAGAGCTTCGCCACCCCCGCCCCCATCGCCGCCGTCCTGGACATCCCGGCCGGGCGCGTCCAACTCATCGCCGCCGACCGCACCGACACCACCGTCGAGGTCCGGCCCGCCGACGCCGGCCGCAGCCGCGACACCCGGGCCGCCGAGCAGACCACCATCGCGTACGCCGACGGCGTCCTGCGGGTCACGACCGCGTCCCCCGACAACCAGCTCCTGGGCCCCGCCGGCTCGGTGGAGGTCACCGTCCAACTGCCCGCCGACTCCCGCGTCGAGATCAGGGCCGCCAGCGCCGAGCTGCGCGGCGTCGGACGCCTCGGTGACGTCACCGTGGACGGCGCGTACCGCCACATCAAGGTCGACGAGGCGGCGAGCATGCGCCTCACCGCCGTCGACGGCACCGTCGAGGTCGGTCAGCTCAACGGCCCCGCCGAGATCAGCACCACGCGGGGCGACATCCGCGTCGCGCAGGCAACGCGAGGTCGGCTCGTGCTGCGTACCCAGTCCGGCGACATCTCGGTCGCCGCCGCCAGCGGCGTCTCGGCCGCCCTGGACGCCGGCACCGGCCACGGGCGCATCAGCAACGACCTGGTCAACCACGGCAGCGCCGACCTCGACATCCACGCCACCACCTCGCACGGCGACATCACCGCCCGCAGCCTCTGAACCCCAACCCCCTCAAGGAGTACGACAATGACGACGAACACCCCCTCCTCGACCAGTTCGCCGTGGACCGGCATGGTGCCGGTCGACGACACCGCCCTGGCCGTCACCGACACCGGCGGCGCGGGCGTCCCCGTGGTCTTCCTCAACGGCCAGTTCGCCACCCAGGGGTACTGGCGCAACGTCATCACCGACCTGGGTACCCGATGGCGGCACATCACCTACGACGAGCGGGCCCGCGGCAGAAAGTCGGGACGCTCGGCGGACTACTCCTTCGAGGCGGCCGTCCGGGACGTCGACGCCGTTCTCGCCGCCCGAGGCGTCCAGCGGGCGGTGCTCGTCGGCTGGTCGTACGGGGCCGTCGTCGGCGCCCACTGGGCCCACCGCAACCCGGACCGCACGATCGGCGCGGTACTGGTCGACGGCGCGTTCCCGCACGACTGGCTCGACGACGCCATGGAGCTGCGGATCCGCAAGCTGTTCCGGCGCCTGGGCTGGTTCACGCCGCTGCTGCGGCCGACCGGCCTGACCCCGCGCATGAGCGCCGCCCAGCAGGCGGAGAGCAACATCGAGCTGGGCCGGCTCTCCCGGGAACGCGAACTGGGTCCGGTGCTGGACGGCATCACCGTCCCGGTGCGGTACGTGGTCGCCTCGGGAACGTCCCTCGGCAGCAAGGGTGACGAGCAGGAACGCATCCGCGCCAGCCTCGACGCGGTGACCACGCGCAACCCGAACATCCGAGTCCACGCGAAGGTCGCCAGCAACCACGGCGCGATCCTCAAGAAGGACTTCGCGGCCGTCGCCCAGGCCGTACGCGAGGTCGCCGCCCTCGACAGCGAGCACCGCTGATACACCGAACCCCGGTCCCCCCGGCCGCCGCGCGCGACCGGGTGGCCGGGGCGGCGGCGGGGAACCGGCGCACCACTGTGGATGATCGCCTGGTAGGAAGAAGGCAACCGCCTCACCCTCGGGAGATCACTGTGCCTCGTACCCCGCTGTCTCGCCGTTCCCTGCTGGCCGCCGGCGGCGCGACGGCCGTCGCGCTCGGCGCGGCCGTCGCCGGTCCGTCCGCGGCGAGCGCCGCCGCCGCGCCGCCGGCCGACGACACCGTTGCCACGCCGGCCGAGGCGCTGCGTCGGCTGCTCGCCGGCAACCACCGCTTCACCAGCGGTCACGGTCGGCACCCGCACCAGGGCCTCGACGACCTGCACCGCCTCGCCGCCGGCCAGCACCCGTTCGCTGTCACGGTCGGCTGCGCCGACTCCCGGGTCGCGCCCGAGGTGCTGTTCGACCAGGGGCTCGGTGACCTGTTCGACAACCGGGTGGCCGGCAACATCGTCGACGACCTGCTGCTGGGCAGCGTCGAGTTCGCCGTGGAGGAGTTCGGCAGCCTGCTGATCGTCGTCCTCGGGCACGAACGCTGCGGCGCGATCACGGCCACCATCGACGCCATCCACACCGGCGGCACCGCTCCCGGACACATCGGCGCCATCGTCGACAGCCTCCGCCCGGTGGTCGAGCCGGTGCTGGACCAGCCCGGCGACCCGGTGGAGAACGCCGTCCGCGCCAACATCGCCGCCCAGGTTCGGGCACTGTCGGCGCGCAGCCCGATCATCGCCGAGAAGGTGCGTCAGGGCGCGCTGCGGGTCGTGGGCGCCCGCTACGACCTGGACAACGGACGGGTCTCCCTGGTCGCCTGACGGCTTGTCTTCCCGGTCGTCCGTCCGGTACGGGCGGCCGGGGCTATTCCAGCGTCCAGCCGATGGCGGGCGGGTGGACCCGGGCGCATACCGGCCCGCCGGCCGCGTCCGTCAGCCCCAGTCTGCTCACCAGCAACCCCCCGCTCTCGTGCGCGGCGCGCAGCAGGTCGGTCGGGATGTCGGTGAACATCAGCTTCGCCCGCCGGAACATCGCGAACCCGTCATCGATCACCGTGCCCCAGCTCAGGTAGAGAAAACGCCCTCCGGGTCGTCCATGCACGAACGGCCCGCCGACGTCCAGCACCCCGTCGATCTCCCGGCTGGACACCGCTACGTTCCAGACCGCCCGTGCCGCGTCGACCCGTACGCGATCGACCACCTCGCTCTTGCGCTGGATGCCGACGTGCACGTTGCCGAGCCGCAGCGCGTCGGCCTCCGCGCCCGCGCGCCGGCCCGGCAGGTCACTGCCCTCGATCCGGATCCGCACCCCACCAACTCTAGTTTCTCGGCGTCGACCGCCCGATGGTCGACGCTCGGCGAGGCCCTCATCACCAGCCGACCCCGTGTGGGCGTGCGAATCACCGACGATCGCTCGGTAAGTCCGTAGTGTCCGTAATAGTGATCTGCCGTCGGTGAGGAGTTCTGATCATGCGTCGACGCCTGGCCGCGCTGCTGTCCGTACCATTGCTCGCCCTTCCCGCTGCCTGCGCCGCCGCATCGACGACGCCAGAGTCGCCGCCGGCCACCGGTACGCCCGCACCGGCGCAGTCCTACTGGGCGGGCCAGGACGAGTTGATGGCCGCCGCCGACACCGTGGAGGACTACGCCGCCCGGAACTGGCCACACGCCTACACCTCGGTCAGCCTCGACCTACCCGGACGGGTGCTACTGGTCCACCGCGTTCCCACCGCCGACTTCGACGCCAAGATACGCCCGCTGGTGCGCGGGGTGAGCGTGCGCTTCGTCGACTCCGCATACTCCGGGCGGACGCTGGACGGTTGGTTCGAACGAGTCCAGGCGGACATCGACGACTGGCGGCGCCGTGGCGTCACGATCCATTCCCTGTTCTGGAATGGTGAGGGCTCGATCGACCGGTGCCTGACCGTGGAGGTGGGGAACCCACGGCACGACGCAACCCTCCTCACCACGCACTACGCGGACATGTCCATCTGCGTGCGCCAAGGCGGGCCGGCTGTGCCGCTCACCGCTGACTGACCGCTCGCGGCTAGGGTGCGTTCATGGTCGATCGGCGGCAGGTGATGACGTTCCGCGTCCGCGCGCAGCAGCTGGACCGGGATGAGGGCGGCTCGCTGGCCGACACCGCCGTCCTGGACATCGGCGTGCAGAACACCGGACCGGACGGCGCCCGCTGGGCTCTCGCCGTCCGTGGCGTCGACGTGACCGCGCTGTCCGACGCCGACGTGGTCCTGCTGTGGACCGTACGGGGCGCTCCGCACCTCTACCGCCGGGCCGACGTCGGGCAGGTGGTGGCCGCGGTCGAGCCGTTCTCCGACGCTGACGCGGGCAAGCGCATCTACGACGCCTCGAAGCCGTTGAAGGCCGCCGGCATCGGCAACCTCGCCGCCCTCGACGAGGTGGCCGCCGGCATGCGGACGATCGTCACCGCGCCAACGGTCAAGGGCGACGTCTCCGGCCGCCTGGCCACCATGCTGCCCGAGCCGTACCTGCGGTTCTGCCGGCCGTGCGACGCCACCCACCTGTACGAGATGCCGTTCCGGCTCGCCGCCGCGCGGGCCGGTCTCGAGTTGCAGCTCGACACCTCACCTCCGGTCCTGCGGCGCATCACCGGCTTCCGCCGGGTGTCCGCCCCGGGCGACCGGTTCGACCTCGTCCGCGCGTACCTCCGGCTGCTCGGCCCCGCCACTCCGAAGCAGGTCGCCGACTATCTCGACGCGCCGGTCAAGGACGTGAAGGCACGCTGGCCCGACGACGTGGTCGACGTGACGGTCGACGGCGAGACGCGCTCGCTGCTGGCCGCCGACGAGGAGGCGCTGACGTCGGCCGAGGTGAGCGCGACCCGCCTACTCGGCCCGTTCGACCTGTTCCTGCAGGCCAAGGACCGGGCGACACTCGCGCCCGACGCCGCCCACGCGAAGGAGTTGTGGCCGGTGCTGGGTCGCCCCGGCGCGGTGCTGGTCGACGGCGAGATCGTCGGCACCTGGCGTCCCCGCAAGTCCGGCAAGACGTTCACGGTCGCGGTCCAACCCTGGCGCAGACTGTCCGCCGGCACGCGCGACGCCATCACCGCGCAGGCCGAACGCCTCGCCACGCACCGCTGCGCCACGCTCACCGACGTCGACTTCGCCGACTGACAACCCGAGCCGGACGGCACTCGGCGGCACCGTCAGCGCGGCGCCCGGGTACGCCGGTAGTAGGACCACCCGGCCAACGGCAACGCGATCGCCCAGGCCAGGAGCAGCGGAAGGCCGATGAGGACACCCGTCGGGGTGAAGATGTCCTGCGCGCTGGATTCGGAGAGGTCGGCGGCGAACTGCCAGGGCAGGGTCGCCGCATAGCCGATCATCAGGGCGGATCCCAGCACCGTCGGCGTGAGCGGCACCCACGGCGGCACGCGGTGGCCGCGAAGCCACGGCACCCACCGGGGAAACGTACGCCCCCAGTCGCTGATCAGGCCGAGCGCCAGCACTCCCCCGAGCCCGGCGAGGACGCACAGCAGGCCCAGGTAGAACGCGCCGGCCGGCAGGCCCAGGAACCCGTCGACCGGGTGGTCCCCGACGCCGGGCCCGCGACCGTGGTACCACTCCTCGAACGGTTCGGCGTATGCGAACAGCGGGATGCCGAGGATCCAGGGAACGTGCAGTGGGATGAAGCCCAGAACGGGCGCGATCCACGCCACGTGACCTGCTCGGCGTGCCCACGGCGGCGGCTTCGATGCTTCAGCGCTCTGGTTCACGGTCGTCACTCCGTATCGATGCGGTGGTTTCCTCCGGTCCCACGCTGCGCTGTCGGCGTGCCCGGCGGATCCCCGCGCAGAGGGAGCGGGGTCCCCCGTGCCCGGGGGGCGCGGCCCGCACGACGAACGCCCCGATCCACTGATGCGGACGGGTGCGAGCTGGGAGACTGTGAGCTGCCGTCGGCATCAGTTGACCCCCCTGCACGTTCGGCCGCGCCGAGCGCCGAGGCGCCGGATGGAAAAGGGGGCGAGGATGCAGCCGACCTGGCTCTCGACGCTCTCCTGGATCTCACTCGCGGTCGGTGTCGTCAGCTTCGTGATCGTCCTCGTCGACACGTACCTCTACGGGCACCGTCAGCCGGTCAGGGTCATGGAGATCGTCTGGCTGGTCACCGTCCTGTACATCGGCCCGGTGGCCGTCCGCCTCTACTGGACCTGGGGTAGACCCGAGGCGCTCGCGCCGTCGCCGCGCAAGGATCGGTCTCGACGGCCCCACCGGGGCACCATCGTGACCCAGGTGTCCCGTTGTGGCGCGCACTGCGCCCTCGGCTTCGTCGTCGCCGAGGTCGCCCTGTACGGATTCGATCTCCCCCGGAGCCCGCTGTGGATCGGCTACGCGGGCGACTATCTGATGGCGGTGACGATCGCCGTCCTCTTCCGGCTCTTCGAGAGCCCCCGTCGCAGCCTCGCGGAGGTCTGGCGCGCGCTGGCGACCGTCGTGAAGGTGGAACTGGTGACCATCACCGCGTTCGAGGTGGCGTTGTTCGGGTGGCTGACGCTGGCGCACCACATGGTCTTTCCGGAGCCACCCCTGCGGCTCGACAGCCCCACGTTCTGGTTCGCCGGCCAGATCGGGATGATCGCCGGCTTCGTCACGGCCTGGCCTGCCGCCTCCTGGCAGATCGGCCGACGATTGAGCGTCGCGGCACGCTGACGTCGTCGGAGCACGGGTAGCGGGGCTGGTGCGGCACGGTCACACCTCGGCGGCCGTCTGGCCGACCGGGAACCGCACGCCGGTGAGGTCCTCCGAGACGGCCCAGAGGCGCTGCTGCACGGTCAGGTCGTAGGACTCGGGGCTGGACGTGACCAGCTTCGGGTGGCCGCGCGTCTCGCCCAGGCCGTCGGGGCCGTAGTACTGCCCGCCGAGGACGGACGGGTCGGTGGCGGCACGCAGGGTGGGCAGCGCGCCTGCCGCAGCGGGCTGGGTGACCACCGGGGCGAGCAGGGTGATCGGCGCGCGGACGAGCGCCGGGGAGTTGCGGACCAGTTCGGTGTCGGAGACGCCGGGGTGCGCGGCCACCGCGACGGTGGTGCCGTGCGGGGCGAGCCGGCGCTGCAACTCGTAGGTGAACATCAGGTTGGCGAGCTTCGACTGGCCGTAGGCGGCGACGCGGCCGTACGACCGCTCCCACTGCAGGTCGTCGAAGTGGATCGCGGCGCGGATCCGGTGGCCGACGCTGCTGACCGTGACCACCCGGGAGCCGGGCACCGGCAGCAGCAGGTCGAGCAGCAGGCCGGTGAACGCGAAGTGACCCAGGTGGTTGGTGCCGAACTGCATCTCGAAGCCGTCGCGGGTGGTCTGCTTCGGCGTGTACATGACGCCGGCGTTGTTGATCAGCAGGTCGATCCGCGGGTGGGTGGCGTGCAGTCCGGCCGCGGCGGCGCGCACCGACTCCAGCGAGGTCAGATCCAGTTCCTGTACGGAGACGTCGCCACTCATCCGGGCGGCGGCGCGCTTGCCCTTCCCGGTGTCGCGTACGGCCAGCACGACCGAAGCCCCGCGTTCGGCGAGGAGCCGGGCGGTCTCGAAGCCCAGGCCGGTGTTGGCGCCGGTGACCACGGCCACCCGGCCGTCCTGGCGCGGAATCTGCTGCTCGGTCCACTTCATCTCAGGCTCCTAAGGTACCGCCGGTAAGTTATGCTCGAAACGCTAATGTACCGCCGGTACGCTGTCAAGAGACCGGCGGTACCTAAGTTAGGGTTGACGCATGACGTTCCAGCGGGCGCGCAGCGAGGAGCAGCGCGCGGCCCGTCGCCAGGCAATCCTGGAGACGACCTCGGCGATGCTCGACGAGATGCCGGTGGCCGACGTGACCCTCAACGAGCTGAGCCGGCGGGTCGGCCTGGCCAAGACGGCGGTGCTGCGCTATTTCGAGTCCCGCGAGGCGGTGCTGCTCGACCTCCTCGACGACCGGACGACGACCTGGCTGGCCGAGCTGGAGCAGGAGTTGACCCGGGGCGTCGAGCCGGACCGATCCGCGTCGGAGCGGGCCGAGCAGGTGGCCGACGTGCTCAGCCGGTCGCTGGCCGCCGAGACGGTGCTCTGTGATCTCTTCGGCGCGCAGGGCGGAGTGCTCGAACACAACGTCTCGGTCGAGGCGGCCCGCCGGCACAAGCGGGCCTCGCTGGTCAACCTCGCGGCGATGGCCGGCCTCATCCGCCGGCACCTGCCCGAGGTCGGCGACCGCACCGACCTGTTCTGCCTTCAGGTCCTCATCGTGGCCGGCGCGTTCTCCGCCTACAGCACGCCACCGCCGAGCCTGCTCGCCGTCTACGAGTCCGAGCCGACGCTCGCGGTCTACCACATCGACCCGCAGACAGCCCTGCGCATCGCGATCATCACGCAGCTCGTGGGCGTCCTGCCGCGCGCCTGACTCCGACCCACCCCGGCCGTTCCGGGCTGAGCCTCGCGATATTCGGTGGCCCTGGGGCTTCGTCCGGTCTATCGTGGCCCGCCGTGCTGTCAAACGAAGAGATCATCGGACGGGCCCTGGATCGGATCGAGGCCGGGTACGTCTTTCCGGCGAAGGTCGCGGACATCGACGCCACGATCCGGCGTCGTCTCGCGGCGGGCGAGTACGACGACCTGGACGGGCCAGCGCTCTGCGAGACGGTGACCGCCCACCTTCAGCAGGCGTGCCCGGACAGGCATCTGCGGCTGCTGTGGTCGGACCAGCCACAGTCGCTGGATCCAGCGGACGAGGACGGGGGCAAGGCGGCGTTCCTCGCGCTGCTCCGGACGGAGAACCAGGGCGTCCGCCGGGTCGAGCAGGTGGACGGCAAGGTCGGGCTCATCGACCTGCGGCGCATCGCGTACGCCGACGCGGGGGCCAGCGTGATCGGCGCGGCCATGCAACTGGTCGCCCTCAGCTCGGCGCTCATCCTGGACCTGCGCGCGTGCTCCGGCGGAGCGCCGGAGGGAGCCGCGATGTGGTGCAGCTACTTCTTCCGCGACGACCAGGTGCACCTCAACGACTTCTACGAGCGTTCCACCGGCGCCACCCGCCAGTTCTGGACCGCCGCGCACCTTCCCGCGCCGCGCTACCTGGACCGCCCGGTCTTCGTGCTCACCAGCGCGACGACGTTCTCCGGGGGCGAGGACGTCGCGTACACCCTCCAGGCGCACGGTCGAGCCGTCGTCGTCGGTGAGACGACACGGGGCGGCGCCCATCCGACGGCCCGCCACGCGGTCACCGAACATATCCTGGTGACCGTTCCGACCGCCCGGACCATCAACAGCGTCACCGGGACCAACTGGGAGGGCGTCGGAGTGGTCCCCGACGTACCCGTGCCGGCCGACCAGGCGCTCGACACGGCGCTCAAGGCCATCGCGGACGCCTAGGGCATGCGGCCGAGACCGGATGCCGTCATGCCGGGGACCTGTCTGACGTCCTCGACCTCGTACCGGGCCACCGACGGCAGTGAGCTGCCCCTGTTGGTCTTCGAGCCGGGTGACGGCACACCGCCGCGCGCTGGCGTCGTCCTGTTCCACGGCGGCGCCCTGCGCGGCGGATCACCCCACGGGCTCGCGCCGCACTGCCGGGCGCTGGCGTCGCGGGGAATCCTCGCGGTGTCGGCCGGGTACCGGCTGCTCGGTCTCGGCGCGACCAGCATCGACGACTGCCTCGCCGACGTGCGGCGCGCGGTCGCGCAGTTCGGCCGACTGGCGGCGTCGCGCGGGCTCGCTGCGTCGCAGCTGGCCTCGGGTGGCAGCTCGGCCGGCGCGCACCTGGCGATGCTGGCGGCCCTGACGCCGTCCCGCGCGGCACCGGAGCCCGGCGTCGCGGCCGTGGTGGCCCTCAACCCGGCGGGACTCAACCTGGGCGTCCGCACGGCCGACGCGCAGCGCCGCCTGGAACGGCAGGTTGGCCTCGACGCGGGCAGGTTGATTGAGTATTCGCTGATCGAGCGGGTCCGGCCGGGCAATCCGCCGACGCAGATCCACCACGGCACCCGCGACGAGGTCGAGCCGATCGACTGCGCGCGGCGCTTCCGCGACGCGATGGCGCGCGCCGGCAACGAGTGCGCCCTCCTCGAGTACGAGGACGCCGAGCACGGATTCCACTACCCCGGCGACGGCGGGCACTTCGACGACGTCATCGACGCCACGGCGCTGTTCCTCCTCGGCCGCCCGGGAAGGAGGAACACCGCGCACGGCGGCTCCGCGGGATCGGAGGTCGCTAGGCGTCGCGGCGCAGTGTGAACCAGAAGGTCGGCACCGCGTTGGTGCCCGGTGTGACGTCGACAAGTGCCCAGCCGGGGAACCTGGCGCGGACTTCGTCCGCGGTGACGCCGGCCGCCCACGACGCGATCTCGGTGGTCGGATTGTCGAGTGGCTCGGGGCCGTACCCGAACATCAGCAACAGTGCCCCGGGAGCGGCGCGGTGGGTGAGCCCGGCAGCGTAGGCGTCGCGGCGATGCAGTGGAATTCCGCAGTAGCAGCTCAGGTCGAAGAACAGGTCGAAGGGGCCCGGCACGTCCAGCTCGTCGAGGCGGGTGGCGTCTCCGTGCCGCACCCGTACCGCCACTCCCGCCGCCGCGACCTTCTCCCTGGCCAGGTCGACGGCGCTGTCGATCAGATCCACGGCGGCCACCTCCCAGTCGTGCCGCGCGAGGTAGACGGCGTTGGTCCCCGTGCCGCAGCCGAGTTCGAGGGCCCTACCGGGCGGCAGCGCGTTGCGCCCCTCCACCAGGTCGACCAACTCGGGCGGTGTCACGCCGGTGTCCCATGGCGGCCTGCCGGCGCGGTAGTAGCTCTCCAGTGCGCGGTGAACCGCTTCCTCCTCCTGGTCCCGCTGCGGGGAGGCCGGGGCGGGGGCCGACCCCTGGGCGGCGTTGGGCTGCGTCATCGTCTCCTCCAAGAATTTAGAGTTAAACTCTAGTGACATACTCTGAAGATAGGCTCGCATCATGAACACGGTCAAGAGGCCGGACAAGCGAGCCGAGCGCTCGCACCGCACCCGCCAGAAGGTCATCGACGCGGCTCGCGAGCTGTTCGTCGCGCAGGGGTACGGGGCGACGAGCCTGCAGGAGGTGGCGGATCGTGCGGGGGTGGCCGTCCAGACGGTCTACTTCGTCTTCCGTAACAAGCGCACCCTGTTCAAGGACGTCGTCGACACGTCCATCGCCGGGGACACCGAGCCGGTCGCCACCATGGACCGGGAGTGGTTTCGCGCCGCGTGCGCCGAGCCCACCGCAGCCGGGCAGTTACGCGCACACGTGCACGGCACCGGCGAGATCCTGGGCCGGGTCGCCCCGATCATGCCGCTCATCGCGGCTGCCGCAGCCACCGACCCGGAGATCGCCGCACAGTGGACGGATGGCCCCGACCCGCGTTACACGGTGCAGTACGCAGCGGCCGAAGCCCTCATGGGCAAGCCCGACGCCCGCCCCGGCCTCTCCGTCGACATGGCGGCTGACCTGCTGTTCGGCCTGCTCAGCCCGCAGCTCTACCTGATCTTCGTCCGCGACCGCGAGTGGTCACCGGAGGCGTGGGAAGAGTGGGCCCGCACCGCCCTGACCACCCAACTCTGCGCCGACCCCGACCGACCAGCCGCCGAGCGCGCGCGGTGGTCGTGGCCAGACCGGCCGGAGTGCCCTCGTACTCAAGAAAATTAAGGTTTACCTCTTGGAAGTTGAGGATTCTTAAGCTACAACTTTAAGTATGACAGAGCAGGCGATGGACTGGCAGGAACTGACCAGCCTGACGCGAGGCCAGCCGTTCGTCATCGAGCGCGTGCGCCTGGCGAGCAACGGCGTCGCGATCGAGGGCGCGTTCGAGCTACCGCAACTGGCCCAGCTCAACGTCGAGGACCAGGTCTTCGTCACGGCGTTCGTGCGCTGCCACGGTTCGATCAAGGAGATGGAACGCATCTTCGGGGTGAGCTATCCGACGATCAAGTCACGGCTCAACCGGATCACGCAGATGCTCGACTTCGTCGAGACCGATCCCGCGCCGTCCCGGGCCGACATCATCGACCGGTTGCGCCGCGGTGAGATCACGGCACAGCAGGCGTTGGCCGAGCTGGACGGCCGCTCATGATGCCCCAACTGGTGACCGTCCGGGTCAATCGCCCCGCCCGCCGACCCGTCCGTTTCTGGGTTCCGGTGCTCCCCGTGGTGCTCGTACTCCTGCCGGTTCTGGTCCTGGTCGTCCTCGCGGCGATCGTGGCCTGCCTCGTGTTCCGCATCCGGGTGATGCGGGCGCTCGGCGCCGGATGGCGCGTCGTCTCCGCGCTGCCCGGCGCCCGCTTCGACATCGAGCAGGGCCACTCGGCCGTGCTCGTGGCCATTCGATAGGAGAGGTTCGCATGACCGAACAACGCAAGGACATCCTCGACATGCTTGCCGCCGGCAAGATCACGGCCGAGGAGGCGGAGCAGCTCATCGCCGCCCTCGAACGGGACCAGGCACCGGCGGTGGCGGGTGCCGACGCCCGGCCCAAGGGGAAGGTGAAGTACCTGCGGGTGGTGGTGGATGCCACCGACAACGGCGAGCCGTCGCGGGTCAACGTGCGGGTGCCGCTGCAACTGCTGCGGGCCGGCGTGCGGCTGGCGGCGCTGGTGCCGCCGCAGGCCCTGGTCAAGGCCAACGCCTCGCTCAGCGACTCGGGTGTGCCGATCGACCTGACGCAGCTCAAGCCCGAGCAGTTGGAGGCGCTCGTCGAACACCTCGACGACGTGACCGTGGAGGTGGACTCCCCCGATGCCACCGTGCGGGTCTTCTGCGAATAGCCGCCGTCCGACGGGACGGCCCCTCGAGAGGGTGCTGCAACACCCTCCCGAGGCTGCGCCCGCCGCAGCGGAGCGCAGGTGAAGTGCCAACCTGAAGTCTAGCCACTCCTCCACGACCAGCGAAGGGACCACTCGGGCGAGTGGTCCCTTCGCCGCATCCCGCCGCTGCGCGCCCGCCCGTCCGCTTGCCGATCCGCCCACTCGCACGCCAAGATCCGCGCAACTTCCCTGTTACTGCTGCCTCCGCCACCCGGGAGACAGCAACATCCCTGATGTTGTGCGGATCTTGGGAGCGGATCAGCGTGGCGGAGGCACGCTGATCCGCGAGCGGGGACTCGCCGACCTGGTCAGCCCGCCCGGCGGAAGGATCGCGATCACGACTCGCGCTTGGCCTTGCTGCGCCGGGGCCGCCGACGAGGGGTTTCGCCGCCGCCGGCAAGCCGGGTGAAGGTCAGCATGTTCGCCAGCGCCACGGCGACGATCGCGAGGCCGACCTGGATCGCGAGCACGATCCAGTCCCAGCGCAGCACCCACACCTTCACGCCGGCGTCGTCGTCGACGTGCAGGGCCCGGGCGACCACGGTGCCCAGCACCGCCGAGCCGACGCCGAGAACGAACGTGGCGAAGATGCCGATCCGCTGCCGCCCCGGCAGGATGAGCCGGCCGAGCAGGCCGACGAGTGCGCCGATGAGCACCGCGCCGAGATAACCGGTTACCAACATTGCTGTCTCTCCCCTTCCAGCAGTGTCGGAATACATGCCCGGATCTCACGTTCGCGGAAACCCGACCCCCGATACGCTGACGGGCCTTTCACCCCTTTGCGAAGGACGTACATGGCCCGCCCCTACCGCCCCGGACCGAAGCAGTTCGTCTTCACCGCCGGTGACGGCACCACGCACCAGGTCTCGGTGAGCGACCCGCAGGAGGCCTACGTGGCGTTCTCCGCGTTCTTCCGGGGCCGCGAGTCCGCCACGTACACGATCAGGGACGAGCCAGCGCGGCAGACTTTGGTGCTCATGCCCCACCTGGGAGTGATCTCCCGGATCGAGGAGGCGGACCCGCCCCGGTCGGCACACCTGCGGATCGATCGGGCCAACCGTTACCTCCCGAGCGCGATGCTGTTCTTCGAGAACGGCTATCGCGGCCTCGACCACTTCGGCCAGTGGTTCGCCGACCTCGCCGACCTCGACGCGGCACCGGAGGACCGCGGGGCCGCGCGCGCCGCCACGATCACGACGGAGGCGGCGGCGCTCGCAGAGGTCGCCCGGATCTGGGCGGACTCGGGCTACGTCGACCCCAGCGACAGGTACTACGTCTTCTTCGACGGGCACGACATCGACGACGACCGCGCCGAGCGGGCTGCTCTGCTGCCGCTGATCGAATTCCTCGGCCTCGAACGGGTCGATACCCCGGCCGAGGCCGCCGGGGGCGAGGTCTGGGTACGCACCGACCCACGCCTGGTCGCCGAGTGTGCCCGCTGGTCGTGAACAGTCAGCCCGACCAGCATCGGCAGGTCAGCGGCGTAGGCAGAAGGGATGGCCGGCCGGGTCACGCAGGACGCGATAACGGTCCGGCGCGAACTGCTGCTCTTCCTTGACCGCGCCGAGTTCGATCGCGCGCGCCTCAGCGTCGTCGAGGCTGTCGGGGTCATCGGCGGCCAAGTCGAAGTGGATCTGCTGCGACCGCTCACCCGAGGGCCAGGTCGGTGGCTGGTAGCCGTCGACGCGAACGGCGCCGAGCAGCAGCGGCCCCGCCTTGACCGCACAGAAGTCCGGTGTCTGGACCGCGACCTCACCGTCGAGCATGGCGGCCCAGAAGCGGGCCAGGTCGGCCGGGTCGGGGCAGTCCAGGTTGATCGCGGCGATGTGAGCTACCGGCATGGCTCCTCCAGAGGGCGGGACGCTGATCGACTCTAGCACCCAAAATGACGGTTCACTCTTTTTACTCGGCCATCTCATCGGGCCGCCGCCCGACGCCGGGACGAACGCTCGCGGGCCGGCAGCGATCGGGCCCGCCTAGTCGTTGATGATCGCCATCAACGCCGCGGCATAGGGCGCGGGGTCCACGTCGCCGCGGACCGCCAGTTGCAGGCTATAGCTGACCGACAGGGCCACGAAGGCTTCGGCGATTTGTCCCGCCCGTGGGCGCTGGCGGTCCGGCACCAGCTCGGCGATCGCGGCCCGCATGGCCGAGAGCTGTCGTTGCACAACGGCCGCCAGCAGCGGCGACACCGCCGCCTCGGCGTAGATCTGGGCAACCAGCCGGGCGTGGTGGGTGTCCCGGGCCTGGGTACGCACGTACTCGAGGAAACCCCCCACCGCCTCGGCGGTGAGCGCCCTCGGCAGCGCGTCGGTCCCCTGTTCGCAGACCGCGACGACGATCTCGTCCTTGCTCGTGAAGTACCGGTAGATGGCTCCGTTCGAGAGCCCGGACTCGGCGACAATGTCGGCCATCGACGTGTGGGCGAAGCCGTGGCTGGCGAACCGGGCGCGGGCGGCGTCCACGATCTGCTGGCGGCGAGAGTCGAGATGGGCTTGACTGACCCTGGGCATAAAGAGTGACCCCTCGTTTTTCTTGCTACTGTCGAGAGCGTACCTCCTTGCACCGCAACTCAGGAGCCCACCATGCGCTACCAGACCTTCGGCCGTCTGACCGGACTGCGCGTGTCGCAGTACGCGCTCGGGACGGCGAACTTCAGCACCTCGGACGCCGGCGCCGGCCCGGAGGCCTCGCGACAGATCTTCGGGGCCTTCGTCGAGGCCGGCGGCACCACGTTCGACACCTCCAACCTCTACCGGGACGGGGAGGCCGAGACCGTGCTGGGCGGGCTGCTCGGGCGTCAACGGGACGACTTCGTGATCATCACCAAGTACAGCGGGAGCAGGCAGGCCCCGCCGCGCCCCGGCACGACCGGCAACAGTCGCAAGATCATGGTTCGGTCTCTCGACGCGAGTCTGCGCCGTCTGAACACCGACTACGTCGACATCTTCATGCCGCACTTCCCCGACGGTGTCACGCCGATCGAGGAGATCCTGGCCGGGTTCGACGACCTGATCCGCTCCGGCAAGATCCTGCACGGCGCGCTGTCCAACTTCCCCGCCTGGCGGGTCGCCGGTGCCGCGGTCCACACCGACCTGCGCGGCCTGGCCCCCCTGGTCGGCATACAGACCGAATACAGCCTGGCCGAGCGATCCGCCGACCGGGAGCTGCTGCCGATGGCGCAGGCCCACGGCCTGGGCGCGATCCTCTATTCCCCGCTGGCCGGCGGCCTGCTGACCGGCAAGTACCGGCAGGGCGCGCAGGGCCGGCTGACCGCCCGGGGCGACGCGGTCGAGGGCACGGCGCAGCGCACCGCCGTCGTCGACGCCGTACTCGCGATCGCCGAGGAACTCGGTGTGAGCGCGGGCCAGGTCTCCCTGGCCTGGCTGCGTCGCCGGGCGGCACTGGCCTCCACGGCCATGATCCCGATCGTCGGCCCGCGCACCCCGACCCAGTTGGAGGAATACCTGAAGTCTCTCGACCTCGACCTCAGCGACCAGCACTACCGGCGTCTGGACGACGTCAGCGCCATCCGGCCCGGCGCCCCGCACGAGGATGTCGCGGCCGCGCTGGATCAGGGCGTCGACGGCGACCGCACCCTGCTCGACCGTCCTGTCGTTCCCGCCATCTGATGCCGGAAGTTCGTCGCGGCGAACTGCGCGTGACCCGGAATTCACCGGTCCTTGCGCAGCAGGAGGGTCACCGCCTCGCCGTCGGCCGTGCCGAAGGCGCCGTCGGTGGGGTGGCCCAGCGCGGCGCCGAGGGTGCGTACGTGCAGGTCGACCACCGCCTCCACCAGGTCGGCCAGCACGGATACCGCACCCCGGCCCCGTCGCCAGCCCACCACGCACAGACCGAGGCCGACGACCGCCGCGGGCCACCACAGCAGGCCGAGCGCCAGGTACAGCAGCCCCCAGCCCACCCGTCGGGCGGCGGCGGCGAAGTCGGCCTGCGCGAGGGCGAGCGGCCCCCGGGTGTCCTCGGGCAGCAGCAACCACAGCCGGGGCCACGCGGCGGCCAGGTCCAGGCCGTAGCCGGCCCGCACCCGTACCGCCGTGGCCTGCATCCGGTCACCGATCCAGGTCGGCCGGTCCGGCTCGGTCAATGCGATCCGGTCGCAGGCGCGGGCGAGCGCCTGGGTGTCCGGCAGCGGTCCGGCGGCGTCGGCGGGCGACCGCAACCGGCGTGCCTTGTCCCGCAGGGCGTTCTCGTACCGGTCCATGGCGGCGTTCCACCGGCGTCGCCGCCGGCGGGTCACGGCATCGCCGACCCGACCCCAGTCCTGCGTCCACAGGGCCACGACCAGGCGTTCCAGACTCTGGGCGGCCATCGCGGCGACGACACCGCCCAGCACGACACCGAGCACGATCAGCAGCGCGGACCCGGTGCTGCGCGTGGGTGACCCGAGGGCGAGCCGGTCCACCTCCCGCCGCAGCAGCGCCAGGTCCCACCAGTGGGCGTGGCCGAGCCGCAGCGCCACGGCGGCCATCGCCACGAACACCACACCGGGCAGCGCCAGTGCGGCGAGCCACCGCTCCGCCAGCTTGCCGCCGAGCGAGGCGATGAGCGCGTTCACCGGTCCATCCGGAACGCCGGCAGCGGGCAGTCCCACACGGCGCAGCGCGGCGGCGGGCCGCCGTCCGGCCGAGGTATCTCGACCCTGTCGCACAGGTCGGCGGGGCACACCTGGACCACCTCCGGGCGGCGGCCGCGGATGCCGGCCAGCGGCAGGTAGCGGTCTCCCCGGACGGTCGTGTCGCCACCGACCAGCCCCGCGAGGCGCATCAACTCGGTCACCTCGGCCAGCACCGCGTCCACGCCCTGGTCGGACAGCGAGCGGTCACGCAGCCGCGTCAGCGCGCGGGTCGGCTCCGGGCCGAGCAGGTCGCCCACCTGCGCGATGTCCGCGCAGATCCGGGCCAGCCGGGTCGCCCGGTCGTCGTCGAGTCGCCTGTCCGGAACCGATTGACTCATCGGCTGATTATCCCCTGTCGATGTGGCGTCCGGCTGGCAGGCTGGGGAGCGACCGCGAGGGGAAGGTGTGCCGGTGAGTCGCTACGCGAGGGACACCGTCGACCACTGGCGTCGGGTGGCGGCCGGGCAGCGGCGCGGCGAACGGCGTTGGACCGAGGCCCAGGTGGAGCTGGGGGCCGCGCTGCTCGACCGGTACGAGGCGGACCGCGCACGGGAGGGCCTGATCGAGGCCACCGTCGTGCTGGAGGCCGCGATCCGCACGATGGCCGACTCCTTCCTGGCCGAGGAGTTGGGAACGACGCACGGTGTCCGCGCGCTGACCACGTACACCGATGTGTTGCTGGCCAGGGCCCGGATCGAGAGTGCGCCGCAGCTCCTGGACATCGCCGAGCAGTATCTGCAGTTCGCCGAGGACGCCTCGGCCGACCTCGGCAACAGCGCGGTGCTGATGCTCAAGAAGTGCCAGGTCTATCGGGTCCGGCACGACTTCGACGGCTCGGTCGACACGCTCTACCGGCTCACTTCCATCGCCAACATGGCCGAAAACTGGATCAGCGCGGAGCACCTGCCCGCGTTGCGGGGCATCCACGCGGAGGCGCTGGTGCGCGCCTACCAGCTCACCGGGGTGGAGGACTACGTCGACGAGGCGTTGGAGCTGCTGTCCTCGGTGGACGCCGTCGGGCCCCACCAGGACCAGATCGTCGTGCTGCGCGCCCGGTGCCTGCTGGCCCGGGCGTCCGGGACCACCCACACCGCCGACGTCGAACGGGCCGTCGCGGTGCTGCGGGAGCACACCCCGCAGGGCAACGATCCGCGTTTCCTGTTGGGGCAGACATTGCTCACCCTGGTCGACCGCACCGGCCGCGCCGAGTTGCTGGGCCAGGCCTGGGAGGAGTTCGCCGCCGTGGTGAACACCGTCGGAGAGCGGCATCCGCACCATCGGACGGCGCTCGCCAGCCTCTCCACCGTCGGCATGAAGACGCACCAGTTGACGGGCGACGTCTCCGCCCTGGAAGTGGCGATCGGCCTGCTGCGCCGGGCGCTCGCGCTGTCCGTACGCGGCGAGGCCAACCACGCGTCGTACCTGGACCAGTTGGGCTACAGCCTGCGGTTGCTGTACGACGCCACCGGGGAGCCCGCCTACCTGGAGGAGTCGCTCACCCTGCTGCGCGAGGCGCTGGACGCCCTGCCCGCACGTGACCCGCAGCGGGTCGAGACCGGCTTGTCCATCGCCCAGGCGTTGCGGGCGACGTACCTGCGTACCGGCGAACCCGCCCTGCTGACCGAGGCCGCGGAGCGGGCGCTCGCCGCCGGCCGCATCGAGTCCGGCGCCGTGCCGGTCCGGATTCAGGCCTTCGACAAGGCGGCCTACACGCTGACCGCGCTGGATCGGTGGCGGGAGGCGGCGGACGCCTTCGACGAGGCCATCACGCTGCTGCCCCGGCTGGCGTCGCGCGGGCGTACCCGGCACGACCAGTACGCCGACCTCGGCTCGACGGCCGGGCTGGCGGCGACCGCCGCCTCCTGCGCGATCGGCGCGGGGCAGCCGGAGCGGGCCTTGGAGCTGTTGGAGCGTGGGCGGGGTCTGCTGCTGCACCAACGGTTGACGGCGGACGGCGAGTGGGCGGCGCTCCAACGCGCCGAGGGGCGTCTGGCGGCCGACTTCCAGCGGATGCGCCGCGACTTCGAAGCGCCGGCTCCCGAATCGTCCCGGCCCACCACCTTCGGTCGGGACCGGGAGACCGAGTGGAACGTGCTGCTGACGACGATCCGGGAGCTGCCCGGCCTGGGTGACTTCCTGCGCCCGCCCACCGCACGGCAACTGCTCGACCAGGTCGACGGGACCGTGATCGTGCCGATCGCGAGCGAGTTGCGGTGCGACGCGCTCATCCTGCGGGAGCACCGCGTGACGGTGCTGCCGCTGCCGGATCTGTCGCTGAGCGACGCGGTGACGCAGTTGCGGCTGCTCCAGCAGGCCACCGCCACGGCGTCCGATCCGTCGGTGGACGCGCGGAGCCGTCTGCGCGCCCAGTCGGTGCTCGGCGGCGTACTCAATTGGTTGTGGTCTGCCCTGGTCGAGCCGGTGCTGGACGCGATCGGCGCGCCCGGGGCGGTCGGCGAGCTGCCGCGCGTCTGGTGGTGCCCGGTCGGCCCGCTGGCGTTCTTTCCCCTGCACGCCGCGCAGGCCGACGCCGGCCGGTCCGCCCTCGACCGGGTGGTCTCCTCCTACACCCCGACGGTGACCGCGCTCGCCCGGCGACGCACCGCGCAGCGGCAGTCCCGCCGCGACGCCCGGTCCTGCGTCGTGGCGATGCGCGCCACCCCCGGCGGTCTGGGCGCGCTGCCCAGCGCCGAACGCGAGGCCGCGTCGGCGGCGCGGGCGCTACCCGGGGCGTGGCTCGGGATGGACGCGCGGGCCACCCGGGAGGAGATCCTGGACCGGCTGGCCGACTCGGCGTACGCGCACTTCGCGTGCCACGCCGTGGCCGATCCGCACGACCCGGCGCAGGGCCGGCTGCTCGTGCACGACCACCAGGACAGCCCGCTCACCGTGGCCGACGTGTCCCGGCTCGACCTGGAGGCGGAGTTCGCCTTCCTGTCGGCCTGCGCGACCGCCCAGGCCCCGCCGACCCTTGTCGACGAGGCGCTGCACATCACCGGCGCCTTCCAACTCGCCGGGTTCCGGCACGTCATCGGGACCCTGTGGGAGGTCGACGACGCGATCTCCCTCGCCCTGACCACCGCCTTCTACGCGCACGGCGACGCGACCTCATCGGCCGCGTACGCGCTGCACTCGGCCGTACGCGGGCTGCGGGACCGCTATCCGCTCGCGCCGACGCTGTGGGCGGCGCACATCCACACCGGCGGCTGACCCTCCGGCGGGATCAGCGGGTACGCCGGACCAGCGCGCGGGCCCTCTCCGTGTCGGGATGGGTCGGGCCGTGTACGCGTTCGCACCCGGCCAGCGCGGCCCGCGCCGCGCTGCCGGCCCGCCGGTCACCCGCCTCGATGAGCAGTTGGGCGAAGAGCATCCGCATCTCCAGGGTTCCGGGATGATCGACGCCCCGGCCCCGCTCACTGTCCGGCAGCGTGTCGGCCAGCAACCGGATCGCCTCAGCCGGCCGCCCCGCCCCGGCGAGCGCCCTGGCGAGGGAGTGCCGGGCGTGCAGAGAGACACCGTCGGTGGTGTTGAGCGCGCGCCCCGCGTCGTCGGCGAGCGCCTGGGCCGGGTCGACCGCCTCGGCTGCCCGGCCGGAGTCGAGCAGGACGACAAGCAGGTTGCTGCGCGCCTGCAGCGTCACCGGGCTGGTGGGCCCCAACGTCCTGGTCATCCGCCGGACCACGTCCCGCAGGGCCCGCTCGGCCGGCTGGCTGTCGCCCCGCAGGTGTTGAAGGCCGGCCAGTTTCATCTGGCAGGCCAGGGTGTCCGCGTCGTCCCGGCCCAGCGTCCGCGCCATACCGTCGGCGACCCGCCGCAGCAGCGGCTCGGCCTCGTCCATCCGACGCAACTCGATGAGCAACCAGCCGAGGTTGTTGCCGCTGCGCAACGTCTCGGCATCGTCGTCGCCCAGCACCCGGCGGCGTGCCTCGTAGACGTCCCGTTGCACCAGTTCCGCCTCGGCGTGCGAACCGCGCTGCCACAACGCGAAGGCCAGGCTGTGCTTGGTGCGCAGGGTGTCGGGATGCTCCGCCCCCTGCGCCGAGCTGCGCAACCCGACGACCTCCTGGTAGACGGTCACGGCGTTGTCGACGTCCCTGGTACGCATCAACTCCTGCGCGTAGCGGTGTCCCGCGTCCAACGTCCGCGGGTCGGCCCCGCCGTACTGCTCGTGGAAGGCGTGGTACTGCAGGCCGAAGGCGGTCGGACCCCCGATGGTCTGCGTCACCGGGGGACGACCGCCGCCGCTGACGGTGATCTCGATGACCGGGCCGGTCGGCTCCGGTTCACGCGGTGGCTCGTCGTCACGCTTGCGGCTGCGGTTGAACCATCTGCCCACTGCGCGCACCTCCGGCGGTGTCGACGACCTCACGGCCCGTCACAGGGAGCAGACTATCGATCCTGGCTGATTCCGTCGCCGCAGGTTCTCAACGGGTGAGGCCGACGAGCGGCGTCGGTCGGTACGTCATCAGGACGACCCCGGAGGCGAAGGGTTCGGCGGACACCAGCTCCAGTCGTACGGGCGGCTGACCGCTGGTGAACAGCGCCTTGCCCTGGCGGAGGAAGAGGGGGTGCACGAGGAGATGGATCTCGTCGATGAGCCGGAGATCGGCAAGGGACCGGATCACGCTGAGGCTGCCGTAGACCACGATGTCCCCGCCGGACCCGCGCTTGAGCTCGGCGATCTCGTCGGGGTCGATGCGGGCCAGTCTCCGGGTGTTGTGCCAGGTCGCGGTGTTGCCGGAGGCGGAGACGACGATCTTTTCCAGCGCGTCGACGCGCTGGGCATATCCTCGGACCTCGTCCGGTTCGTCGGGGTTCTGCGCGGCCAGCGGCCAGTAGCTGGCGAAGTCGGCGTGGGTGACCCGGCCCAGCAGCAGGCTGCCGGCGTTGTCCACCAGGCTCCGCTCGTACCGCTGAAGTTGCTCGCCGAACAGCAGCCAGTCCATCTCGTCGTCCGGACCGGCGACGAACCCGTCGAGCGTGGTCCACATCGACACGACTATCTTGCGCATACCCTCGTCCTTTGTGCTGGTTCGGGCTCAGTGACCGCCGCTGAGCGCGGCTCGGACGGGTTCGGGTGTCCGGCTCGGGAACCGCTGCTGGAAATCGACGAGTCCGACCCAGGTGGGGCGCAGGCCGATCCGGACCATCCGCAGGCCCGGCTTGTCGATCGCCTCCAGGTAGGCGGCGCCCACCTCGTCGCCCATCCCGGCGCGCTGGATGGTGGCGTACTCGGGTAGGACGCCGTCGACCTCCGTCAGGGTGACCTGCCCGCGCAGCATGAGCACCTCCGGAAGCCCGTCCGCCGTGTCGATACAGACGGCCACGTCCGGCCTGGCGCGCAGGTCACGGATCTTGTAGGTGCCGGCGAACGCGCCGACGACCAGCTCGTCACCGGTCCAGAGAAAGTTCACCGGGATCAGCCGGGGCGTCAGGTCCCGGCTGGTGTAGGCGAGGCGTGCCACGGGCGCGCCGAGCAGGCGTTGCGCCAGGGCGGTGTCCAGCAGCTTCAGATCACCTTGCGGCAGGTTTGCCGCCTCGGCGTTGGGCAGGCTCATGAGAGTCAACGTAGAGGGTCAACTCCTACAGAACAAGTGCAACTCCTAAATTAGGATCGAGGTAGGCTGACGGTCATGAGCGGCGTGCGTAGCTATGGGGATCCGTGCGGTGTCGCGCGTGGACTGGACGTCATCGGGGAGCGGTGGGCGCTGCTGGTGGTCCGCGACCTCCTGCTCGGCCCCCGGCGTTTCAACGACCTGCTCGGCGGACTGCCCGGCGTGAGCCCCAACGTGCTGAGCCAGCGGCTGCGCCAACTGACCGAGCAGGGCGTCGTGCAACGGCGGGACCTCGGGCCGCCGACGCGGGTCCACCTCTACGAGCTCACCGAGTGGGGCCGCGCCCTGGAGCCCATCCTCCTGCAGTTCGGGCGCTGGGGAAGCCAGTCACCGCAGATGCCCGAGGGCGCTCTGGGCGTCGACTCCCTGCTACTCAGCGTCAAGGCGTCCTTCGATCCGGCGCGAGCCCCGGAACTCGCCGGCATCTACGCGTTCCACATCGACGCCGACCCGATCCTCGCCGAGGTCGCCGAGGACGCGGTGCAGATCCGTCGCGGCACGGCGCCCGACCCCGACGCGACGCTCACCACCGACATCGACACCCTCCGGGCCGTCTGCGGCTTTGAGATCACCCTCTCGGCGGCAGTGGAGTCGGGCGCGTTGCGCCTCACCGGCGACGAGGACGCCCAGCGGCGCCTCACCGACCTTCTGCTGACCCCGTTCACGTGATGAGGCCGACAAGCATCGCCAGTCGCGCCACGCCGGCCGGCGCCGGCTGCGCGCGGGCGACATCGGCGATGAGAGTACGCATCAACGGGCCAGACGCACGGTATCGGCTTGTTGGGCAACTACGCTGCGCACTACTCTCCTGACCGACAGCACTTGTCAGCCGTCCGCTTCTCTGATGGAGGTCACCATGAAGCTGACCAAGCTCTACAAGGATCCCGGCTCGGGTGGGAACGGGTGCCCTACCGTCTACCTCGGAGAGAGCGGGGAGCTTGTCGTTCAGGGGAACCTCATCGACGAGGACACCGTCGGCCAGCTGGAGAACGTTCTTCCTGGTGAAGGCGCGGTGCGGATTCCCGCCCAGGTTCTGCTCGGTGCCATTGAGCGCTACCGCCAGTCCGAGCAGCGGTGATCGAGCGTTGACCCGGTCGTTCACGTCCCTCGATGACGACGAGTTCAACCAGCTGTTCCGCGACTTCCGATACACGGCCTACCGGCTGGAGACGCTTCAGCAATACGACGTGTCGTACGAGCAGGACGAGTTCGCGCGGTTCCTGGCGGGTGAGACCCGCGGCGAGTTTCCGGGGATCGCGGCTTGGTGCGACACCGTGCGGGCGGCGGTGTCGGCGGGCAAGCGCATGCACCGGGTCCATGTCATCACCGAGCCGCTGTCGGATTACGTGCGGTTCGAGTGCGGCTGGGCCTACGAGCACACCGTCGAGGCAGGCGAGGACGTCCGCCTCATCGTGGTCTCCGACGACGACTGGCCGGCCGCGTTACCGCACTACGACTACTGGTTGTTCGACTCAACGCGGCTGGTGGCCATGTACTACGACGAGGAGGGGCGCTTCGTCTCCGGCGAGTTGGTCAGCGAGGCAGATCAGATCGTGCAGGCCAATCTGTGGCGTGATGCGGCCGTCGCGGCATCGGTCCCCTATAGGAAGGTCACAGACCAGCGACAGATCAAGGTCCCATGACTGATCGCTCGCCGACGGGGTGGCAGCGTGCGGGCCTCCAGCCGCCGCGTCAACTTCCCCGCAACGCGACCGGCTTCGTCAACCGCGAGCAGACCCTCACCCGCCTGGACGCGGCATTGCCGAGCGATGAAAACCACTCGGTTGCGGGCCTCCCGATGACCGTGGCTGCCATCGCGGGCGCCCCCGGCGTTGGCAAGACAGCGCTGGCCGTCCATTGGGCTCACCGAGCACGCAGCTGGTTCACCGACGGCGATCTCTACGTCGACATGCGCGGCTACGGCCCTGGTCCAGCCCTCGATGTCGGCCAGGCATTGGACACGTTGCTCCGCGCTCTGCACGTACCGGCGGAGCAAATCCCCACGGACACTGACGGACGTGCTGCCCTGTTCAGGTCCGTCCTGAGCGGCAAGCGCGTCCTGATCGTGGTGGACAATGTGTCCACCGTCGGTCAAGTCCGGCCGCTACTCCCGGCCACACCGACCTGCATGGCGATCGTCACCAGCCGCAGCCGACTTTCCGGCCTCGTGGCACGGGAAGGAGCGTCACGGATGACTTTGGACGTTCTGTCTCCTGACGAGGCAATCGCGCTGCTCAGCGACAGCATCGGCGGGGACCGCGTCGGCGCGGAGCCGCACGCCGCCACTGAACTTGCTCGCCGCTGCGCCTACCTCCCCCTCGCTCTGCGGATCATCGGGGAGCGCATCGCCAACTCTCCCCATGTCACCCTCGCGGAGTTCGTGGCAAATCTCGCCCTGGCCGAGCATCAACTTGACGCCCTCGCGGTCGACGATGACGAGCTTTCCGACGTACGGGCGGTGTTCTCGTGGTCCTACCAGACGCTGCCCACCGACACGGCACGGTTCTTTCGACTACTCGGCCTTCACGCCGGCTCCGACATCTCGGCGGCGGCAGCGGCGGCCCTCGCTGGCGTGAGTCTGCCCCGAGCCCGCAGTCTGCTCGACCAGCTCACCGCAGCGCACCTGGTGCAGAACCCCGCCCGCGACCGATACCTGTTCCACGATCTTCTCCGCGCCTACGCGCTCGAACGAGCACAGGCCGAGGAGACGCCCGAGCAGCAGCGCCAATCACGCCGCCGTGTCTACTCCTGGTATCTCTTGATGGCCGAAGAGGGCCGCAAGGTGATTCTGCCGTACTCGCATGCCGTGGGCCTGGCCCCAGCCGAACCAGGCGTCGCCCTCGCCGCTCCACGCACGGTGGCCGAGGCGATGGCATGGTTCGAACGTGAGCGGCTGAACCTTCTGGACACCGTCCGGCAGGCCGACGATCTGGGAGAACTCGACATCGCCTGGCAACTGCCGGTGGTCAGCGACGGTTTCTTCGAACTGAGGTCGTACTGGGCCGACTGGCGCGATATCCACCTCACCGGCCTACGCGCGGCACGCTCGGCCGGATCGCGTCTCGGCGAAGCCGCCAATCTCCGCTGCCTCGGCGACGCCTACTGGCGCACAGGGGAGCGCGACACCGCGCTCGACTGCTATCACCAAGGCGTCGCCGCGAGCCGTGAGGTCGGCGACCACTGGGTGGAAGGATTTTGCCTTCGCGGCCTGGGCCTCATCCACGAGGAGCTTGGGCAGACCGACGAAGCCATGGAACTCTACCGGCAAGCGCGAGAGGTCTTCCGCCGCCACGACGTCACCCGAGGTGAGGGCATGTCGTTGCTCAGCCTCGGCAACGGGCACCGCGCACGAGGACACTTCGACACGGCCATCGCCCATTACCAGGAAGCAGTCGCCATCCTCGGCAGCATCAACGATGACTGGAGCGTCGCCTGGGCCTCGTATCCCCTCGGCCTGGCGTATCAGCAGCTCGGCCGACTCGACGAGGCCCTGGAACGGCACACGCACGCCCTGGATCTGTTCCGCAGGTTCGACGACCGACGCTGCGAAGGACTCACGCTGGCAGCGCTTGGCGACACCCATCACGCCGCAGGCCAGCACGAAGACGCGCAACGCTGTTGGCAGCAGGCACTACAGATCCTCGATCCCCTGGCAGATCCCCATGCTGGTGTCGTTCGCAGCTCTCTCGCGCAGATCGGCAGCGACCAGAGCACCTAACCACGATCGAGTGCCGTCGTAGCGCCGGCACGCGTCGCGTCAACTATGCGGGGGTTGCCGCGCGCCGTCGGCGACGCCGTTTGCGAAGCTCATGGATGACGCCCCAGAGCCCGACGAACGCGAGCGCTATCCCGCCGAGCGCGACCAGATACTCCGCCCCGCCTCGGGACACCCACAGCCGGCCCCGCTCCGGGGCATCCGGCGAGTAGAGGACCGTGACCGAGTCACCGTCGCGGTTCGGGGAGCCGCTGCGGGTGACCAACTCCTGGAGGAGCACCTGCCGTCCATCGGGTACGGCGTACTGAAACTCGTAGTACGTGCCATGGCGACTCGCGCGTGGTGGCGTCTCAGATGAGCTGATCAGCGTGGCGCTGGTGTAGACCTCCCCCGGCCACCCTCGATGATCCCAAACGATGGTGACGCCGAGACCGGTCACCAGGATTCCGCACATGATTGCCGTCAGTGCGGCCCGCAGCGCCGAGACACCAGTGGGATTGCGGTACTCAGCCATGGCCGAGAGGTTATCCGTGCCACGCAAGGGGTTGCGGGGTAGGCACGGTCCTCAGTCCACCGGCTGGCTGATCGTCGGCGTGGCGCAGCGCCCGAGGCAACTCCCGATTGAGGCTGATGACTCTGAGGCATCAAAATACCGCTGAGTCATCAACCTCATCGGAGTACCCGCCCCCACGCCCTGGTGCGCCGGACCCGCCGACCAGGCCGATCAGCTCGGCGGCGTACCGATTCATCGGGTGAGGCCGACCAGCGTCGCCAGTCGCGCCACGCCGGCCGGCGCCGGCCGCGCCCGCGCACAATCGGCGATGAGGGTACGCGCCAGAGGCCGCCCCCGAACCTCGGCCGGCGCGACACTGTCCGCGTCGACAAGCGCCCGTGCCGCCCCGCGCAGGTCCCCGGCGTGCACGTACACCCGCGCGGCGTCGAGCAGGTAAGCGCCCCGATACTCGGCCGGCAACCACCGCCAGCCCTCCCGCCGCACCACGATCGAGTGCCGCCGTAGCGCCTCCACCGAGTTGTCCCGCGCGGCCGCCAGCAGCACCCGTACCAGCTCGACGGCGACCGGGCCGAAGCTGGTGCGATGCTGATCGTCGTACCCCCGAAGGTTTGCGGCGACGCCCGCGGCCCGGTCGGTCAGCGCGGCGGCGTGCCGGTGCTCGCCGCAGCCGGCGGCGGCGAGAGCGGCCTGGAGAAGCAGCGTCCCGCCCACGGCCCACTCCCCCGCCGACCGCTGCGGCCGGACGCGGTTCGCGGCGGCGAGCGTCGCGGCCAGGGCCAGGCGGTCACGGCCCGACGCGCGCAGCGCCTGCCCGACCGACACGGCCGCCGTCGCCGCGAGGACGGGGTCGTCACCGGCGGCACCCATCGCCCGGTCGGCGGCCAACCAGGCAAGATCGGCCTCGCCGAGTTTGACCAGCAGCGACGAGGTGATCCGGTACGCCGACACCAGCAGCTCCGCCGACCGCGCACCCTGGGCGGCGTCGAGCAAACCCGGCAGCACCCGCAGCAACTCGCCGTAGTGCGCGTGCTGATAGGTCAACCAGGCGTGCCCGACCTGCCGTCTAGCCTCTTCCGGCGTCTGCTGGGTAGCCTCCGGGACGTCGTAGCGGGCGAGCGCGGCCCGGATGTCGTCCACCCCGTCCGGCGTACCCGCCGGAGTGCCGCGCGGCGGGCCGAGCAACGCCTCCGGCTCGACCCGCAGGACGTGGGCCACCTCCTGGATGACCGAGTACCGGTCCAGGGGGCGGACGCCCCGCTCGATCTTGTCGACCCAGCTCTTCGACCTACGCAGCCGGTCGGCCAGCACCTGCTGGGTCATCTGCCGCCGTACCCGCCAGCTCGCCACCCGCCGCCCGATCGGGACGTCATCGCTGGTCACGCCGCCACCGCCGGTCCGGGATCGCGCGGGTCGTGTCCTCCACGGGTACGCGCTCCGCCTCGGCCTGAGCCAGGATGCGCTGCTTGGCCGCCTCCCGCTCGGCAGCTTCAGCCTGTTCACCCTTGCTCGACTGCTCGTCGCCTCGCACACCCACCTCCATCGACCAGTGGGCACGGCGTCAGCCATCTAACCCGTCACCCACCACCATCGTCGATGCGAAAATCGGTGCCTTACCAGGCGAAACGCGTCCGTCACGGCGTAGCGGACAGGCGAAGGTGGTGGACCGTCTCGGCCACTTCACGGGCGAGTTCCCGGGAGGCTGCGGCAAGGGCGATGGCGTCTGCTGCCGCGTTGGTTTCGCGCGCAGCCGCCACGTCCCCGGCCTGCGCCTGCGCGACGGCGAGGTGCAGCTCAGAAGCCGAGTCGCCCGCTTCGGTCGACTACGCCCTCACGTCCGATCAGTACGACGCCAAGTAACGACCTCAGGTATACGGGTGCTTCCGCCCGTCCGCGGACGACAATGCCGATAGTCCAGACGTGACGGCGACAGTCGGCAGCGTTAGCGTGACGGATGGCAATCCTTGACCCGCAGGGGTTGGAGAGCTGCCACCAGTCGACCTGAGGTGATCGCGATGACTGAAGTGTCGTTCTCCGAGCGCATGCGCCAGCTTCGCGGCCAGCGTGGTCTGTCACTGCGTGAGCTTGCGAAGCTCACCTACTACGGCAAGTCCTACCTGCACGAGCTGGAGACCGGCGCGAAGCCACCCACCGCTCAGGTCGCCCGACACGTCGACGAGGCTCTTCACGCCGGTGGTGAGCTGTCCGCACTGGCCGCAACGCGTCAGGGCATCCGCCGTCGTGATTTCGTCGCCGCCGCCGGCCTTACTGCCACACTCCCACAAACCCTGCTCGCCCGCGGTCGACATGTCGGGAGTGGCACGCCTGCGCAGCTGGCTGAGCGCACGGCGAGATTACGCCGGCTCGACAACTATCTCGGTGGCGCTGACACCCGTCAGATCTACGCGGCCGAGGTGGAGACGACAACGCGACTGATCCAGAACGGCGTGTACGCAGAGCGCACCGGCCGCCGACTGCTGGCGGTCCTCGCCGAGCAAGCGCAGTTGGCCGGTTGGGCGGCGTTCGACGCGGGTGACCATCCCGACGCGGATGGCAAGTTCCGAATCAGCCTTGCCGCCGCACGGGAGGCCGACGACAACGCGCTAATGGCGAACGGGATGGCATTCCTTGCGTACCAGCAACTCGCCACCGGGCATCGGGGTGCGGACGTGGCCAGCGCGGCCTGCGAGACCGCCGGCACCACGGCGACACCACGGGTACGGGCGTTGCTGCACCTGCGGGCCGCCTGGGCATCCGCTGTCGCCGGCGATGCGCCCACCGCCGACCGGCATCTCGGAACCGGTACGACCCTTCTTGCCGAGCACGACAACCGGCCCGAGCCGGACTGGGTGTACTGGGTGGACGGCACAGAAGGCGAGATCATGACCGGCCGCTGCCAGACCGTGCTCCACCGGCCGCTTCGCGCAATTCCGGTGTTGGAGCGCGCCTTGGCGACCTTCTGCGACACGCAGGCCCGCGATAAGGCGCTCTACCTGTCCTGGCTTGCTGATGCCTACCTGGACGCGAACGAGATCGAGCAGGCGTGCCAGGCTGCGACAAGCGCCGTCCGCCTTGCCTCCGGCGTCGGTTCCGTCCGGCCACAGCAGCGAATTGACGCATTCCTACGTCGCGTGGAGCCACACGCAGGGCTGCCCTGCGTCGCCGATCTTCGGGCCCTCGTTGCGGCTATGCCTCCGCGCCCTCGACGGAACGACTCAACCACTCCAGGTACTCCGTCGAACCCTGCACGATCGGAACCGCACTGATCTGCGGGTTGGTCCACGGATGCTCGTCCAAGACGAATCGCTCCAACTGTGGGTATCGCTCTGCCGTGGTGTAAAGCAGCACCTGCCACTCCTCGCCCGAGCCCTGTGCGCCGTGGTGCCAGAACACACTGGTGACGGGACCGATCACCTGTCCGCTGGCGGCGAGCCGGGCGGCGACAGCCCCTTTCGCGAGCCGGACGCCGACCTCGCGTGTCTCGGTGGCCGTTGACACTTGGAGGTAGTCGCTCATCCGTTACACCCTAGCGGCATCGCGACACGACTCAAACCATCCAGAAATGCGACAAATAGAGGCGTTATCTGGTGTGGGCTGTTCGGAGACAGCCCGGATGCGGACAAGCCCTGCCGACCGATGCGCTGAGAGCCACCACCCGAGAGATCGTCTGGGACGCTCATTGCCATTACTGTTCGCGCCGTGAATCTCGTGATCGATGAGAGCAGCCGCCAGGTACGCGAGTTCGTGTGCCAGTGCTGCGACACGCGGGCGGACCGGACCTGGGCCAACATCTACGAGGGTGACACCGCCTTCGCTGTGGCATCCTCGAAGCGGCGGTAGCCAGCGAGCAGCCCAACGAGTGCCGCCGCGGTTGCCCGATCGACCCGATGCGGGTGCACCACCGTGTACGCCAACCGACCGCCACCCTCGGGTGCGTCGATAACGAGCCTCGCCAGGGCGCCGCCCGCCGTCAGCGCCTCGTCAAGTCGAGCCGCCACGTCGACGGTCGGCTTCGCCTGTCCGGCTTCCAACTGGTAAATCAGGCTCTTGCCGTAGGTGACGGCGGCGAGCTGCCGGAGAGACGGGCCCCGCGCCTCGCGAAGTCGCCGTAGTTCACTGGCGAACCGAGGGTCGACGATTGTGGTTGCACGTGGGGGCATCGCTTCACTCCTACCTTGCGGCGGCGGCGATGATTACCGGCAGTCCCCCTTCATCGACCGTACTCCCCGCCTGTCCGAGACTGACGGGACACGCTCACGTCCCACCAGGCACCGTAGGACAGATTGATGGTGTAGTGATTACTGGCAGTTATGCCGCCAGGTTGATGCCGATGCGACCGGACAGCAGGCGCAGGTCGTCGGGGATGGCGCGGCGCTGGGCGCGCTGGGCCAGGGTCACCACGGCGTCGCGGGCCAGCGGGTTGATGGCGAACGGGATCGGCGCGGCCCGCTCAGCCTGCACGAACGCGGCGAGCGCTTCGGCATCCCGCCGACCACCGTCCGCGAGAGCGCGGCCGACGTCGAGCCAGTAGGACAGTTGGCGGTTCAACGCCTTGAGCACCTGCGGCGGGATCGTCTGGGACAGCTCGATCACCTTGCCGGACTCGCCCTGTTCCGCCGCGATCGACATCTTCCAGAGCCCGACGTTGGTCGGCCCGAAGCAGCACCCGTTGAACCCGCCACCGTCGGCGGGATCTCCCAGGCTCTCGGCCTCGCGCGTGGCCTCCGCGAGGTGGTCGCGGGCCACGTCGGAACGTCCGTCCACGGTCGAGGCGAGCCCGGCCATGAGGTGGAGTTGGCCGAGCATCTGACGCACCCGGATGTCTGAGGCGTCCCCCTGAAGCTCCGTCAGTGACCGGTCAGCGGAGTTGGCCGCCAGTCGCGCGGATTCGATCGGAAGGCTCTGCGCGTACACGAACCGAGACCCGCCCAGCCACGCTCGATCGTCGACGTCCTCGGCGGTGGCCACGGATACCCGGGCCGCGTTGAGGGCCAGGTGGCGGTAGCCGAGGTGCCGGATGCAAGTGGAGGCCAGGTAGGCGACCTGGCCGAGCGTCGTCCCGCCCACGGCAGCGGCTTCGAGCAGCAGGCCCGGGAGCATCCGCGCCATGGCCGGGTAGTTGCACGAATTGCGGAGTTGATCGGCTCGGGCGATCTCGGCTGCCAGGCGTTCCGCCGGGTAGGTCGACGCACGGCGCTCGCCGTAACGGCGTCGATCTTCGGGAAGGCTTGGAACGTTCGGAGGCATCAGCTATGGCAGGAGATAGCTTTCGTTAATACGTCCGCAAAACGTTCTCGTGAACCTAATATGCGCCTCGGCTGTCCAGGATCGCGCCGGCGGTCTTCCAGAGGATGGTAAGGTCGGCGGCGAGCGACCAGTTCTCCACGTAGTAGAGATCGAGTCGGATGCCGTCCTCCCAGCTCAGGTCGGAGCGGCCGCTGACCTGCCACAGCCCGGTCATGCCGGGCTTGATCAGCAGCAGGCGGGCGACGTCGCCGTCGTATCGGGCGACCTCCGAGGGCAGTGGTGGACGCGGCCCGACCAGGCTCATCTGGCCCAGCAGCACGTTGACCAGCTGCGGCAGCTCATCGAGCGACCACTTGCGCAGCAGCCGGCCGACGCGGGTGAGCCGGGGGTCGTCACGCATCTTGAACATCAGGCCGTCGGTCTCGTTGCGGGCCGCCAGCTCGGCGAGCAGCGCGTCGGCGTTGACCACCATCGTCCGGAACTTGAAGACGCCGAACTCCTGCCCGCCCCGGCCGACGCGAACCTGCCGGAACAGCACCGGACCCCGGCTGTCCAGCTTGATGGCCAACGCGATGAACGCGATAAGCGGCAGCAGCAGTGCCAGCGCCAGCGACGACACCGACCTGTCGACGAGCCCCTTGACCAACTTAGGGATTCCCCGAAATTCAGGTGCCTCCGCGTGCATCAAAGGCATACCAGCTACCGGCCGCACGTCAATGAGTGGACCTGCAACATCAGTGAGGGCGGGAGCAAGCATAAGTTCGATGCCAGAGCCTTCCAACTGCCAGCCAAGGCGCCGTAGGCGGGTCGCCGTCAACTCCCCCGAGGCCGTAACCGCAACCGTGTCAGCGCCCACCGCCACAGCAGCGTCGGGAATTCCCCGAAAGGAGCCAACCACAGGGACACGACCCACGACTTGAGCGACCGGAGCAAGGAGTGCGTCCGGTAAGCACGCCCCCACTACCTGGTAGCCCGCCCGCCTGTCCTGATGAAGTGTCTGAACTAGGGCCAGCACATGTCCCGTGTCTCCGACGACAAGCACCCTGCGAGACCAGCCTTTGCCCCGACTCCGGGCTCGATACAGTCTCTTGCGAGCGGCAAACCGACTAGCGCATACAGCCAACGTGCCCATAGCGAAGGCGACAGCGAGAAATCCACGAGATACTCGAAAATCGATAACGAATGCTGCAGCCGCCACCGATACGGCGAGACGCAGACTTGCATTCATAATGCGTCGATACTCGTCCGCGCCGTATCCGAGCACCTCATCGTCATACGACCCCTGCAACTTGAGTGAGATCAACCAAGTCGCCAGCAGCGCAGGTACGACGATGGCGTACGGCACGTCCGCCGGGGTACTCGGGCTCCCCTCGAAGCAGAGGACGTAAGCGCCAAGCACAGCAAGACCGAGTAGGCCCGTGTCGAGCACAACGAGGGCACGCACGTAGGCGCGCCGCGCCTGCCCCACTTCCTCAAGCAGCGAAGGATTCTCAGCTTCCCGCCTTGGGGAATCCGCGCCGGTGGGATCTACGGCGTACGTCCTTGGCACTTCCTCGACGTTAAATGGCTGCATGATCGCGGTCCCATCTACGGGCTTCCTCAACCTGAACACGAGGGCCACATCCTCGACGGCTATACCAGCCCACATCCCGAAACTGGACAGTCGTTCGCGCCTGGGATCTTGCTGTACGCCGGTTAGTTGGTTCCATCAGATGAACCTCCGGAAGTCGCCAGGCGAGCAGTCCCAGGCGAGAATGAGAAGAGGTAAGTCCCGCTTTGCCCGACAGCACACACACCTGCGCTTCCCGACACCCAACTGGTGGACATCAAAACACCGTCCACACGCATTGACGCTACCAAACACCGATCACGCATGCTCCATATACGCAACGTCTTATCCTCTCCCGTTGATGCCAACCATAGGCCGTCAGGCGATACGTCGCACGCGGTCACGCTCCCCGTGTGGCCTTCCAGAGAGTCGAATATCATCAAGTCAACCGAACGCCACATCCGAATCGCACCATCGATACCGCCTGTTAGCAATGTCCTTCCATCAGGAGAGAAGGCACAGCACCGGTTGGCAGCCCCGTCAGCAGGAAGCCTCGCTTCAAGTCGACGACTTGATACACTCCAAACAAGTGTTTGCATATCATCTCCAACCGAGACAAGCCAGCGGCCGTCGGGGGACGCAGCGCACCGATTCACTCGATCCAAGTGTCCTTCAAGGATGGACACACATTTCCCTGACCTCGCATGCCAGATCCGAATAGTCTGGTCATCGCCACCCGTGGCAATCCATGAGCCGTCGGGGGAGACTGCAGCGCAGTGAATCTGGTCAGTATGGCCGGTAAGAATTCTAACTTCTTTTTCTTGGCGAGGATCCCATATCCGAGCGGTGCCATCCAAACTCGTTGTTACAACCCACCGTCGCCGAGGTGCGACGGAACAAGCAGTAACCTTATCCTCGTGGCCTCGAAACACCTGCCGCAATTCCTCAGAAACCGGATCCCATAACCTGACCGTATGATCCCAGCTCGATGTGACAAGGGTTGCGCCGCCCGACAATGCGCAGCAGGAAGTGACGACATCGGTGTGCCGCTGAATCTTGGCTTCATCCGTCTGTTCGTGGGGGTTCCAGATCCTCGCAGTATTATCCCAGCTACAGGTGACCAGCCACTCACTATTAGGCGCGGCAGCGCAGCTACTCACCGGTTCCGTGTGGCCGGTAAGCAATAGACGGAGAACGCCGGAAGCGGGATCCCAGATTCGGGTTGTGCGGTCCGAGCCCACCGTCGCCAGCCAGCTTCCATCTCCGGAAACGGTACAGTCGTTAACGGGCCCAGTATGCCCTATAAAGACGCCTCGTCTTCGGCCGGACTCGGCATCCCACCGACCTACGACACCGTCGTCGCCTGTTGTATATACCGATCGCCCATCGGGCGAGACGGAGCAGGAGTTAATGGCTCCTTCGTGCGCTCGAACCGAAAATACCTGCGAACCAATCCGGACGTCCCACAGAATTAGCAAACCATCTATGCCACCCGTCACCAAGAACTTGCCGTTGGGCATGAAGGCGCAGGCGCTGATTCGATCTATGTGATCAGAGAGGCGCCGCCCCCCAAGGTTTGCTAACTGCCTTCCCGTATTCGCATCCCAGATACGGAGAGCCCTATCCTGCCCAGACGTCGCTATTAACCCCCCGTCGGGAGAAATTGCACAGCTGAGAACCGGCGCTTGATGCCCGGCCAAGACTTTCCGCAGGCCGCCCTCAGCACCCCAGATGCGCGTGGTCCCATCGATGCTTCCGGTCACGAGCCAATACCCGCTGGGAGCGATTGCGCATGCACTGATTGCGGATGCATGACCAATCAGACGAGCTCGTTGCTCGCCTGTAATGGAATCCCATATGTAGCCAATGCCATCCAGCCCGGCCGCCAAGAGCCACGAGCCATCAGGAGCTACTGCGCAACTGGTTAGAGCCCGCTTTGCACCAGTCAAGACGCGTTCAAGAGCGGGCTGACGATCTGGCATTCTCCAGCGATTGCGAAGTCCTGGGAGGGCCGCTGGACGATTTCCCGCATAGGCTTCGACGATCTCCCTCAAATCAGGCTCGTCACGAAGCCGAGACGCTAAAACGTCTCCTCGCGAGTAGTCAGGCTCTATAGGGTCGAGCAAATGGGAGTTCCGTGCAATTGCGCGCTTAAGTGCTTTGGCAAGCGGCTCGTCACTCCGCTGCAAGTCGGTCTCAATTGACGCCACACCATGACACCTTATCCGTGCCTCTACCCATCGCAGATCGCAGACAAGCGTCACTAATTCATCGAACTTGTGGGCCTCGGCCAGGTGGTAGGTTATCGAATTCCAAAAGAAGACCTCGCTCTCAGCCATCAGCCACCATGCGGGCACTGTCGAGTTAATGTCGCCGTTAAGCGGCACTACAGCGTCCTGAACGCGCTTGAGATATTTCTTGTTACCTTGAATGAGCGCATCCTCGCCGAGGCTGTGACGCAAATATGCCCGCAGCACGTCGTGGATCTTGACCACCCGGCGGGCTCTGTCATAGGTACCGATTAGCGATAGCTCGAAAAGCTGAACACAGATCTGATCTGTACGTGCCTCGCTGACGCCCGAGTCGGACCAGAGCAGGGCGACCGCGTCTAGCGACACCTCGGTTGCCTCTGGAAAGATTGCAAGCTCGAAGTAGCGCTGGCTGTCGAATTCTGGAAGTATTTCCAGGCTTGCACGTATCGCTCGCTCTACCGCTCGGTCACGGCGGGTTTCGATTGATGTATCGAGAGTCGTCGGACCATCTACCTGAAGACGTTGCGCCAGCTTTAGAGCTGCTTCGTCAATGTTGACATTGTCCCGACTTGCTTGCCTTAAGGCACCGTTCACCAGTGAGAGCAATAACGGCCACCGGCCGGTCAATTCGAGAAGTTTATCTACATGATGCGGCGCCTCGCCGGGCAGTCGAGACCAGATGACCTCCCGAGCCTCCGTGGTGGTCATCTCAACGACCCTAACGATAGACGCATCGTAAGGAAGAACGCCAGCCATTCGGGTTGTTACTAGACGGACCGCTTCCCTCCCTCCGGCAAGGAAGGGACGAAGCTGGTCCACTGTCCAAACATCGTCGATCACGAGAAGAGTCGGCGGGCGCGAGTCGAGTAGCTGACCTAAGTGATAGCCAGCTTGTTCAGGGTCGGCAAAGGCGGGCCGCCGTCCTGCCAACTGTTCACTAAGGTCGTTTAGCGCGCCTGCCAGTTCCGGCCCGCTTCTCGCCTCCCCGATTGTGACCCAGAGGAGGCCACCTGGGAAGTGGACGCGCCATATTTCTCCCTGACAAACCTGAGACGCTAGAACGGTCTTTCCAAATCCACCCGCTCCCACTAGCGCCGTAACGGATCCTTGCGGATTAGAGGCGCTTGGAACAAGTAGCCGCTCAAGCTCTTGAGCCAAACCCAAACGGGAAATTGCTGGGCTGTCAATCCGGGGTTGCATCCACGGAACAGATTGATCTGCGCGCTGCTCCTGCCGAGTGCTGATCGCCGCGCGGAGGATACTGCCGTTGCCATCAAAAATTGCTTCATGGGCCGTTGAGGCATCTAGGATTGCCCAACCGATGCCTGTCAAAATTACCCCAGCCGTAATCCACCATCTCCACCTACCGACGTCGAAGCCGCTCGTAGCTAGATTTGTTAGAGCGCTAACGACAACGCTTACTAGCACAATCGTGGCCGGTCGCCAATTGGCTCTGATCATCGGGCGCACCGATCGCCCACTGCTCCTGCCGAGGATCGAGCAAAGGTAGCGATGTTCCGACGTCCGTTCCAAGGAGGACCAAGGGCGACCACGACCGAACTTCGGGTTGGATCCGTCATAAACCGGGCATTCCGTACAGGTAGGCGTTGGCGCAGGACTCAGACCCCCGGCGGCCGTTTCCAGGAAAGTCCGGAAGCGTTGCTGCCGATCCCTTGACGGACCCTGCTTTAAGGTCGAGCCTGGCCATCCAGCGCACCACCCTTTAGCCTCCCGCACCTTGCTCCTCTTGGGACGTGCTTAATGGCTGTCCCAATCGATCAAGGAATACTTACAGCAGCAGGCGGTTGAGAACACCCTACAACTGGTTGATGGAGTGTCGGCAATAGGACCGGTGGCATCAGGACCGGTGGCATCAGGACGAATGAAGGCCTGGTGTAAAACCTTCCTGTTCCACCCGCCCTGATGACCGTGCTCCTGCACCGGCCAGGGCCCCGCGAGCAAGTAACGCAGACCTCACAGCGCCACGATCGCCGCTGTCTCCGCTGGCAGCTCGATCCGGTCCCGCATAACGGTGACGCCCTCCCCCGTAGCCAGCAGCACCCGCCGAGCCACCCCAGGCAGCGACACCCCCTGCCCCCGCCCAGCGAAGTTGGCGACCACCAACGTGTCCCCCCGCCGCATCAGCAGGAACTGATCGCCGTGCTGCACAGAAACCGCGTGCATCCGAGGATCCGACAGGTCCGCCACCGACCGCCGCAACGCGATCAACCGCTGGTAGAACGCCAGCATCGAAGCATGCTCGGGCTTGTCCAGCTCGGCCCAGTCCAACCGGGACCGTACGAACGTCTCCGGGTCCTGCGGATCGGGCACGTCCCCCTCAGGCCACCCGTGCGAAGCGAACTCCCGCCGCCGCCCGGTCCGCACCGCCGAGGCCAACTCCGGCTCCGGGTGCGACGTGAAGAACTGCCACGGCGTAGACGCGGCCCACTCCTCCCCCATGAACAGCATCGGCGTGAACGGCGCCGTCAACAGCAGCATCGCCCCGACCCGCACGAGCGCAGACGACAGGGAGGCCGAGATCCGGTCCCCGGTGGCCCGGTTGCCGATCTGGTCGTGGTTCTGCAAGTAGGCGACCAGCCGATGACCAGGAACGCGCGAATCCAGGGGCCGCCCGTGGTGCCGGTTACGGAAGCTCGACCAGGTGCCCGCGTGGAAGAACCCACCGGTGAGAACGTCTGACAGGGTCTCCAGGGAGCCGAAGTCGCCGTAGTAGCCCTGCCGCTCCCCCGTCAGCAGCGTGTGTAGGGCGTGGTGGGCGTCGTCGTTCCACTGGGCGTGCAGCCCGAACCCGCCCGCCTCCCGGGGCGTGATGAGCCGCGGGTCGTTCAGGTCGGACTCGGCGATCAGCGACAGCGGCCGGCCCAGGTGCGTCGACAACGACTCGACCTCGACGGCAAGCTCTTCGAGCAACGGCACCGCCCGGGTGTCCGGCAGCGCGTGCACGGCGTCGAGCCGCAGCCCGTCGACGTGGTAGTCGCGCAGCCACATGAGCACGCTGTCGATGATGTAGCGGCGTACCTCGTCCGAGTGCGGGCCGTCCAGGTTGATCGAGCGGCCCCAACTGTTGCTCTGCTCGGCCAGGTAGGGGCCGAACCTCGGCGCGTAGGCCCCGGAGGGCCCGAAATGGTTGTAGACGACGTCGAGGATCACCCCCAGCCCGCGCGAGTGGGCGGCGTCGACGAACCGTTTCAGGCCGTCCGGGCCGCCGTAGGGCTCGTGTGGGGCGTACCAGCAGACGCCGTCGTACCCCCAGTTGTGTTCGCCGTTGAAGGCGTTGACCGGGAGCAGTTCGACCAGGTCGACGCCGAGGTCGACCAGGTGGTCGAGGCGATCGATGGCCGCGTCGAAGGTGCCCTCCGGGGTGAAGGTGCCGATGTGCAGCTCGTAGAGGACGCTGCCGGGCAGTTGGCGACCCGTCCAGGAGGAATCACTCCACTGGAACGCGAGATGGTCGTAGCGGCGGCTCGGCCCGTGCACACCCGCAGGTTGCCACGGCGAGCGGGGGTCGGGCAGCGCGGTCTCGTCGTCGTTCAGCAGAAAGGAGTAGTCGAGGCCGGCGTCCGGCACCTCGACGGTCCACCAGCCGTCGGCGGCGGCGCGCATGTCGTGGTCGGTGTCGCCGGCCAGGCGTAGGCGTACCCGGCTGGCGTCCGGTGCCCAGACGGAGAATGTGGTCATGACGAGGCCTCCTCGGCAGCGGTGGGAGGAGCCAGCAGAGCAACGGGGTAGTCCGCGAGGAGATTGTCCAACGGGACCTCCCCGCCACTGTAGACCCGGCCGGTGAACAGGTCCTTCACCTCGTGAACAGGAAGCGACAGGGCTGTGTCACACCAGCCACCGGCCCGTGCCAGGCCGAGCGGCAGGCGGGTCGCCACGGCGATCACGCCACCCCGGTCGAACGCCACCACGTGCCGGCCCACCGGGCCGTGCGCCGGCACCGGCCGGTAGGTGGTGAACAGCTCCGGGTGCGCCCGCCGCAGGCGCAGCGTCCGCGACACGACGAGCAGCTTCGCCGCTCCGTCGGTGTCGACCGGGGGACGCCAGCCGCCGTCGAGCCGTGCCAGCATCTCCCGGCGTACGTCGAAGTCGACCGGCCGCCGATTGTCCGGGTCGACCAGGGAGTTGTCCCACAGCTCGGTGCCCTGGTAGGTGTCCGGGACGCCGGGCATGGTGAGCTGGATCAGCTTCTGCCCGAGGGAGTTGCACCAGCCGGCCGGGGCGATCGCGGCGGCGAGTTCGGTCAGCTCGTCGTGCAGCGCCGGGTCGTCGTACATGCGGTCGATGACCGCGTGCATGGCCTGCTCGAAGCCCGCGTCGGGGTCCGCCCAACTGGTCGAGGCCGCGGCCTCCCGGGCGGCCTTCTCGGCGTACGCGTGCAGCCGCTCCCGCTCGATCGGCCACGCGCCGACGGCCGTCTGCCAGAGCAGGTGGGCGAACGCCGGGTCGGGCAGCGGCGCGTACTCCATCCAGGTCTTGACCTGCTCCGCCCAGCGACCCGGAAGCTCGCTGAGCACGGCGAGGCGGGCGCGCACGTCCTCGCCGCGCTTCGTGTCGTGGGTGGAGAGGGTGGTCATGCTGGCGGGCCAGCGGACCTGCTGCGCGGCGGCGTAGCGGTGGAACTCGGCCGGCGGCACCCCGAAGTGGGCGGGGCTGCCGCCGACCTCGTTGAGCGCCACGAAGCGGGTCCACCGGTAGAAGGCGGTGTCCTCCACGCCCTTGGCCATCACCGCGCCGGTGAGCTGCGGGAAGCGCTTCGCCAGCTCGTCGTCGGGGTCGCGCAGCCGGCGGGTGATCGCGTCCAGGGCGCCGGTCAGGTCGGGTCGGCGGCGGCCGGCTTCGGAGCGGGCGGCGGCGAGGTGCCGGGCGCCCTGCGGCGGATAGCCCCGGTAGACCGGGAACACCGCGGCCAACTCGGCGAGCGCCGCGCGGGCCTGCTCGGTCGGCACCTCGGGCGCGAGCGCGGCGAGCCGGGTCAGCTCGGCGGCGAGCAGGTTGGTGGCGGCAGCCAGCTTCGTCGAGTGGGTCAGGTCCTCCCACGAGGTGCGCTGCCCGGTCAGCCGGGTGTCCAGCACGGTGAAGTCGCCCTCGGCGTCGGTGTCGACGAAGAGGCCGTTCACGGCGGCGAGCGCGTCGTACCCGGTGGTGCCGTCCACCGGCCAGTCCGGCAGCTCCTCGCCGTACTCCAGGATCTTCTCCACCACGAGCCAGGCGTCCGGGGCGGCCTCGCGCAGCCGCGCGAGGTAGCCGGCCGGGTCGCGCAGGCCGTCCGGGTGGTCGACGCGGATGCCGTCGACCTCGCCGTCGGCCGCCCAGCGCAGGATCAGCTCATGCACGGCCGCGAACACCGCCGGGTCCTCCACCCGCAGGCCCGCGAGGCCCGCGATGGCGAAGAACCGGCGGTACGTCAGCTCGGCGTCCCCGCGCCGCCAGGAGACCAACTCGTAGCGCTGCCGGTCGTGCACCTCCCGGGCGCTGCCGTCGCCCGTGCCGTCGGCGATCGGGAAGCGGTGCTCGTGGTAGCGCAGCTCCCCGTCGACGACCTTGAGGTCGTCCAGGGCGGCCGGGTCGTCGGCCAGGACCGGCAGCAGCAGCCGGCCCCGGTCCCAGTCGATGTCGAACCAGTCGGCGTACGACGAGTCGCGCCCCCGGCGCAGCACGTCCCACCAGGCCGGGTTGGCCGGCGGTACGGCGACCCCGGCGTGATTCGGCACGATGTCGACGACCAGGCCGAGCCGCTTGTCGCGCAGGGCGCGCACCAGCCGCTGCCGGGCGGCCTCCCCGCCCAGCTCCGGGTTGACGCTCCGGTGGTCGACGACGTCGTAGCCGTGCTGCGAGCCGGGCGTGGCGGCCAGCAGCGGGGCGGTGTAGAGGTGGCTGACGCCGAGGTCGTCCAGGTAGTCGACGATCGCGGCGGTGGCGTCCAGGTCGAACCCGGGGCGGACCTGGACGCGGTAGGTGGCCTTGGGAGGGGTGGCCGGCATGTCAGATCATCCTCTCCAACACGACGAGGGACCGGTCCGGCACCCGGATGGTGCCGCCCGCGCTGATCACCGTGGCGTCGCCCGGCTCCGGTTCGGCCGTGCTGATGACCCGTTCCCACTTCTGCCCGTACTCGCTGCCGGGCATGGTGAAGTCCAGCGGCGCGTCGTGGGCGTTGAAGCACAGCAGGAACGAGGCGTCGTGGTGCTTCTGGCCGTACTGGCCGCGCTCGCGGATGCCCTCGCCGTTGACGAACAGCGCCACCGAGCGGCCGAAGTCGTTGCCCCAGTCGTCGCCGGTCATCTCCCGCCCGTCCGGGGTGTGCCACGCCAGGTCGGGCAGCGGCTCGTCGGTGCCACGCCCGCCCACCGGCAGGCCGGTGAAGAACCGGCGGCGGCGGAACACCTGGTGGCGCTTGCGGAAGTCGGTGAGCGTGCGGACGAAGTCCAGCAACTGCTCGTCGGCGTTGTCCCAGTCGACCCAGGCCAGCTCGCTGTCCTGGCAGTACACGTTGTTGTTGCCGTGCTGGGTGCGGCCCAACTCGTCGCCGTGGCCGATCATCGGCACACCCTGCGACAGCAGGATCGTGGCCAGGAAGTTGCGCCGCTGCTTGGCCCGCAGCGCGAGCACCGCCCCGTCGTCGGTGTCGCCCTCCACGCCGCAGTTCCACGACCGGTTGTGGCTCTCGCCGTCCCGGTTCTCCTCGCCGTTGGCCTCGTTGTGCTTGTCGTTGTACGACACCAGGTCGGTGAGGGTGAACCCGTCGTGCACGGTCACGAAGTTGATGCTGTGGAAGGGCCGCCGCCCGTCGTCCTGGTAGAGGTCGGCCGAGCCGGAGATCCGGGACGCGAACTCGGCCAGGGTCGCCGGCTCGCCGCGCCAGAAGTCCCGCACGGTGTCGCGGTACTTGCCGTTCCACTCCGTCCACAGCGGCGGGAAGTTGCCCACCTGGTAGCCGCCGGGGCCGACGTCCCACGGCTCGGCGATCAACTTCACCTGGCTGACCACCGGGTCCTGCTGCACCACCTCGAAGAACGTCGACAGGCGGTCCACCTCGTAGAACTCGCGCGCCAGGGTGGCCGCCAGGTCGAAGCGGAACCCGTCGACGTGCATCTCGGTCACCCAGTACCGCAACGAATCCATGATCAGTTGCAGCGAGTGCGGGCTGCGCACGTTCAGGCTGTTACCGGTGCCCGTGTAGTCGACGAAGTACCGGCGGTCCTCCTCGCTGAGCCGGTAGTAGCTCGGCGCGTCCACGCCCTTGAAGCTCAACGTCGGCCCGAGGTGGTTGCCCTCGGCGGTGTGGTTGTAGACCACGTCGAGGATGACCTCGATGCCCGCCGCGTGCAGCGCCTTGACCATGCCCCGGAACTCCTGCACCTGCTGCCCCAGGCGGCCCAGCGCCGAGTAGCCGTGGTGCGGGGCGAAGAAACCGATCGTGTTGTAACCCCAGTAGTTGCGCAGACCCAGGTCGTGCAGCCGGTGGTCGTGCACGAACTGGTGCACCGGCATCAGCTCGATCGCCGTCACCCCGAGCCGGGTCAGATACTCGATCATCGGCGGGGAGGCGATCCCCGCGTACGTGCCGCGCAGCTCCTCGGGGATGTCCGGGTGCCGCATGGTCAGCCCGCGCACGTGCGCCTCGTAGATCACCGAGTGGTGGTACGGCGTGCGCGGCGGCTTGTCGTTGCCCCAGTCGAAGTACGGGTTCACCACCACCGACTTCGGCATGAACGGCGCCGAGTCGGTCTCGTTCATCGTCTCCGGGTCGCCCAGCTCGTAGTCGTACACCGCCGGGTCCCACGTGACGTCACCGTCGATGGCCTTGGCGTACGGGTCGAGCAGCAGCTTGTGCGGGTTGCAGCGCAGCCCGTTCGCCGGCTCGTACGGCCCGTACACCCGGTAGCCGTAGCGCTGCCCCGGCTCGATGCCCGGCAGGTACGCGTGCCAGACGTACGCGTCGACCTCCCGCAACTCCACGCGGCGCTCCGCGCCGGTGTCCCACTCGTCGAACAGGCACAGCTCGATCCGCTCGGCCACCTCGGAGAAGATGGCGAAGTTGGTGCCCATCCCGTCGTAGGTGGCGCCCAGGGGATACCGCTCGCCCGGCCAGACCTGCATGTCGCTCCCTCAAGCCATGGTGATGTGCGCGCCGGCTCAGCGGCCCGCGCGCAAGCGGGTAGTGCCCCCGCCCCGGGCGCGCCAATCCATCCTTTCAGGCGGTGACCGGAATCCACCTGTCTGATGCGCGCTACACCCTCAGGTGTCTTCCGTCACCATGGCCGATTTCGAGGTGCGAACCGGCGTCCGATGGCCTTTGCTTGTCGGGGGACACGCACCCGCGTGCGCCCGTCGGCCCTCGGCCACCCTTTTTCCACCCTCTCCGCCGCCACTGACGCCGGCGCGCCCCTCCATGCCTGGACGGAGACAGATGTGACGACCCTGCGGGTCGATGAGCAGCTCGCTGCCACCAAGGACCGGACCCACCGACCCACCGTGACCTCCCGGCCCCAGCCTTCGACCTCGCCCGGTCCGTCCGCGCAGTCCGGCTCCGCCGTGCCGGCGCAGCGCGGGCCCGGTGTACCGCCGCAGACCCGTCGCATCCTCATGCTGTCGTGGGAGTACCCGCCGGTGCTCGTCGGCGGCCTCGGCCGCCACGTCCACGCCCTGTCCGTGGCCCTGGCCGCCGCCGGGCACGAGGTCACCGTCGTCACCCGCCACACCGAGGGCGCACCCCTGGAGGAGTACGCCGACGGCGTGCGCATCCTGCGCGCCCCCGAAGACCCGGTGACGTTCCCCCTGGCCACCGGCTCCTTGCTCGCCTGGACCATGGCGTTCAACCACACCCTCACCCGCACGGCCCTGCGCGCCACCCAGGCCGGCGCGTACGACGTCATCCACGCCCACGACTGGCTCGTCGCGCACACCGCGATGACGTTGCGCGACCACCTGGACATCCCGCTGGTCAGCACCATCCACGCCACCGAGGCGGGCCGGCACCAGGGCTGGCTGCCCGAGGAGATGAACCGCACCATCCACGGCGTCGAGCAGTGGCTCAGCGGCGAGTCCAACCGGGTCATCGTCTGCTCCGGCTACATGCGCGACGAGGTCAACGCCCTGTTCGGCGTACCGGCCAGCCGGGTCGACGTGGTCGCCAACGGCGTCGAGTCGTACCGCTGGAAGGTGCCGGCACGCGACGTGGCGGCGGCGCGCGCCCGGTTCGCCGGCGACGGCCCGCTGGTCACCTTCGCCGGCCGCCTGGTGTACGAGAAGGGCGTCCAGCACCTGGTCGCCGCCCTCCCCCGGCTGCGCGAGCGGCACCCCGGGCTGCGCGCCGTGATCGCCGGCGACGGCCCGTACCGCGCCGAGCTGGAGGCCGAGGTGCACCGCCGTGGCCTCGGCGGCATGGTCAGCATGCCCGGCTTCCTCGGCGGCACCGACCTGCCGGCGCTGATGGCCGCGTCCGACTGCTTCGCCGTGCCGAGCATCTACGAGCCGTTCGGCATGGTGGCCCTCGAAGGGGCCGCCGCCGGTGCGCCCCTGGCCGTCGCCGCCACCGGTGGCCTCGCCGAGATCGTCGAGTCGGGAGCGACCGGCATGACGTTCCGCCCGCACGACCCGGACAGCCTCGCCGACGCCGTCGACGCGCTGCTGTCCGACCGCGAGCGCGCCCGCGCCATGGCCCGCCGAGCCCGTCGGATGGTCACCGAGCAGTACGGCTGGACCGCCATCGCCCAGCGCACCGCCGCCAGCTACGGCGCCGCCATCGCCAACGACGCCGCGTTCACGACCGAGCGCGCCGAACAGCGCATGTCGCAGGGCCGGGCGCTTCCGGCGCTGCCCGACGGCAACCTGCTGGCCGCCGCCGGCCTCCGCTGAGACCCCGCTCGGGTGATCGACCCGGGTTTCGTGAAGTCGGGGTGTCCGACGTCCTGGGAAACCCCGACTTCCGGCAAGGCGAGTCGATCGCCGGGCGGCGGTCGGGCGTCGCCGCCCGGCGGCGGGCAGCCGGGGCTGCCAGACTGTGCGGATGTCTCATCCTGTCGACTCCCTGGATTCGGCCTTCCCGGTCGCCGCTTCGATCGCGCTGGACCTGATCCGGCACCCCGAGGTGGCCGCGCGGTGGTCGCGCCCGAGCGCCCTGCCGCACCTGTCCGTGGGTGGTCTGGCGTGCCACCTCGGACGGCAGGCGATCCGTGCGGCGGAATTGCTGCCGACCCCCGCCGAGCTGCCCACGCTCGACTCGGCCGACGACCACTACGAACGGGCCTCCTGGGTCACTGAGGGCACGCCGGACCAGGACGCGGTCGCCGAGGGCCCGGACGAGGCTGACGCGGTCCGTGGACCGGACGACCTGCACGCCCGCTCCACCGAGGCGCTCGCGCAGGTCGGTGACCTGCTGGCTCGGGGAGCCGCCGTCGACGTGGTGCCGATCCCGTGGCAGGGCTGGTCCCTGCGCCGCGCCGACTTCCTGCTCACCCGCCAGTTGGAGATCGTCGTGCACTCGGACGACCTGGCGGTCAGCGTCGGCGTGCCCACGCCGGTCTTCCCGCCGGAGGTCTTCGACCCCGTACGCGACCTGCTGGTCCGGCTGGCCGCCCGCCGGCACGGTCAGTCCGCGCTGATCGGCGCGCTCAGCCGCAGCGAACGAGCCCGCGACATCGCCGCCTTCTGAGCCCGGCCGTGCACCTCCGGTCTCGACCCCAGGTCTCTGGTGCGTCCCCTGTCGAGCTGCCCCAGAAATGGGGCGGCTGCCCTGCCCCACTGCGGGCGGCTGCCTGCCCCGCTGCGGGCGGCTGCCTGCCGCGAGCCCGAAGCCCCGGGTGACTGTGACCGGCAGGTCCACGGACCTGGACGCCGCCTTGATCGACACGTGGCGCGACCGACCGTCGAGGTCGCTCAACAAGGGGCGGTGCGGACGGGTCCGGGCAGCGGTGCGCCGTCCGCCGGGCCGACGCTCGCGAACCGGCCCGCCGGCACGACCGGGATCGGGTGGGGGGGGGTGAACCCGCCACTCCGCGCCCCATATCCGGGGCAGCTCGACAGGAGGCGAACAACAGACCCGGGGTACCGCCGGGACGACCGCGGGCCACCGCGGGCCACCGCGCAAAAGCGTCACGGACCACCGCATGGCAGGACCTTGGGAACGGCGCAGGCCGCCGACCCCGAATCGGGTCGACGGCCTGCGGTCGTGCCAGGAGCGGAGGTCAGCGCTCGTTGAACGGGACGTAGTCCCGCTCGGCGGCGCCGACGTAGACCTGCCGCGGACGGCCGATCTTGGTCTCCGGGTCGCTGATCATCTCGCGCCACTGGGCGATCCAGCCGGGAAGCCGGCCGAGCGCGAAGAGCACCGTGAACATCTTGGTGGGGAAGCCCATGGCCTTGTAGATCAGGCCGGTGTAGAAGTCCACGTTCGGGTAGAGCCGCCGGGAGACGAAGAAGTCGTCGGCGAGGGCGATCTCCTCCAGCTCCATGGCGATGTCCAGCAGCGGGTCCGGCTTGGCCATCCGGCCCAGCACGTCCTGCGCGGCCTTCTTGACGATCGCCGCCCGCGGGTCGTAGTTCTTGTAGACCCGGTGGCCGAAGCCCATCAGCTTGACGCCGTCCTGCTTGTCCTTGACCTTGCGGACGAAGGACCGGACGTCGCCGTCACCGGCGTGGATCTGCTGGAGCATCTCCAGCACCGCCTGGTTCGCGCCGCCGTGCAGCGGGCCGAACAGCGCGTTCACGCCCGCCGACACCGAGGCGAACAGGTTGGCGTTGCTGGAGCCGACCAGCCGGACGGTCGACGTGGAGCAGTTCTGCTCGTGGTCGGCGTGCAGAACGAAGAGCATGTCCAGCACCTTCGACATGACCGGGTCGACCTCGTACGGCTCCGCCGGCACGCCGAACGTCATGCGCAGCAGGTTGTCCACGTACCCGAGGGAGTTGTCCGGGTACAGCAGCGGCTGCCCGATGGACTTCTTGTACGCGTACGAGGCGATGGTGGGGACCTTCGCCATGAGCCGGACCGTGGAGATCTCCACGTGCTCGGAGTCGAACGGATCCAGGCTGTCCTGGTAGAAGGTCGACAGCGCGCTCACGGCGGACGACAGCACCGCCATCGGGTGGGCGTCCCGGGGGAAGCCGTCGAAGAACCGACGCATCTCCTCGTGCAGCAGCGAGTGCCGCCGGATCCACTCGGTGAACTCGGTCAGCTGCTGCTCGGTGGGCAGCTCACCGTAGATGAGCAGGTACGAGACCTCCAGGAAGGAGGACTTCTCGGCCAGCTGCTCGATCGGGTACCCCCGGTAACGCAGGATCCCCGCGTCGCCGTCGATGTAGGTGATCGCGGATGAGGCAGCCGCGGTGTTGACGAAACCGGGGTCGTACGTCGTCATCCCGGTTTCCTTCAACAGCTTGCTCACCCCGATGCCAGCGGGGCCCTCGACCGCGGAATGCACCGGCATCGACAGCTGCCCGCCGGGGTGGTCGAGCTTGACTTCCGTCATGTGGTTCCTCGCTTCGCCGGCAGATCTACGTTGAATTGCCTTCGCTTCTACCGTAATTGCGGCTCGGGGGACACTGCCCGCCGTGGTTCGGCGGTGAGGTATGCGTCACCCGATTCCCGACCAGCAGGCCGGGAAACCCGCAATCCCGGCAGGCGGGAAGCCCACGAAAGCCGCAAACGACCCGTCCGCGGCAGTCCGCCGGACAGCCGGTTTTCAGGACAGCGCCAGGCGGCGCAGCGTACCCGTGGTCGTGACCTGATAGACGTCGAGCTGGTTGGTGCCGGCGTGGAACAGCCGGTCGTCGGTGAGCAGCGCGGCGAACCGACGCCCGCCCGGGTCGGTCGGCACCACCGGGACGACCGCGCCGATCCTGCCGTTGACGGCGACGGCCAGCAGCGTGCCGTCCGGGATGGCGTCCGGCACGTCACCCCAGACGAGCGCCGGGAGGGTGCCGGTGTCCGGATCGGTGGCCCGGAACGCGGCCAGGTCGGCGACGCGGGCGCTGCCGCCGCTGGGGCCGGCGCGTACCTCGGTGCCGACCAGCCGGTGCGGTGTCGGCAGCGGCGGTGGGGTGGGCACCCCGCCGGGGAAGGTGACCGCCTCCCCGGGGGTGTCGTAGAAGTGTTTCGTGGCGTCGGCGCGCGGGCTCTGGCGGGCGGAGCGGCCGTCGACCCGCCAGGGCAGGCGGATGCCGGCCTCGTCGGCGACGGTGGGCAGCAGGTCGACATGTTCCCAGTTGCGATCGTCCACCCGGCCGGTCTGCTGCCGTGGTTCCTTGACGAACATCGGCACCCAGGCGACCTCGCCGGCGGCGGCCCTGATGGCGTCCATCCCCCGGCCCTGCGCGCCCGGCCGGAAGCTCACCCCGTGGTCGGCGGTGACGACGACGAGGGCCTGGTCGTAGAGGCCGCTGGCACGCAGCGTGCGCAGCGTCTCGCCGATCAGCCGGTCGGTGTAGCCGAGTTGGGCGAGGTGGCGCTGACGGGCCAGGTCGATCCAGCCGGCGCCGTCGTTGGGCAGATCCTCGGGTGCGTCGTAGCGCGCGCCGGACGGCAGGTACGCCCACGGGGAGTGCGGCATCAGCAAGTGCAGGAAGTGCAGGGTGGGCCGGGGCCGCGGCTTCAGGCCGGCGAGGAAGCTGGTGAACCGGGCGGGCTGATTGTCGTCGAGGCTGTCCCAGCGGAACTTGGGGTCGGCCGGTACCGGCTCGGCGGCGTCCAGGCCGGCCTCGGCCCGCGTCCGCTCCCGGTACGAGTCCTCCGGGTCGACCGCGCTCTCCGTCGGCCCGGCGATCCGGCCGAGCAGCTTGCCGGTCTCCTTCACCAGCACGCCGAGGCCCTGTTCGGGGGCGACCGGCTGTTCGCAGCGGCTGGGCGGGCAGAGCCGGGTGATGCTCTCCTCGGCCTGGATGTCGTACAGACCGCCGAAGGCGGTGAAGAGGTTGTCCGGGTACTGCGAGTAGTGCGGCGCGACCGACCGCGCCGGGTAGCGACCGGTGAGCATCGCCGGCAGCGCGTTGGGCGTCCAGCCGCTGACCCCGGTGGCGTTGCGGTACCAGGTCGACGCCCCGGCCAGTTCGGCGAAGTGCGGGAACCGGGCCGCGTCGATCCGGCCGTCGCCGCCGAGCAGGCTGACCAGCGGCAGCTCGTCGAGGATCAGCATGACCACCGGCGGGTGCACGGCCCCGCCCTGCGCGGTGCCGACCGCGCCGCCGTCGCCCCGCGGCAGCACGACCGCCGAGGTGGGCGACACGAACAGGAACAGCGCCACGAACGCCAGCGGCCCGGCGGCGGCCAGTCGCAGCGCACGGCCCGGGGCCCGCCACCGCCGGTGCGCCGCCGCGCCGGCCACACCGGCCAGACCGGCAAGAGCCAGCAGGGGTACGCCCCGAAGCGTCGTCACGTGCCGGCCCACCTGCACGGCGAGGGCGGCGACCAGCAGGCCGACGAGCAGCGTATGGGTGAGCGCGCGGGCGGTCCGGCCGGCCAGTCGACTGAGCGCGCCCAGCGCCGCCACGGGCAGGGTGGGTACGAGCGCCACCAGCGCGACCAGCAGCAGGATCTGGCCGGTGTCGGCGCGGTGGAACAGGAAGAAGTCGGGACTGCGGCCGAGCACGTCCAGCAGCGGCTGGGTGACGACCAGCCCGACCAGCGCGACGATCTCCAGCACCCGACCCAGCTCCCCGCGCCACCCCCGCTCCCACCGCCCGCGTTCGGGTGGGGTCTCGACGGGCGGGTCAGCCACCCATCACCGTCCGGTAGAGCGTGCGGGTGCCCGAGGGCAGTTCCAGCCGGTCGGTGATCCGGCCCCGGGCGGCGAGGAGCCGTTCGAAGGTGTCCCGCCGGTAGTCGGGGAAGAGTCCGTCGGGCTTGTTGGCCAGCAGCCGGGCGGCCATCGGGTCGTCCGGGTGGACGAACTCCACCACCACGGCCCCGCCGGGCGCGGTCAGCCCGGCCAGCCAGTCGACGACCTCCGGCAGCGGCACGTTGCGGCCGATCGCCAGGTGGTGCGCGAGAGCCAGGGCGAGCACCACGTCCGCCGACGCCCGCTGGGCGAAGCCGGCGCGCTCGACGCCGCGCCAGCCGCCGCCCGGGGACGGGTCGGCCAGGTCGACCACCAGCGGCAGGATCCGTTGCTGCCCCTCGGAGCGCAGCGCCCGGTACAGCTCGTCGACCACCGCCGGGTCCTGCTCGACGGCGACCACGTAGTCGGCGTGCCCGGCGGCCAGTCGGGAGTACCGGCCGTCGTTGGCACCGAGGTCGAGGACCAGGCGCGGGCGGCCGGCGGCGGCCACGGCGGCGACCACGAACTGCTCCTTGGCGACCCGGTCGCGGGCCGAGTAGCCGCAGGTGCGCTGGTAGTCCGACCAGTGGCTGCCGGAGGGGCGGTGCGCCAGGCGGCGGACCAGTTTCTCGATGCCGCGTACGGTGGCCGCCTGCAACTGGCGCGTATAGCCGGCGGCCCGGAGCTGGGCCTTGACGTCGGTGGTGCTGGCGGCGGCGTTGCGTTGCTGCATCGCGCCGTGCAGGTGCAGGTGGGTCAGGACGCCGGGGCGCAGCCGACGGGTTCCGCCGAAGAGGGGACGCAACTGCTCGGCCTCGATGCCGTCGACCTGGGCGCGTAGCCAGGGTTGGAAGTCCACGCCCAGGTGCGCGGTGAGCAGCAGCGGGTAGAGCAGGGTCTGGCAGAACTGGCGGTAGCCGGCCCACGGTTCGCCGTCGCGGACCGGCGTGAAGGAGCCGATGTCGATGAAGACGGGTTTCGCGCCGCGCCACTGGAGGTTGTAGGCGGAGCCGTCCTTGGTGGTGAACCCCTCGGCGAGGGCGGTACGCAGGATCTCCAGGTGCAGCAGCGCGGCGTCGCGCAGCATGGCGAAGGACCACTCGTACGGGTGCGAGACGAACGGGATGCGTTCGTGGCGCAGCACCGCCGCCCATTCGGTGCCGGCGGGCGCCAGCGTGGCCGGGGCGTCCTCGGTGGCGCAGACCTTGCCCGCCGAGACGAGCGTGGGAAAGAACGGGCTGGCCGCGAGGGTGCGCCAGTGCGCGGCGGCCTGGGCGTCGAGCCCGCGCAGCACCTCGTCGCCGACGTGGAAGACCCGGTTGGCGGGGTCGCGGAAGGAGGCGGGCTCGGGGCGTACCCCGGTGGGTGTGCTCGTCATGGTCGCCGCGACCGTTACCGCTGGTCGGTGGGCTGCCGGCGGAACCGGTCGACCAGCCGCCGCCAGTAGAGCTTGGCGGCGACCGCGACGCCCGCCACCCCGCCGACGACGGCCTGCACGATCAGGCTGCCCGATCCCGCGTCCAGGTAGGCCAGATGGATCACCGACCGCTCCTTCCCCTCGCCCGTCTCGACACCGGCGTCCCGGGGCGACAGCAATGAGGCTTTTGACCCAGTAAGCCGGACTTGTCCATCACCGTACGCTGCTCGTCCGCGCCACCGCGCCCACATCCGAGGACTCCCAGCCCGGCCACAGGAAGCGGCTTGCGTCGGTAGGCTGCGAAGCGTGCGCTGGATGGTCGTGGACGCGCCACTGGACTCCTCCGGCGCACGGCGCGGCGAGGAACGGGCACCGGCCGCCCTGCGTCGGGCCGGCCTGCTGGACGCCCTGGCCGCCGACGACGACGGGCAGATCGACGAGGCCCGGTTACGGGACCCGAACCGGGAGCCGACGAGCGGGGTGATCGACGCCGCCGGCCTGGTCCGGGCCGGCGCCGCGATCAGCGCACGGATCGGCGGGCTGATCGCGGACGGTCACCGACCGCTGGTGCTCGGCGGCGACTGCGCGATCCTGCCCGGCATCTGCCGCGCGCTGCCCCGCACGACCGAGCTGTGGTTCGTCGACGCGCATCCCGACTTCCTCGACGGCGCGACGTCGCCGACCGGCGAGGCCGCCGACATGGACCTGTCGGTGGTCACCGGGCACGGCCCGGCCGCCGCGATCGGCGTCGACGACGCGCTGCTCGACCCCGCCCGGGTGCACCTGCTCGGCCACCGACCGCCCACCGACGAGGACAGTCGCGTCGAGGCGGCCCGGATCGACCCGGCGATCCACCAGGTGCCCGCCGTCGACCTGCTGCGCCTCGGCGCCGGTGCGGTCGGCGCGGGCCTGGCCGCCGACGGCGACGGGCCGGCCTGGCTGCACCTCGACCTGGACGTGGTGGACCCGCGCGACCTGCCGGCGGTGACTTACCCGGAGCCGGACGGGCCACGGTGGGCGGACCTCGTCGCACTGGTCACGCCGCTGGCCCGCGCCGACCGGCTGCTCGGGATGAGCGTGACCGACCTGAACCCCGACGAGGACCCCGACGGGCGGCACACCCGGCGCGTCGTTGAGGTCCTCGCACAGATGCTGACCGGCTGACCGGCCTAGCTGCGCCGGTGGTGCATGCCCAGGCGCAGCAGCACGAAGCGCAGCACGGTGGCGACCAGGTTCGCGACCACCAGCACGGCCAGTTCCACCGACCGGGCGGGTACGGCGACAACCGCGTGCAGCGCCGCCAGCGCGCCACTGGTCAACGCCAGGCCGAGGCCGAACGCCAGCAGCCCCTGCGCGTGGTGCCGACCGGCATTGCGGCTACCGGTGATCCCGAACGTCAGCCGTCGGTTCGCGGCCGTGTTCGCCACCGCCGTCAGAAACAGCGCCAGCAGGTTCGCCGGCTGCGCGCCGAGCGCGCCCCGGGTGGCCACGAACAGCAGCAGGTACGCCAGCGTGCTGGCCACCCCGACGGCGGCGAACCGGACCAGCTGCCCGGGCAGCCCGACCGGCACCTGCGCCGGTGGCGCGGCCAGCGGTGCCCGACCGAGCTGGGCACGTAGCTCGGCCACGGGCAGCGCGCCGGTCACCAGGGACCGCCCGAGTCGACCCATCCCCCGCAGGTCGGCCAGGGCGGTGGCGACGATGTCGACCCGACTGTCCGGGTCGTCGACCCAGTCCACCGGCACCTCGTGGATGCGCAGCCCGGCCCGTTGCGCCAGCACCAGCAGCTCGGTGTCGAAGAACCACCCGGTGTCCCGCACGAGCGGCAGCAGCTCTTCGGCCACGTCCGCGCGGATCGCCTTGAACCCGCACTGCGCGTCGGAGAACCGCGCGAACAGCGCGCCGCGCAGCAGCAGGTTGTAGGCCCGGGAGATGACCTCCCGTTTGGCGCCGCGCACCACCCGGGACGTACGCGCCAGCCGGGTGCCGATCGCCAGGTCGGAGTGGCCGGAGATGAGCGGCGCGACCAGCGGCAGCAGCGCCGCCAGATCGGTGGACAGGTCCACGTCCATGTACGCCAGCACCGGCGCGGACGAGGCCGACCACGCGACGGACAGCGCGCGCCCCCGGCCCTTGGCGTCCAGGTGCAGCACCTCGACGCCCGGCAGCTCGGCGCGGAGGCCCTCGGCGACCGTCAGGGTGCCGTCCACGCTGGCGTTGTCGGCGACGGTGATCTGGAACGGGTACGGGAAGTGCTCGGTGAGGTGGGCGTGCAGCCGGCGTACGCACGGCCCGAGGTCGATCTCCTCGTTGTAGACGGGGATCACCACGTCCAGCACCGCCCCGGTGGTGGTGGACCGGGTCCGGACGGCGGGACGCGGGCCGCTGATCGCGGTCACGACGCGTCCGCGCCGGTGCTGAGGTCGTAGACGGTGACCCCGTCCACGGTCTGCGCCGTAAAGGTCTCCTCGACCCAGGTGGAGATCTCCTGCGAGGCCGAGCTGCCTCCGTTGGCACGGAAGCCACCACCGCCCACGAAGTAGTGGATCTTGTGGTCGGCGACGTAGCGCTGGAACTGGGCGAGGGTCGGTGACGGGTCGCTGCCGTTGAACCCGCCGATCGGCATCACCGGGTCGCCGGTGGCCAACTGATAACCGGAGGCGTTGTTGGAACCGATGGTGGCCGCCACCCAGGTGTAGTCGTCGCTGTCCCGCTCGAGCAACTCGCGCATCGCGGCGCTGGGCTCGCGGGCGTCGAGGAGACCTCCCATGCCGCCGCCGCGAGCACCGGGCATCTGCCCTACGCCCGGAAGGCCCGGGAACCGCCCGCCGTCCTGGTTGCCGTTGCGGTTCTCGCCGCCCGGCACCGACGCGCCGTTGCGGCCGTCGCCGGGGAACTGCCCGCGGCCGGGGAACGCCATGCCGCCCGGCGGTCGTCCGCCGGGGAAGCCACCGCGGCCGAATCCGCCCGCCACCGCGGGGCCGGCGCTCGGGATCGAGCCGGTGTGCGGGGTCGCGGCGGTCTGTGCCGCGTACGCCGCCGGTCCCGCGAGGGCCGCCGCCGCGCCGACGCCCAGTGCCACGGCCCCCAGCCACCGGGGCAGTCGGACGGTCAACAGGAGCAGGGCCGCGCCGAGCAGGCCGGGAACCAGCACGACGGCACGCAGCCACGGGTACCAGTCGGGGCTGCGCCCGAGCAGCACCCACGCCCACCAGACGGTGACCGCGAGGGTGGCGGCGAGGGTCGCCGTGGCGGCCAGCGGACGCCACCGCTGCCACCGGGACACCAGCACCGGTTCCTCGTCCGCGTCGGCGGCCGGGGTGGGCCGCGGTCGGCGCTGCCGCCAGAGCAGGGTGACGCCGATGCCGACCAGCGCGCCGACGGCCGGCGCGAGCGCCACGGTGTAGTAGGCGTGGAAGATCCCGGACATGAAGCTGAAGATCAGTCCGGTAACCAGCAGCCAGCCACCCCACAGCAGCAGACCGGCCCGGGTGCGGTCGGTACGCGCGGCCCGACCGGCCACCACCAGGCCCGCGACCAGCAGGATCAACGCGGCCGGCAGCAGCCAGGAGATCTGACCGCCGACCTCGCCGTCGAACATCCGCAGCAGGCCCGTCCGCCCCGAGAACGGCCCACCCCCACCGCCCATCCGTCCGGCGCCGCCGCCGACGCTGCCCACCTCGTCGCCGGTGATCCGGCCGAGACCGTTGTAGCCGAGGGTCAGCTCCAGGATGCTGTTGCCCTGCGACCCGCCGACGTACGGACGCGCGCTGGCCGGGACGAGTTCGACGACGGCCACCCACCACCCGGCGGACACCACCACCGCGAGGCCGGCGAGCAGGAGTTGGCGCACCCGCCGCCACCGCCCGGTCGGGGCGGCCAGCAGGTAGACGCCGGCGAAGACCGGCACCAGCAGGAAGGCCTGGAGCATCTTGGTCAGGAAGCCGAACCCGACCAGCGCGCCGGCCAGCACGATCCACCGGGTACTGGCCGTCTCCAACGCGCGCACGGTGGCGTACGCGCCGCCGAGCAGCAGGAGCACGAGCAGGGCGTCGGGGTTGTTGAAACGGAACATGAGCGTCGCCACCGGGGTGACGGCGAGGACCGCTCCGGCGATCAGGCCGGCGGCCGGCCCGTACCAGCGCTTCACGCTGGCGTACAGCACGCCGACGGAGGCGACCCCGCACAGCGCCTGCGGGACGAGCATCGCCCAGCTGTTCAACCCGAAGATCCGCACCGACAGGGCCATCAGCCAGAGCGAGGCGGGCGTCTTGTCCACGGTGATCGAGCTGGCCGCGTCGGACGAGCCGTAGAAGAACGCCTTGCCGCTCACCGAGCCGGCCTGCGCGGCGGCCGCGTAGAACGAGTTGGCCCAGCCGGAGGCGCCCAGGCCCCAGAGGTAGAGCAGGCCGGTGCCCAGGAGCAGGGCCAGCAGAGCGGGCCGGGTCCAGGTCGCCGCACGGCCCGCCGGAGGCGGGTGTTCCTCGGGGCGCGTGCTCGGGTGCGGCGGCCCGACCGGGTCGCCGGGCGTCGTCGACAGGGTGTCTGTTCGGTCCATGCCGCCAGCCTCGGCGGCCGAACTGGCGGGACCCCGTGCGCCGCCTATGCGTCAGCTGTGGGATCCGGCAGGCGGACGGCGAACACCGTCCGGCCGGGACGGCTGTCGACGCCGACCGTGCCGTGGTGCGCCTCGACGACGGCCGCCACGATCGCCAGGCCGAGCCCGGTGCTGCCGTGCGCCCGGGACCGGGAACTGTCACCCCGGGCGAACCGCTCGAACATCTCCGGTCGCAGCTGGGCCGGCACCCCCGGTCCGTCGTCGGCGACGGTGAGGACGGCCGCGTCCGCCTCCACGGCGAGGGTGGTGGTGACCGTCGTGCCGGGCGGGGTGTGCACGCGGGCGTTGGCCAGCAGGTTCGCCACCACCTGGTGCAGGCGGGCGGCGTCGCCGGGCACGCGGATGACGACCTCGGGCAGGTCGAGCCGCCAGTGGTGCTCGGGGCCGGCGACGTGCGCGTCGCTGACCGCGTCGACCACGAGGGCGGACAGGTCGACCGGGTCCGCCGCGAGCGGCCGGCCGGCGTCGAGCCGGGCCAGCAGCAGCAGGTCGTCGACGAGGCTGGTCATCCGGGCGCTCTCGGACTCGACGCGGCGCAGGGCGTGCGCCACGTCGGCGGGGACCTCGTCGCGGCCCCGCCGGGCCACCTCGGCGTACCCACGGATCGCCGCGAGCGGGGTGCGCAGCTCGTGGCTGGCGTCGGCGACGAACTGGCGTACCCGGGTCTCGCTGGCCTGCCGCGCGGCCAGCGCGTCGGCGACGTGGCCCAGCATCCGGTTCAACGCCGCGCCGACCTGGCCGACCTCGGTACGCGGATCGGTGTCGGCGGCCGGCACCCGGACGGCGAGCGCCACCTCGCCCCGGTCCAGCGGCAGCTCGGTGACCCGGGCGGCGGTCGCGGCCACCCGGTTCAGCGGTCGCAGCGTGGCCCGGACGATCAGCGCGCCCGCGCCACCGGCCAGGAGCAGTCCGAGGCCGACGACCCCGGCCTGCGCGGCGACCAGCGCCCAGACGGTGTCCCGCACACCGCTGAGCGGAATGCCCACGGCGACCACGACCCCGTTGGGCAGTTGCCGGGCCACCGCCCGGACGTCCCCCTCGTCGAGGGTGACGGTGCGGGGCCGGCCGTCGGTGGGCAGCGCGACCAGCCGTGCGGCGTCGGCGGCGGGAACGTCGGCGAGGCTGCCGCTCGCGGTGCTCCGCGTCGCCGTGGTGACGCCGTCGGCCCGGCGCACGGCGAGCGAGCCCGGCGGGAAGCCGCGCGGAGGCTCCGGCGGGGAGGGTGCGGCAACGCCCGGCCGCACCGCGGGCCGCCCGGGGTCGCCACCGGGGCGGAACCACGGCGGCAGGTCGCGCGGCCGGTCCCCCATCGTCAACTGGGTGTCGACCTGGGCGACCAGCACGTGCCGCAGGGCCAGCGTGGTGAGCCCGCCGATGGCGACGCTGACCAGGGCGAGCAGCGCGACCAGGGCGAGCACCAGCCGGGTCCGCAGCGACCGGCCGGCCCACCAGCGCCGCAGCCGGACGAGTGCCCTAGTCGGCGGGTTTGAGGACATAGCCCGCGCCGCGCAGCGTGTGGATCATCGGCGGTCGCCCCGCGTCGATCTTCTTGCGCAGGTACGAGATGTACAGCTCCACCACGTTGGCCTGGCCGCCGAAGTCGTAGTTCCACACCCGGTCGAGGATCTGCGCCTTGCTGAGCACCCGGCGCGGGTTGCGCATCAGGTAGCGCAGCAGTTCGAACTCGGTCGCGGTCAGCGCGACGAGCTGGCCGGCACGGCGGACCTCGTGACTGTCCTCGTCGAGGCTGAGGTCGCCGACGGTCAGCAGCGCCTCCTCGTGGGCGGCGACCGCGAAGCCCGAGCGGCGCAGCAGCGCGCGGAGCCGGGCGATCACCTCCTCCAGGCTGAACGGCTTGGTCACGTAGTCGTCGCCGCCCACGGTCAGCCCGGCGATGCGCTCCTCGACGGCGTCCCGGGCGGTCAGAAAGAGCACCGGCACGGTCGGGGCGTGCTCGCGCAACCGACGCAGCACCTGGAAGCCGTCGAGGTCGGGCAGCATGACGTCGAGGACGACGGCGTCCGGCTGGAACTGCCGGGCGGCGCTCAACGCCGCCATGCCGTTGCCGGCGCTGCGCACCTGCCAACCCTCGTAGCGCAGCGCCATCGACAGCAGATCGGTCAGCGTCGCCTCGTCGTCCACCACCAGCACGCGGACCGGTTCACCGTCCGGGCGGCGCAACTCGATCCGGCCCGGCACGGTCTGCCCCTGGATGACCATGCCCCCCATCGTGGACACCTCCGCTGTGTCGCGCCTCTGCGCCGCCTGTGTGCCAGCTGTGCGGCCGGGCCGCCGAGCCACCGCTCAGCCTCCGACCGTGGTCACTCGGACACCCCGTACGCGTCGGTCCGGACGAAGCGCATGCTCCACCCGCCGTGGCCGTCGGGCTGGTCGCGCTCGTAAAGGTGGTCGGGGCCGGGCTGTGTCGGGCCGGTGCCGCCCGGATGCCGCATGATCCACCGCTGCGGAGGGGCGCCGTCCGGCTCGGCCGGTACCGCGCGGACCAGCCCGTCCGCGGGACCGCCGACGAAGCGTACGGTGACCTCGCCCATCGCGGCACTCCCTTGCGTGACGATGCCGGCACGCTCGGTGCGTACGGCCCTGGGTCGCAAGCTACCGCACCCGGCGGCGGCCCCGGCCGACGTACGCCGTGATCGGCGGCCGTCGCGGTTTGCCCAGCTCGGCCCCCGGGTACCGCGATTCCCAGGCCCCGCCGCCGGGCGGGACGAGGACGAGGAGCTGACGATGCGGACGCTGGACGGGCGGTACCAGCTCGAACAGCGCATCGGCGTCGGCGGAATGTCCGAGGTGTGGCGGGCCCACGATCGGGTGCTGGACCGACCGGTCGCCGTGAAGCTGATCGCGCCCGGCCCGGACGGCCACCACGACACGGTGGACCGGATCCGCACGGAGGCCCGCTCGGCGGCCCGGTTGGTGCATCCGAACGTCGCGAGCGTGCACGACTTCGGCACCTCCTCGACGCTTCCCGGCCGCCGGGTCCCCTACATCGTCATGGAGCTGGCCGAGGGCGAGACCCTCGCGGCGCACCTGCGGGCGGGCCCACTGGACTGGCGCATCTCCGTGCGGGTCTGCGCGGAGGTCGCCGCCGCGCTGTCCGCCGCCCACGCGAGCGGCATCGTGCACCGCGACGTCAAGCCGGCCAACGTCATGCTCACCCCGGCAGGGGTGAAGGTCCTCGACTTCGGCATCGCCACCCCGACCGGCACGGCGGACCCGATGCCCGACGGCATGCTGCTCGGCACCCCGGCGTACCTGGCGCCGGAACAGCTCGACGGCGCCCCCGCGACGCCGGCCGCCGACATGTACGCCCTCGGCGTGCTGCTCTACTACTGCCTCACCGGTCGTCTCCCGTACCGGGCCCAGACCCCGGCCGAACTGCTGGCCGCGCGCCGGTCCCGGCCGCCCGAGCCGCTGCCGGAGGTGGACGGGCTCCCGCCCGAGGTGTCCGAGTTGTGCCGCTGCTGCCTGGACGACGATCCCGCCGGGCGTCCGACCAGCCTGGTCGCGGCGCTGCTGCTGGCCGAGGTCGTGGACGCCCGGGTGTACGTGCCGATGGCGATCCCCACGCAGCGGTCGCTGTCGCCGTCGCCGTCGCCGTGGACCGAGCGGGCGGCGGCGCAGCCCACCGAGGCGCTGTCGGTCGTCGACGGGAGCTGAGCTGAGCGTTTCGCCCGCCCTCGGCCGGGTAGCCGGGCGGGTGAGCGACGGGAGGAACGCGATGCCGAGTCCGAGTTCCTGGCTGCATGAGGCCACCGCCACCGCCGAGGGTGGCCACGTCCGAACCGATGACGGCGGGCTCTCCACGCCGCTCGCGTCGCCGCTGGCGGCGCACTGCACCGGCCTGAGACCGGAGCAGTTGTTGGCGGCGGCCTTCGCCTCCTGCCTGCACCACGCCGCCGTGGAGGCGGCCGGGGAGATCACCGACGAGGCGCACACGGTCCAGGTGCGCGCCGAGGCGAAGCTGGGGCGCGACGACGACGGCCGGTACCGGGCCGACGTGCACGCCTCGATCTCGTCGGCCGGTCTGAGCCGGGCGCAGTTGGCCGACCTGGTCGAGTACGCCGATCGGCTCTGGCCCTTCTCCAGCAGCGACAACACGCGGCACCGGTTGACCGTCACCCCGGCCGAGAACGGTCGGCACTGAGAGCGGGCTCTTGTCGGCCGGACGGCGTCAGCCGCGGGCGGCACTCTCCCTGATGAGCCTGATGACTCTGGGGCATCTTGATGCCTGAGAGTCATCACGCTCATCGGAGTGCTACCGCCGGACCGCGATGACCCATCCGCCACCGACACGCATCGTGGTCAGGCGTTCGGTGGACCCCCGCATCACCCGACAGGGGGATGACCGGAGCCCCGCAGAACATCACCTCTCGGTGGGGCACGATGACCACCTTCGCCTGGCGAATCGGAAATACCCGTCTCGTCTGATCGGCGAGGTTGTGCCGACATAACCGGCTTTCGCCCGTTGCCACGCCCACGATTCGGGCAAATTGTGGCGCATGCCACTGTTGGGGCCGATGGCAGCGGGCGACCGACTATCTAGCCTCGGCGGGTGCATCCCGACGACCCCACCGCCCAGAAGCTGACCGACGCGCCCTCGACCACCCGCACGAGGGACGCCGCATCAACCGAACGGACGATCGGCCGTCACCGGGCCCCCGAACCGCCGCCGCGCCGCGCCCTGCTCGGCTCCACCCCGGTCCGGGTCGCCCTGGCCACCGGCGTCACCTGCTGCCTCGGCCTGGGCGCGTTCGCCGCCGCCCGCGCCGGGCAGGAAGCCCCGCAGCCCGTCCGGCCGATCGCCGACGCGCTGGCCGACCGTGCCGCCATCGCCGACGAGCGCGCCTCCCGGTCGCTGGACCGCGACCTCGCCCCGGCCCGGGTCCTGCCCACCCCGACGGCCGCGCCGACCCCGACGCCCACCGTCACCCGCAAGGCGCCGAAGAAGCCGGTCAAGCCCCGCCGGCCGCGCCCGGTCGCCGGGCTCGACCAGCAGCAGATGGACAACGCGAAGATCATCGTGGACGTCGGCGTGGGGCTGAAGATGCCGCGTCGCGCCCTGGTCGTGGCGCTCGCCACCGCGATGCAGGAGAGCAACCTCTACAACCTGGCCAGCGACGTGCTGCCGGAGTCGAGCGAGTACCCGCACCAGGGCAGCGGCTCCGACCACGACTCGGTCGGGCTGTTCCAGCAGCGGCCCAGCAGCGGGTGGGGCACGGTCGCCGAGCTGATGCGCCCGTCGTACGCCGCCCGGGCCTTCTACACCGCCCTCGCCGAGATCCCCGGCTGGCAGGACATGAGCCTCACCGCCGCCGCCCAGGCGGTGCAGGTCTCGGCGTACCCCGACGCGTACGCCCCGCACGAGGACCGGGCCACCACCGTGGCGGCCGCGCTGCTCGCCTGAGGCCGTCTCAGCGGGTGCCGGCCGCCGCCGTGGGCGTGTCGGCCGGCACCGGCTCGACCGTCACGCCGACGAGGATCTCGTCCGCCAGGGCCTCGCGACGGCGGCGCGCGTGCAGCGCCTCTTCGAAGTCACGCCGGGCCTGCACGGCATCCGCGTACGCCTGCTCCCGGACCCGACGGGCCTCCTCGCGGGCCTCGTCCAGCGCGCGACGGGCCTGCGCCAGGATCTCGTCCGCCTCCTGACGCACCGCGTCGCCGGCCCGGCGGGTGGCGGCGGCGTCGCCCAGGTCCAGTCGCTGGAGCAGCCCGCTTAGCCAGGTCGCCTCCTGGCGGATCTCGTCCCACTCCCGGGTCGCCCCGGCCGCGCCCTCCGCCCGCGCCGCGAGCCGGGACAACCTGATCCCCAGCTCATCCAGGCAGGAATCCACCTGTCGCTGGTCGTAGCCGGTCTTCACGACGGAGAACCTCATACTGTCGCCCCCAGGCAGCCGCTGTTACTTCCCCACCTGGATCCTCGGGCGCGACGACATCCACCGAGGCGGTTCGGGAAAATTGTTCAGCATGCGCGGGACGGGCGGATCAGGGGCGCTTGGGCAGCACGACCACGCGGCCGAAGAACTCGTCGATGCGGCGCACCACGTCGTTGAAGTCGTCCAGGTCGATCGGCTTGGTGACGTACGCGTTGGCCTGCAACGTGTAGCTGCCGACGATGTCGGTGTCCGCGTTCGAGGTGGTCAGCACCACGATCGGAATGGTCCGCAGATCCTCGTCCTGCTTGACCGCCCCGAGCACCTGACGCCCGTCCATCCGCGGCATGTTGAGGTCAAGCAGGATCACGTCCGGCCGGCGGGCCCCGGAGTGGCGACCCTCGGCCCGGAGGAACTCCATCGCCTCCTCGCCGTCGCTCACCACGTCGATGATCTTCTCGACGTCGGAGTCGGCCAACGCCTCCTCGATCATCAGCACGTCGCCGGGATCGTCGTCGACCACCAGGATGCGTACCGGCTGCGGGCTGTCGCCCATCACTACCTGCCTCGGGTGTCGGCGGAGAATGGAAACCGGACGGTCACCATGCTGGCGGGGAAATCTAGCCCATCAGAGGGCGCTGTGGGACGCCGGGTCAGCCGTGTCGGGAACGTAGCGGAGCACGTCGGCCAGACCGGTGATCCGCAACACGCGCTCGACCCGACCGGCGGCGCCGGTGATCCTCAGCCAGCCCCCGTCGGCCGCGGCCTGGTTGTCGCCCCGGACGAACACCGCCATCCCGGTGGAGTCGCAGAAGGTCAGGTCGGTGAGGTCGAGCAGCACCCGGCGCTCACCGGCGGCGGTGAGCCGGTCGATGGCGGCGGCCAGCTCGTCGGCGGTGCTCAGGTCCAGCTCACCGGCGAGCCGCAGGCAGGCGACACCGCCCTCGCGCTCGGCGTCGCTGACACTGAACGTCACCGTCTCCCCCCTCGCTCGCTCCACCGGCGGGTGGGACGTTTGCAGTGCGGCAAGTATACGCAGGGGGGTACGACGCTCCGCAGCGCGTGGTGATCGTCTGGCCGACCCGGGTCAGCCGGCGGAACGGGACGCGGCGGCCAGCCCGGCACGCCCCAGGGCCAGCGCGTGCGCTGCCCGGGGGTAGTCCCGCAGCTCGGCGGCGAAGTGCTCCAGGGTGAGTTCGACGGCGCTGGCCGGCACCCGCCGGCTCGTCAGGATCTCCGCGAGCCAGTCGACGAATTCGGTGAACAGCGAGGCGTCGTCGACGTACAACGCGGCGGCCAGCGAGTCCAGGATGTGACCCAGGTCGCTCACCGTCGAGTCGAGCTGGGTGGCCGTGTACTCGCGCGTCGCCGGCGCCTTCGCCCGCAGATCGGTCAGCGCGCTGTCGATCAGATCGCCACGGCGGCGGACCAGACTCGCGTACTCGTCGTCGGCCAGGTGCGCGAGTCGCGCCGCCGGCGCCCGCCGTAGCGCCCGCTCGTCGGCGATCAACTCGGCCGCCGCCGGCGCGTTCGGCGCCCAAGCCGCGCCGAGCCGGGCCGCCCACCGGCCGTCCGCGCCGAAGCCCCGCCCGCCGACCACGACCGGCACGTCCGAACGCCGGCACGCCTCGATCATCCGATGGGCGTGCGGCAGCCGCATCGGCAGCGCGCAGGCCAGCGCGACCGCCTGCGCGTCGTGCCGGTGCAGGTACGACACGAGGTGCGCCGCCGGCACGCTGGCGCCCAGGAAGGTCACCTGCCAACCGCGGAGCCGCAGCACCTCGGCCACCAGCCGGGGCGGCAGGGCGTGCCACTCGCCGTCCATGCAGGCCACCACGACATGACCGCCGGTCGCACGCGGTTTGGCGTGCGCCGCCACGGCGGCCACCACCCGCTCGCTGATGTGGGTGGCCGCGTGCTCCTGCGCCACGCTCCACTCGTTGCGGGCCCACCGCTCACCCACCTCGGCCTGTGCCGGCGCGACCAGGTCGAGCAGCACCCGCTCCGGCGGCACGCCCGCCTCCAGCAGGCCGATCGCCACGTCGATCGCGGCGTACTCGTCGGCGTCGGCGAGGCAGGCCAGATAGCCGGGGTAGGCGTCAGTCGGTTCCGTTGTCGCGGCGGGGGCGGTCACGCGGGGCTCATCCTCTGCTCGTCGGCGGTCGTCGGCGGGGGAACGGCGTGCAGGTGCCGCGCGCCACGACCGGGGCTGACCGCGCGCAGCGCCAGGACGGCGATGTCGTCGTGGTCGCCGTGCCCCAGCCAGTCACAGGTGACCTGCTCGACGCGCTCGGCCAGGGCCGGCGCCGGCATGCGCTGGCAATCCGTCACGGCCGTCACCAGCCGCTCCGCGCCGAACTGCTCGTCGCCGCGACGACCCCCACGGGCCTCGGTGACACCGTCGCTGTAGAGCAGGCAGGTCTCGCCCGGCGCCAGGCGTACGGTCACCTCGCCGACGCGCGGGTCGGGCACCACCCCGATCAGCATGCCGCGCAGCGGCACCACCTCAACCTCGCCCGAGCCGCGCAGCACCAGCGGCGGCAGGTGCCCGCCCCCGGCCATCGTGAGGGTGACGCCTCCGTCGCGCTGCGGACGGGCCACGCCCAGCACGATGGTGGCGAAGCGGCCCTGGCCGTTGGCCTGGGTCGTCTCGAACAGGGCGTCGTTGAGCAGCCGCAGCAGCCGGCCCGGGTGGGACTCCACCCGGTGCAGCGCCTGCAGGCACTGGCGGAGCTGACCGGTGAACACGGCCGCCTCGACGCCCTTGCCGGAGACGTCGCCGAGGAAGAAGACGGAACCGCCGTCGGCGAGCCGGTGCGAGCCGTAGAAGTCGCCGCCGATGCGCAGTCCCGCCTGCGCCGGACGGTACGCGGTGCCCCACTGCACGCCGGCGGTCTCGGTCGGCTCGACCGGCAGCAGGCTGGCCTGCAGGGTGTCGGCGACCTCCGCCTGGTCCCGGTAGAGCTGGGCGGTGGTCAACGCCGCGCCGGCGCGGGCCGCGAACGCCCGGATCAACTCGACGTCGTCCTCGTCGTACCAGCGGCTGGAGCGCCGGGCGACCAACAGCACCCCGACGGGGGTGTCGCGGCCGGGCAGCGGGACGACCCGGGCGGTGCTGTCGACGCCCGTGAGGCCGGGCAGCCAGCCGGCGTCGACCGCCTGCTCCACCAGCCAGTCGACCGTGTGCGGCTCGACACCGGTCAGCCCGTCGGCGATGGCCGCGGGGAGGGTGACGCCGGTCAGGACGCCGCCGTCGACCATCGGGGCCTCGTCGTCGACCCGGGTGGCCCGCCACCAGCGGACCCGCCCCGCGCGGGGCGCGAGCACCAGCACCGCCACCTCGGCCAGGGTCGGCACGGCGAGTCGGACGACCGCGGCGGCGGCCCGGTCGGGGTGCAGCGGGTTGCCCAGCTTGTCGCCCACCACGGCCAGGAAGGCCGACCGGGCCCGCTCGGCGAGCAACGCGTCGGCGCGGCTGACGCTCTCGGTGACGTCCTCGACGTACCAGCAGCAGCGGCCGGCGGACAGCGGCATCCGGCGGGCGGTGAGCCGACGGTCGTGGTGGGTGAAGTTGCCGGGCACGCCCTCGCCCAACCCCGGCACGCCGGACGCGGCCAGCGGTTCACCGGGTACCACCTCGGGCAACAGCCGCTCGGCCACCGGGCTCACGTGCCGGACGACACCGTCGGCGTCGCAGACCACCAGGCCCTCGCGGAAGTGTTCGACGACCTCGGACCAGTCCGGAGTGGCCTGGTCACGGTCGGGGGCCAACGGCGGCAGCGCGGGCGCGGGCCAGGACGGTGCGTCGGCGGACCACGCCGGGGCCCGTGTGGTACTCGGCGTGGAGATCCGTCCGTCGCCCGGGTCCCAGTCCCTGACGTCGGAAGCAGTCACCAGCTGAGCCTCACTCCTTGTCGTCCACCCGAACGTGCACTGTCCACCCACCCTACGCCGGTGCGCCGTGACCGGCATCCGACAGCAGGTCGGGCCCCGGTTCCGGTAGCGAGCGGCCCCGCTCGACGGTTGTTACGATCCCCTCGCGCCGGTCGGAGTGCCGGCCCGGGGGAAGGGGCCTGATCGTGCTGTCGGAAGGGCGTAGGGCCGACGCGAAGCCACTGAGCGTCGCCGTCGACCGGTCCGACCCCGACGTGCCCCTGATCCGCGTCGGCGGCGAGCTGGCGTACGCGACCTCGGCCCCTCTGCACGCCGAGATCGACCGGATCCTCGCCGACGCGCCACGCGCGATCGTGTTGGACTTCGCCGATCTGACCTTCATCGACAGCACCGGTCTCGCCGTGATCGTGCACGCCTGGCGGGAGGGCCAGGCGGTCGGCGCCGGGCTGCGGCTGCGCTCGGTCCCGCGCTTCCTGGCGACGATCCTGGACATCACCGGGGTGGCGACGCTCCTCGGTCGGCCGGTGCCCACCGCTCGTCCGGAGGGCGGGCCCGACGCCGAGGCGTCCGCCGCCACGGCGTGATCCGGCGACGCGCAGCCCCCGGGTTTGCGTTCCGCGTGCGGACTGGGAACATGGTGCAATGCCCCACCAGCTGTTGACCATCGAGGTGAGCCGGCCCGACGCCGGTCACGTCCGGCTACGGCTGACCGGCGAGCTCGACTACGACACCGCGCCGGAGCTGGTGGCCGCCGCGGCCGGCCTGCACGGCGAGCCGCAGGTGACGATCGACCTGAGCGGCGTCGGCCTCTGCGACTCGTCCGGGCTCAGCGCCCTGCTGATCGCGCGTCGGAGCGTCGGCGCGATCCGGCTCACCGGGGTCAGCCCGCAGATCCAGCAGTTGCTGGATCGCACCGGCCTCACCGAGCTGCTGGCCGTGCAGGGCGACGACGAGCTGCGCGCCACCGGCTGACGGCCGCACCGAACGACCACCCCACGCGCGAGGGGGCCCCCGACCCTGGGACCTGGGGCCGGGGGCCGGAGAAATGCCTAGGGCGCGGTCATCGGCTGGAGTCGGGGCCCGCCGTCGCGCAGTTCGACGGTCGACGGAGGTTCGATGTCGTCGGGTTCCCCCGAGTCGGGCGTCTGGTACAGGTAGCGGACAAACTCCCCACCCGCCTCGTTGTCGTCCGCACCCGGCCACTGGCCGATGCAGTCCATTCCGACCACTTCCCGGCCGGTTCCGTCGGCCTCCTCCAGCAGCGCCCACAGGCTCACCGGGTAGCACCGGGTGGCGTCGGGCGTGAGCTGCCAGCGGGCGTACCAGCCGGGTCGAGCGGGAACGATCTCGACGATCCGTTTCATGACGACCTTCCTTCCGCGTACCTCGGAAGAACTGCCTCCTGCCCCGATCCTGCGGGCCGCACGGGTGAGCGCCCCTCACCCCGGGCGGATGAAGCCCGGCCGACGCTCAGCCCTACTCGGCCGGCAGCGTCCGTTTCGGCTCCCGGGACGACGGGAACGCGACCGTCGCAGGATCGATCCCCAGCGGAAGGGGCGTCACCATGCGCAAGCAGATGGAGGGCGACAACCAGCGCCGCCGGGCGTTGGCCCGGCAGGCCCGCGAACAGGGCGGCCAGCCCAGCGAGTACGGCGCGAGCCTGAGCGCCTCCAAGCAGCTCACCAGCCTGGACCAGAGCAGACGGGCCGGCCCGCCGCCGGCCGGACGGCACAAGGCGGACACCACGCGTGGTGGACCGGCCCCGCCGTCGAGGGGTACCCCGGACAATCCGCGACCGCAGCCGCCTCCCGGTGGCGCGGCCGGTGTGACAAGTCTGGGATACCGGGATCTGGTCGAGGATGTCCGACGTCGGTCCGGGGTGGACTTCCGGACGGCGAAGGTGGGCGCCGAGGCGACCGTGCTGGTGCTGGCCTTCGCGCTCGACACGGCGGAGCGGCAACGACTGCTCGCCGCCGTGCCGAACTCGCTGCACGACGTGGTGCCCGTGGACGGCATCGAGCGGCACCGCGATCTGCCCGGCTTCCTGGCCGAGGTGGGCCGGATCAGCGGGCGTACGCCGGAGCAGGCCCGCTACCAGGCGGAGGCGACGATGGCCGCGCTCGCCGACCAGGACGGCGACCTGATCGAGTCCCTGCACGTCCCCGACGGCCTGCGGGAGCTGCTGAACCCGCCAGCGGCCGGCGGCGGCATCGTGGGGGCCTCCACCACCACGCCCACCCTGGACGAGGAGCAGGTCCAGGCGGCGCTGGACGACCTGCCGTACTGGGCCGGCGACACCACCGCCCTGTACCGGGTGGTCGCGCTGCCGCCGGACAACCTCGACCGGGTGCTCGCCCGGCTCGACCGGCTGCGCCAGGAGACCGGCCGTGGCCCGAGCATCGGGCGTCCCGGCGACACGGCGGCTGTGCTGACCGTCCGCACCAATCAGGCGGACGGGGTGAGCGCGCTGGACGTGGACCTGGCCCATGCGATCGACGACGCGATCGACGAGGTCGGCGCCGGGATGGCCGGCGGCTGACCACCGCTACGGCGTACGCGGGCCGGCGGACGCGGGTGCTCCCGCGCCGCCGGCCCGTCGGCCGCTCGGTTAGCGTGCCGTCATGAACCGCGCCGCCGACCGTCTGGAGTTGGTCGCCGATCCGGTCCGCAGGACCGGACGGACGCTGCTCTCCGCCGGCGTCGAGCAGTCGTACGTGGATGTCGAGGATCCCCGGCACCTGCACTTCGAGTACGTCCGCCGGATCGCGTCGGCCGTGGAGCTGGCGGCCCCCGCGGGCGTACCCCTGGACGTGTTGCACCTCGGCGGCGGCGCGTTGACGCTGCCCCGCTGGCTGGCCGCCACCCGGCCGGGCTCGGCGCAGCGGGTCGTGGAACGGGACCGGGCGGTTGTCGACCTGGTGGCGCGGGAGTTGCCGCCGCTGCCACCCGAGGTGCGGGTGGCGGTCGGCGACGCGCGGGAGGCGGTCACCGCCGCCGGGGCGGACGGGTACGACCTGGTGATCGCCGACATCTACCAGGCTGCCCGGATGCCCGGACACGTCCGCACCGTGGAGTTCGCCGCCGAGGTGGCCCGTGTCCTGCGGCCCGGCGGGCTCTACCTGGTCAACGTGACGGACCTGCCACCGCTGGTCGGCACCCGGGTGCAGGTGGCGACGCTGCGGGCGGTCTTCGGGGACGTCTGCGTCTTCGGCGACCGCCGGATGCTGCGGGGTCGGCGCTACGGCAACCTGGTGCTCGCCGCGACGCACCGCCCCGGCGGGCTGCCGGTCGGTCGGCTCGCCGTGGCCGCGCTGCGCGACCCGATCGTGGGTGGGCTGCTGCACGCCGCCGCCCTCGACACCTTCGTGGCCGGCGCGCACCCGCTTCTCGACACCGACGTCTGAGGTAGGGCGAACCGGCCGGGATGCCGGGTTTCCTGCGGTCTGGGCGGGGAAGGCCCGGCGGGTGAGCAACGCCGAAGATCGGGCCACCGCCCGCCGGACCCTGGTCGTGATCGGGCTGGTGCTGGCCACCGCGCTCGCGCTCGCCTTCGTGTACGCGACCCGTCGGGTGCTCGTCTGGACGGTGGTGGCCGCCTTCTTCGCGGTCGCGCTCAAACCGGCCGTGGACCGGCTGCAACGCCGGTTCGTCCGCCGCCGGGCGCTGGCCACGCTGCTGGTCTTCCTCGCCGCGTTCGTCGTGCTGGCGGTCCTGGCCACGGTGATCCTGGTGCCGCTGCTGGACGAGGTGGGCCGGTTCGCCGAGCGGGGGCCCGAGCTGCTGCGCGACGCGCGCGCCGGGCGCGGTCCGCTGGGTGAGTTCCTGGAACGCACCGGGGTACGGCGCTACGCCAGCGCGCACGCGGACGAGCTGCGGAATGCCGGTGCCCGGCTGCGGCAACCCGCCGTCGGGGTGCTGCGTGGCGTGGCGGAGGGGGTCGCGGGGCTGGTCACGGTCGTCGTGCTGGCGTACCTCATGGTGTTGGAATCGCCGCGGATCACCCGCGGCGTGCTCGCGGTGGCCGGGGACGGTCAGGGCGAGCGGTTGCGCCGCGTCGGCCGGGAGGTGTCCCGGACGGTCACCGGCTACCTCACCGGCAACCTGCTGATCAGCGTGATCTGTGGCGGGTTGACGTTCCTGGTGTTGAGCCTCACGGGGGTGCCGTTCGCCGGGGTGATCGCGCTGCTCGTCGCGGTGGCCGACCTGATACCGCTGGTGGGCGCGACGATCGGCGCGGTGCTCGCCGCCGGGGCGGGGTTCCTGCACTCCCCCACCGCCGGCGTCGTCGTGCTCGTCTTCTTCGTCGTCTACCAGCAGGTGGAGAACCACCTGCTGCAGCCGCTCATCCTCGCCCGCGCGGTCCGGCTCAACCCGCTGACCGTGCTGTTGAGCCTGCTGCTCGCGGCGGAGTTGGCCGGGTTGCTCGGCGCGCTGCTGGCCATCCCCGCCGCCGGCATCGTCCAGATCCTGCTGCGCGAGTACGGCCCGCGACGGGCAAACCCGCCCCGCTCACCGACCCCGCGTCGCGACCTCGGGTGAGGTGCTCTCCAGCGGCACCGCGTTCGCCGGGACCAGCCCCAACTGCACCGCCGAGCGGGTGAGCGCGGCGTCGAGCACCCAGTCGGCACCCACGCGGGTGCGGTTACCCGGCATCGCCATCAGGTGGTACGCCCGGGTGACCGCCTTGGCGGGCAGCCCGGCCAGGTTGACGTGCAGCGGGTTCGCGGCGGCGTCCTTGCCACCCAGGTCGACCACCCAGCCCAGGTCGTGGTGCTTGTACGGCCGGCGCGTGCCGAACCCGTACGACGCGGCGATGTTGTGCGCCACCCGCTTGCCCTGCCGCTCCGCGTGCTGCGCCGTCATGCCGCAGATCTGCCCCGGGTTGACCAGGTCGGGCACGGCGGCCGCGTCACCGCAGGCGAAGACCTCCGGATAGCCGGGAACGTTGAGGTACTCGTCGGTGACCAGTCGGCCCCGCTCGGTGCGCAGGCCCAACTCGTTGACGAACGGGTCGGGGCGTACGCCCACGCACCACACCAGCGTGCAGGTGGGGACGTACTCGCCGTCGGTGAGCTTGACCCCGTCGCAGGTCGCCTCGGCCACCGAGGTGCCCATCCGCACGTCCACGCCGCGCTTGTTGAGCACCTTGTGCGACGTGTCGGACATTCTCTTGTCCAGCTCCGGCAGCACGCGGGGGGCGACGTCGAGCAGCATCCAGCGGGGCCGGACGGTGAGCCGGGGTCGCTGGGCGTGCAGGGCGTCGGTGAACAGTTGGCCGTGCGCGGCGACCTCGGTGCCGGTGTACCCCGCGCCGACCACCACGAAGGTGGAGCGGGCCCGCTGCTCGGCCGGGTCCTCGGCCTGCTCGGCCAACTCCACCTGGCGAACGATGTGGTCGTGCAGGTAGACGGCCTCGGGCAGGCCGCGGAAGCCGTGCGCGTACTCGGTGACGCCCGGGATGGGGAGCAGCTTGTTGACGCTGCCCACGGCGAGGACCAGCCGGTCGTACGCCAGGCGGTTCTTCTCCCCCTCGGGCTGGGTGAAGCCGACCCAGCGGTTCTGCAGGTCGACGTGGTCCGCCTCGCCGATCACCACCCGTACACCCTTGAGGGTTCCGGTCAGCGGCACGGCGATGCGCGACGGCTCGACCACCCCGGCGGCCACCTCGGGCAGCAGCGGCAGGTACAGGAAGTAGTCGGTGGAGTTCAGCACCACGATCTCGGCCCGGTCCCGGGCGATCCGGCTCAACGTCTTCGCCGCGTGGTAACCGGCGAACCCGGCCCCCACGATCACCACACGAGGTTTCGTCATTGCCGGCCGTTTCCCGTCGCAGCCCAGGACAAACGTCAGTCCCGGCGGCAGGTCCACCTGCACCGGAGTTCTCCCGGTCCCCGCCGGGTCGGGCCCTGTTGATCAAGAGGTTTGCGTCATGCGCCTCGGCGTGTCGTGACGCAAACCTCTTGATCACGCGGGTGGGGTGGGGGTTGGGGGTGGGGGTGGGGGTTAGGGGGGTGGGGCTGTTATGGCCCAGCGTTCGTGGTCGCGCCAGGCGCCGTCGATGAAGAGGTAGTCGGGGGAGAAGCCCTCCAGGCGGAAGCCGAGCTTGCGGGCGACCCGCCGGGACGGCTCGTTGCCGGGCTGGATGTTCGCCTCCAGGCGGTGCAGCCCGACGCTGGTGAACGCGTGGTCGATGACCAGGGCGATGCCCGCCGAGGCGTGCCCGGTGCCGCTGTACGGCTCGAACGCCGCGTACCCCAGGTACCCGCCGCGCAGCGCGCCGAGCACGATGCCGCTGATGTTCACGTAGCCGGCGATCGCTCCGCTGGCCCGGTCGCAGATCAGGTATCCGGCGCTGTCCCGGCGGCGGATCCGGGCGAGGTAACGGTCGTACTCCTCGGGCGTTTCCGGCGCGGCCAGCCACGGATGGTGCAGGTCCCGACTCCGCCGCACGGCCGCCACGAACTCGTCGACGTCGGTCGGCCGGGGTCTCCGGATCGCGGCGGGACCACCGCTGCGCAGGTATCTCACGACGGACCACTCTGACCCACCGGCGGGACAGTTGTCCAACCGGCTAGCGGGGGGTCAGCACGGAGAACTCGTTGCCGTCGGGATCAGCCAACACGACCCGACCGGCCTGATCGGTGCCGATCCGGCTCGCGCCGAGGGCGAGCAGACGGTCCACCTCCGCCTGCTGGTCACCGTCGACGGGTGGCGCGAGGTCGAGGCGCACCCGACCCTCGCCCGCACGCGACATGTAGGGCGGCCCACCCCAGGTGATCTTCGTGCCGCCGCGCGGGGACTGGATCGCGGTCTCCTGGTCCTGGTCCCAGACCAGCGGCCAACCGAGCGCCTCGGCCCAGAAATAGCCGACCTCCGGCGTGCCGTCGCAGGCCAGCGCGCCGACGAACCCGCAGCCGGCGAGGAAGTTGTTGCCCGGCGGGATCACGTCGAACTCGTTGCCCTCCGGGTCGGCCAGCACCACGTGGTCGACGTCCGGGCCCTGACCGATGTCGAGGTGCCGCCCACCCAACTCGATCGCCCTGGCGACCGTCCGCTCCTGATCCTGCGGCGAGGTGCTCGTCAGGTCGAAGTGCATGAGGTTCTGGACGACCTTCGGCTGCTCGGTCGGTGCGAAGCGGAGTCGGAACCCGGTGTCGTCGGTGGGCACGAGCCCCACACCCTCGCGCGGATCGTCGACGATCTCCCAGCCGAGAATGCCGGACCAGAACCGCGCCAGCGGCAGAGGTTCGAGCGCGTCGAAGCTGATCGCGAACAGGTGAGAGGTCATCGGTCTGCTCATCTCCGATCCGAATGGGCGCGGCCCGCCGTGGAGCGGAAGCGTACGGATGGGCACGCCGGTCCGCATCCGAGTATTCGCCGAAGCCCCTCGTCCGGCGCGAATCCCGCTACCGCCGCGCCCGCCCGCCGCCTAACCTCGCACCGTGGCCAGGACCCGGAAGCGGACAATCCGCGTCGACGACGTCGACTATCAATGGACGGTCAGCCAGGCCGATCCGCGCCACGTCGTGGTCCGGGTGTGGAACGTCGACGGCGGCCAGGACGTCCGGCTGGAGGAGCGGGTTGCCTTCGACGACCCGTGGCTCAACTATGGACCGATCATCACCACGGATCCCGAGCGGGTGGCCGAGGTGTTTGCCCTGGAGCCGGTCACGCCACGGCTGGTCGAGAGGCTGATCCGGTCGGCGCTCGCCGATCCGCTCAGTGGCGCGTGACGAACGTGACGAAGGCCCGCCAGGCCGCCGGGGTGACGACCAGCGCCGGGCCGCTCGGGTCCTTGCTGTCGCGGATACCCACCACGCCCGGCAGGTTGGCCGCGACCTCGATGCAGTCGCCGGAATTGCCGCTGCTGCGGGTGCTCTTGCGCCAGATCGCGCCGGTCAGGTCCATGCCGCTGCCGCCTCCGTGATCACGTCGAGGGTCTGCCGGTGCGACAACGCCTCGGCCCGTACCGATTCCCACGACTGCCGCAGCGATAGTACGTCGGCGGTGCGCTCGACCACCGTCCCCTGTAGAGGATTGTCCAGGTAGGCCACGTCCTCCCCGTCGGCGGGCGTGGCGATCACGAAAGCCCCGTTGAGGCCGGGATAGGCGCCCACACTGCGCGGTACGAGGTGCAGGTGCACCCGTGGCCGCCGACCGACCTCAATCAGGTGCTGTAGCTGCTCGCGCATCACCGCCGGTCCGCCCACGGGCCGTTCCAGGACGGTGTCGTCGAGCACGGCGACGAACAGGGGCGGCTTCTCGCGAGAGAGAATCCCCTGACGCTGCATCCGGGCAGCGACCTGCTGCTCCATCTCATCACCCAGCAAAGGGCTGGCACCCTGGTGCAGCGCCCGCGCATAGCCCTCGGTTTGCAGCAGCCCCGGCAGCACCAGCGGCTGGAACGAGCGCAGCGCGGTCGCCTCCTGCTCGATCGTCACCCACTCGCGGAACCACGGCATCACCGACTCGCGGATCATCGTCTCGCGGATGCGCAGCAGCAGGCCGTCGGCGTCCAGCACGCGGTCGCTGCGCTCGGTGAACTCCAGCCGGGGCGGACGCCGGCACTGCTCGACGGCCGCGACGAGCGACGCCGAGTAGTTGATCCGTTCGCTCAGCGCCTCCTGGGACAGACCGGCGACCGTCCGCAGCCGACGCAGCTCGCCGGCGAACAGCTCCAGCATGGGCAAACGATCCACTGCACACCTCTGCACACCGGGGGCGTCTGACACGTACATCGGCGCTGGTGGGACTCGCGCGCCTTCCGACAGTAGCGGCTCGGTCAGCAGACTGTCACGTAGCGGAACCGCCCGGCCCGGCCCACTGACGGGCGGAACCGAACGAGGGGCCGCCGCGAACCCCCGTACCGCGGCGGCTCCTCCCCCACCTGTGAAGGAGCGTGTTCCATGGTGACCTCACCGCCCGTGCCGACCGGCACACCGCCGCACACGCCGCTGCGTCCGATGTGGTGCTGCCGCGCATGCGGTGGCCCGTGGCCCTGTCCGACCGCCCGGCTGGTGCTCAAGGCCGAACACGAACACGACCTGATCGGCCTGTCGATCTACCTGTGCGGGCAACTGCACGACGCGATCCGGGACCTCTACCGGCTCAATCCCGACGACGCGCCCGCGCCGCAGGCCCTGTTCGCGCGGTTCGTCGGCTGGACCCCGTACCGCCGTCCGCTCATCGCGCCGGACTGAACCAGCGGGCCAGCCACGGGGTGAGCGCGACGAGCGCGAGGGCGAGAACGGTGATGACGGCCTGCCCGATCCGGCCCGGGGTGACGCCACCGGCCGGGTCGAGCACGTAGTTGGCGTACCCGTTGGCGGCGGCGTCCGTCGCCAGCACGGCGCAGCCCAGCGCGAGCCCCGCCGGACGGCGGGCCGCCAGCAGCAGCGCCGCCAACGGATCCCACAGGGTCAGGGACGCGAAGTAGACCGCGAGCCAGCCGGGCAGCGCGAGTTGCGGCCGGAGACCGGGGACGAGCAGCTGGAGTACGTGCACGACGCCACCGTACGCGAAGACCAGCACAGCCCCCGCCACGACCAGCCGGACCCGCGCCGGAACGCCGCGCCAACGATCGGTGCCCACCCGGCCAGTCTGCCGCGTGGCCCCGACACGAGAGGCACCCTGATCGACTCCGTTTCGCTGATATAGGGGTGTCCGGGGCACTTCGACACCCCCAGTTCAGCGAAACGGAGTCGATCAAGGGCTGAACCGCCGGCTACGCCGGGTTGTTGGCGTGGGTCAGGGTCTCCCAGGCCACGAAGAGGTTGTTCGTGCCCTGGGGACGCTTACGCTCGGTGTAACTCTGGGTGTTGGCCATGCCGATACCCATCCGGTTGTGCAGCGCGTTGAAGCCGACCTCGGTGATCGGGCCGAGGCCGAGGACGACCGAGCCGCCGCACACGCTCGACGGCACGGCGGTGCCGTTCTCGAACTTGGTGTGGAAGCCGAGCGCGTGGCGCAGCCGGTCCTGGAGCTCCGGGTAGAGGTCGCCGCCCTGGATGCGGGTGGTCTCGGCGACGTGCGAGATGGCGGAGATGCTGTAACCGGTGTGGACCCAGTCGCGGCAGGTCTCCTGCGCGTGACCGTCGGTGTAGGTGGCCTGGCCGTGCCAGCGGGACACGAGTTCGGCGGGGGTGTCGACGCTGGTGGCCGGCGGGTACAGGGGTCGGACCCCGTCCGCGGCGATGTAGATGGACGCGGCGGCGGCGGCCCGGAACCGGGTGAGCGCGCGGTCGTACGACGTGCGGTCCTCCAGGAAGATCGAGATGCCGATCGCCGCCTCGGCGAGGGTCAGGTCCCAGTTGCTGGTGCGGGAGTCACCGGCGATGACCACGGGCAGGTAGACGGTGCGCAGCATGGTCGCGAACCGCGCCTGGTTGGGCCAGTTGCCGTACGTGTATCGGATGATCTCGGCGGCGCGCGGCCAGACCGAGCCGGCCCAGCCGGTCTGCAACGGGGCGTTGGCGTTGGTGTGCCGCTGGATGGTTGCCGACCAGGCGTCCATCAGGGCGATCGACTTCTGCGCGTACGCCGAGTTGCCGGTGATGTACCAGGCCAGCGCGTCGGTGTACGCGGCGATGGCGTCCTCACGCTCGTCGGTGCAGCCGTAGTTCGGGTTGGAGGTCTGACCGCACTCGACGGTCGCGCGCGGTGCGGGGACCCGGGACAGCGAGGCGTATCGGCTGCCCATCATCTGGTTGTAGGCGTTGCGCCACGGCTGCTCGCCGGCCTGCACCTTCGCCTTGACGAAGTCGAGCTGCGGCCGGCTGACCAGCACACCGGGATGGGTGAAGGTGGCCGGGGCAGCCTGGGCGCTCGGGGGTGCGGTGGTGGTCACCGCGCCGGCGGCGAGCGCGATGACCACCGCCAGGAGTACGCGTCGACAGCGCATGGGGCTCTCCTCAGTACGGGTGGATGAATAGACAACTGTCTTAACAGTTGCCGGACATCCGACCGCATACCGGGAAACCGGGCAAGAAGGCATCGATAAATTCAAGACTATGGAAAATCAAGTATTTATCCACTTTCCCGCGCTCACCCCCGCTGAGCCGCCCCGTCAGAGCGGCTCGGGCAGCGTCTGCTCCATCGGCATCGGCACCTGGAGGTAGGTGACGCCGCGCATGTCCAGCCAGGCCCGGTCCGGCCCGCGCACCAGCCGCACCATCACCGACTCGCAGGACGGGCAGCGGCCGACCAGACCCGGGGCGTGCGAGTAGACGTGCAGGCTGGCCATCGAGCCGGTCATCCCGCAGTTCTCGCAGCGGCCCATCGCGGTGCTCAGGTCGACGGCGAACAGCTCGCGCAGCGGACCGTCGAGCATGTTGCCGTCCAGGTAGGACATGTTGGTCATCGGATCTCCTCGACAAGACGGTGAGCGGCGGGCGCGCTCTCAGCCGGTGGGGCCGAAGCGTTCGGTCCTGATCCGCCGCGACTGATGGCCCAGCCCCACCAGCAGGTCGGCCACGGCCTCCACGAACCCGGTCGGACCGCAGACGTAGGTGAGCGGTTGCAGATCCGGCGGCCAGCCGTGGGTGTTGACGTCGGCCAGGCCGACCCGGTGCGGCTCGCCGCGCCACCCGTCGGGGGCCTCGCGCGTGTAGACGTACGCCACGTCCAGGCCGAAGTCGTCGCGGCCCCGGCGGCGCAGCTCGTCCGCGTAGATCACGTCCTGCGGCGTGCGGACCGAGTAGATCAGCCGGAACGGCACCTTGCTGCCGACCTCCCGCCGGGCCCGGATCATCGCCATCAGCGGGACGACCCCGGAGCCGCCGGCCACGAGCTGCACCGGATCGGTCTGCTCCGGACGCCAGATGAACCAGCCACCGAGCGGTCCGCGGATCTCCACCGGGTCGCCGGCGGCGAAGACATCGATGAGGTACGGAGACACCTCTCCGTCGTGGACCCGCTGGACGGTCACCTCGATGCGCGGGCCGCCGGGCCCGTCCACGACCGGCCCGGCGATCGAGTACGACCGGGCGGCCTGGTAGCCGTCCGGGGCGGTCAGGCGCACGTCGACGTGCTGGCCGGGCAGGTGCCCCGGCCAGTCGGGCACCTCCAGGACCAGCGTCTGCGCGGACGCCGTCTCCACCCGGCGCTCCACCAGCCGGGCCACCTGCCACTTGATCGGCGCGCGGGCCGGGGTGCCCGTCGCCACGGCCCGCTCAGTCACCCTGGTACCGCTGCTCGCGCCACGGGTCGCCGTAGTCGTGGTACCCGGCGGTCTCCCAGAAACCCGGCTCGTCCATCGTCTTGAGCCGGATGCCGCGCACCCACTTGGCGGACTTCCAGAAGTACAGGTGCGGCACGAGCAGCCGGGCCGGCCCGCCGTGCTCGGCCGGCAGCGGTGCGCCGTCGAAGGTGTGCGCCACCCACGCCCGGCCGCCGCGCAGGTCGTCCAGGGGCAGGTTGGTGGTGTAGCCGCCGTAGGAGTGCGCGAGCGCGAAGTGCGCGCCAGTGTCCACACCGTCGAGCAGGGTGTCCAGGGAGACGCCCGTCCAGGAGGTGCCGAGCTTCGACCAGTGGGTGACGCAGTGGATGTCGACGGTCGGCGTCTCCTGCGGAAGCGCCATCAACTCCTGCCACGACCACCGGTACTCGGTGCCGTTCTCGGCGGCGATGACGAACTCCCAGGTGTCCAGGGAGACCCGGGGTGTCGGGCCGGCCGAGAGCACCGGGAAGTCCTCGGTCAGGTACTGACCAGGCGGCAGGGCCGGCTCCTGTGATCGGGGCCGACCCTGGAAGCCCGGTGACACGATTCCCATTGCACAGTCGTACCACCCGGGCCGGCCGGGGCGGGAGCTTTCCCGCGTACCCCCTCGTGGGCCCGGCGCGGCGTGGTCAGTGCCGTTCGGTCACGACCTCGCGCTCGGCGGGCGTGCCGCCCCGGGTGGCGCGCAGGCTGGTCAGGGTGACCACCACCAGCACGCCGATGATCACGCCGAGCGAGGCCAGGGTGGGGATCTGCGGCACGCTCTCCCAGATGCCGTGGGCCCAGTGCAGACCCAGCTTGAGCCCGATGAACGCCAGGATGATCGCCAGACCGTAGCTGAGGTGCACCAGCCGGCTCAGCGCCGCGTGCAGGACGAAGTAGAGCGCCCGGAGGCCGAGCAGGGCGAAGGCGTTGGTGGCGAAGACCAGGTACGGGTCCTCGGTGATCCCGTAGACCGCCGGCACCGAGTCGACGGCGAAGACGATGTCGGTGGCCAGCACCGCGACCACCACCAGGGCGAACGGGGTGAGCGCCCGCCGGGCGCCCTCCCGGACGGTCATCCGGGTGCCGTGGTAGTCGTCGACCACCGGCATGACCTTGCGCAGCAGCTTGACCGAACGCATCGTGTTGATGTCGACCTCCTGCTCGTGCCCGGAGAGGGCGTCGCGCAGGAGCTTCACCGCGGTGGCGATGAGGATGATCGCGAAGAGCAGGAACGCGAAGTCGAGGGTCTGCAACGCCGCCGCGCCGAGGGCGATGAAGACCGCCCGCAGCACCAGGGCGCCCGCGATGCCGTAGAGCAGCACCCGCTGGGCCAGCACGGCCGGCACCGCGAACGCGGCCAGCAGCAGCATGAAGACGAAGAGGTTGTCGACCGAGAGCGACTTCTCGACGAGGTAACCGGTCAGGTATTCGACGCCCTGCTGGGAGCCGTAGCGGGCCCAGAGCCAGCCGCCGAAGGCCAGCGGCAGGGCGATGTAGAAGGCCGACCAGCCGATCGCCTCGCGCATGGACACCTCGTGCGGCTTGCGCGTCACCAGGAAGTCCAGCACCAGCAGGAGCAGTACGCCGGCGATCGTCACCGCCCAGAGGGTGGGCGTACCGATCGACGTCAGGTCACTCGCCGCCGCCAAGGGGGACAATTCGGTCATGGGGTCTCCTCGAACACCGTGTCATGTTCGAGGTCTCCTTCACCCATCACCCGATGGGCAACCACCCGAGGCACGCCGGGCGTGCCGTACTGACCGGAATGGTTCGTGGGAAGTACTCCCCTCGCCACGACCAGGTTAGGCCAGGCCGGATCGACACGCCAAGCCGGACGTCGATGGTTGCCCTGGCCAACCGCTGTGTGCGCCCGCTTCTCCGCCCGCCGTCAGGCGCGGCGCAGCGTCGCGCCGGGGGCCATCGCCTGCTCGACGAGGTCCCGGTAGTCGCGCGGCAACTGCGTCGCCACGTCGTCGAACTCGCCGCCCGTGATCGCCTCGCGCAGCGTGGTGAACACCGCCCGCACCGCGTCCCGCGCCGCCGGCTCCTCGACCCGCGCCCGCAACGCCACGCGCGCCACGAACTCGGCCGCCCCGAAGCGGTCCGCCTGCTCGGTGCTCGGGCTCGGCTTGAGCACCAGTTGCAGCGGCTGCGGCAACTGGGCAGCCAGGTCCAGCACCTCGCCACCGGTCAGCCGCTCGGCGAACGTCTCCAGCACCGCCCGGGTCAGCTCGACGGCCTGCTCCGACGACGTACGGGTGCGTTGGGAAACCTGGTCGACGAAGGTGTCGTAGTTCATCGCGTACTCCCTCGAACTGTGTCTGCGGCGCCTGCGGGTACCCGCCGCGCCCCGGTGGAAACGACGCCGGATTTCCCGGACCGACCCGGGCGTGACCCGACGGCGGACGGGTAACCGCCGCCGGACGCGACCAATCCATGCCCCGAGGGAGCCCCAGACATGGCGAGCTACGCGGACGTCCTGCAGTACCTGTCGAGCCTGGACTACCCGGCCGAGAAGGACGACGTGGTCCGCGAGGCCGAACGTGAAGGCGCCCCGCCGGACGTGCTCAAGGCGCTGCGCGCCCTGCCGCCGGTCGACTACGCCAACGGCACCGAGGTGGCCCGCTCGGCCGGCATCGAGGCGGCCCCCGAGGTCGGCCCGGCGCAACGCGCCACGCAGGCCCGGGACAAGAAGCACAACCGGGTGTCGCAGCACCTGCGCGGCCTCTGACCACGCGGTGAGGTCGTCCGTCGTGGCGAGCCGGCGTCGCCGATGACCGGCACCGGTCCGCTGTCGCGCCCGCCGGACGGGCACACCCCCGCGGCGACGCAGCTCGCCATCGTGGCGGCCGTCGGCGTCCTCGTGGGCGGCGTCTTCGCCCTGGCGCTGTCGCCCGCGCTGTCCCCGCTGGCCGGCTGGGACGCCGCCGCGCTGAGCTGGCTGACGCTGGTCTGGCGCAAGCTCTGGCCGATGGACGCGCCGCGCACCGCGCAGCTCGCCGTGCACGAGGACCCCAACCGGGCCACCCGGGACGTGGTCCTGCTGATCGCCTGCCTCGCCAGCCTGCTGGCCGTCGGGCTGGTCCTGGCCAGCGCGCACGCCGCGCCACCCGGAGTACGCCGCGACCTGTACGGCGCGCTCGGGGTCCTCAGCGTGGTGCTGTCCTGGCTGGTCGTGCACACCGTCTTCGCCGCCCGCTACGCGCGGATCTACTACACGGGCCCGGACGGCGGGGTGAACTTCAACCAGAGTGAACCGCCCCGGTACTCGGACTTCGCCTACGTGGCGTTCACCGTCGGGGCGACGTTCCAGGTCTCCGACACCAACCTGACCAGCAACGAGATGCGCCGGACGGTGCTGCGGCACTCGATGGTGTCGTACCTGTTCGGCGCGTTCGTCATCGCCGTCACGGTGAACCTGCTGGCGGGGCTGGCGCATTGAGAGCTGATACCCGGCTGCGTCACGGGCGGGAGCCTCGCCGGGACAGGCGGGCGCCCCTTGGCCACGAACCGCGACCGGGGGCGCCACGCAAACCTGCCCAGGCGGTGGACCACGTCCGAACCGGTCGCGGCCACCAGGCGGTGGATGCCCGCCCGAACCGAGCGGTCAGCACTGCCGGGTACAACCATACGACAGAACATCCTCCGTACGGTCAGTTTTTGCCGAACTGTGGGCCAACGCACGTCAGCCCTCGGCCGGCCGTTCCGCAGAGCGGGTCGGGTCAGCCGTGCAGGCCGCCGGTACGGTCGCGGGCCTTGAGCCGGGTGGTGGGCAGCGCGGGCGCGGGCAGCGGCGACGCCGCGTCGTCGGCCACCACCCCGAAACGCCGCCCCGCCATCCAGTCGTCCCGAGCCTCGGCGATCTCCTCGTGCGAACGGCCCACGAAGTTCCACCACATGACCAGCGGCTCCTCGAACGGCGTACCGCCCAACAGCAACAGCCTCGCCCCCGCCCCGCCGCGCACGGTCAGCTCACGCCGACCCGTACCCAGATAGAGCAGCGCCCCCGGCTCGAAGCCCACCCCGGCGGCCTCGGCCGCGCCGGACATCGCCAACACGGCGTACTCGAAGTCGGGCCGCAACGGCAGCGTCGTCGGCGCGGACCCACCCAGCTCGAGCTGCACGCCCACCAGCGGGGTGTGCACCACCGCCGGCGACCGCTGCCCGGCGAACTCGCCCACCAGCAGCGTCGCGTCGACCTCACCGTCGCGCCAGCGCGGCAGGTCGGCGTGGTGGGCGAAGTCGGGCGCGCCGGCCCGCGCCGGGTCCGGCAGCGCCACCCAGAGCTGCACACCGTGCATCACCGGCGGGTGCGTGGCCGGCGACCGCTCCGAGTGGGCGATGCCGTGCCCGGAGGTCATCACGTTCAACTGGCCGGGTCGGATCGCCTGGACGTTGCCCAGGCTGTCCCGGTGGATGATCTCGCCGTCGAGCAGCCACGTCACCGTCTGCAGCCCGGTGTGCGGGTGCGGCGGAACCTCCATGCCCGGTCGCTGCGCCACATCGTCCGGGCCGAAATGGTCCACGAAGCACCACGCGCCGACCATCCGTCGGGGCCGCTGCGGCAGCAGACGCCGCACCGTCGTGTACCGACCGAGCGGCACGTCGTGGCCGGGCAGCAGCACGCTGCCGGGATCGACGTCGGCCACGCCGGGCGGTCGGGTCTGCGCCAGCATCGATTCGGTACGCTCCACCGCCCGACTGTACGCTCGCGCGCTCCACCGACAGCGGCGCTTCCGGTTCGGGGTGACCCCCAACTCAACCGCGCGGGCGCTCGGACCCGCGCTCGATCCACCCGGCGTCACCCCGGCCGCTGAAGCCGGCCCGCCGTCACCGGGCCTCGGCCACCGTCACCGCGTTGACGCCCGCGACCAGGTCCAGAAAGATCCGGTTGGACGAGCGGTCCCATCCCGGCGTGCTCACCAGATCCCCGGCGGCGACCCCGTTCCACCGCTGGTCGCGGACCACCACCGAGCCGGCGCCCGAGCCCGCGCGCACCCGCACCGGCGGCGTGCCCGGCACCCGGACGGAGAGCCGGTTGGTCCCGCCGGTCAACCGCACCGTCATGACGCCGCGATCCACGGGCGGCAGGATGAGATCGGTACGAGCGGAGCCGCCGACAAGGTCCACTCCCCGCAGACGCGCCCGCGTCAGATCCAGCACCTGCTCACTGACCCCACCCTCCAGGCGCAGACGCCAGGCGACCCGCTCGCTGAGCAACACCCGTACGGCCCGTCCATCGGACGCGCCGGCGGCCACCACGCCGAGCCGGACCGTCTCCCCATCGAGCACCGGCCGGGCAGCCACACCCGTGCCGGACGGGCTGCTGATCCGGTAGAGGTCGTCACCCAGGTCCGTCACCCGCAGGTCGAACGACGTCAACCCGTCGACGAGTACGAAGGTGGCCTTCTGCCGGCCCGCCAACGACGCGGTCATCGTCTGGTCGGATGCCGCCGCGGCGTCCTGCCTCGTGTCCTGCGGACCCGTGTCACTGTAGGTCTGACCGAGGCGGTAGGGGTCACTCACGATCACCGCGACGGCCATGACGCCGAGCACAAGCACGACGGCAGCGGCGGTCAGCAGCAGGCGGGCACCGACGGACCAGCGTCCCGACGCGACCTCCGCCTCCGGTGGCCCTACCTCCGTGTCCTGCCTCGAACGCGGCGCAACGTCCCGGCCCGCAGGTGAGCCTGCATCGGACGCCGGGCGAGGCTCTGTCTCGGGCGGCGGTCCCGCTGTGCTGGTCTCCCGGTCCCGGCTGGCCGGCTCGGACCCCGGTTGGCTCGTCGCCGGGTCGTCGGCCGGCAGGTGCGCCGCAGCCGTCCGAGCCGCCGCCATCGTCTGCGCGCATTGCCGACCTGTTCGGCGTGCCGCCTGATGCTCGCTGCCGTCACCCACCACGGCCATGCCCTGTCCCTCCGCCGGTCCCCGCCGGAGGGTACGGACGCGATCGTCGATCGGATCACCGCGCGCTGACAACGCCACTGCGCTACGTCGCCACGCGGGATCCGCAGCCCGCTGGCCACCGACGGCGTCGACTGCGTCCGCCATCGTGATGACCCGCGGGCATCACGCCACCGGCAGTCGGCCCACCCCGGCCCCACCCCACGCCGCCCCAACAAGCGTGATGCCTGTGCGTCATCTTGATGACCCACAGGCATCACGCCACCGACGGTAGGCCCACCCCGACGCCGCCGAGGTCTGGAAATGCGGTGATGGCCGGCACCCGTTGTCGGGTGCCGGCCATCTGTGTGTCTTAGCTGTTCCAGTTGTGGGCGACCAGGTCGGTGGCCTGCTGCTCCCACTGCGCGTACGCGTCCGGGTACGCCGACACCTGCACGGTCTGCGCGGCCTCGGTCAGCGGCATGTCCTGCCAGCCGTCAACCTGACGCAGGCCCTTGAGGAACGCCGTCGTCGAGTACTCCGGGTCGGTGATCTGCTCCGGCGTGCCCCAACCGCTCGACGGGCGCTGCTGGAACAGACCCAGCGAGTCATGGTCGTTCATGTCGCCGAGGTGACCCAGGTTCTCCAGCTTCGACTCCTGCAGGCTCGTCGCGATCGAGATGACCGCAGCCCGCTCGGGCAGACCCGCCTTCTTGGTGGCCGCGATGATGGCCTTGGCGTTGGCGGTCTGCTCGCCGTTGAGGTCGATGTGGGACTGGTCGCCCTGCGGCTTGGGTGCGACGGTCTGCACCGCTGCGGCGGCGGGCTTGGCGTCGACCGGGTTGGCGTGGGCGGCGATGGGGCCGGCGAAGACGCCACCGGCGAACGCGAGACCAGCGATGGACAGCATGCTCTTGCGGAAGATCGTGTTCATCAGGGGTTGCTCCTTCGGGGGTAGGAAACACCCACCTGTCACCACTGCGGGGGATCGGTGACGGGGGTGTCAGCACCTCGTCCGGGCGCTCAAAGTCTGGGGGGGGCGGCCTGCGAGCGGGGGGCTCGTGGAGGCCGGTCCGGGTGTAACGACCCGCGGTCCGGGGCCATTCCCGGGGGCTTGGCTCCCCCGGGGGCGGGGGGCTCGGCCGTGGTCCTGCGATCGTCGGAGGGTGTAACGACCCCCGGCCCGCCACGATTCCGGCCCACGGGTGCAGCGGGTCACCACAGCGGCCCCACAACCGGACATACCGCCCGCGCGGTGGTCGGCCTGGGTGATCGACTCCGGATCGGCGAACTCGGGGCATCCCGGACCGGTCGATGCCCCGATATCGGCGAACTCGTGTCGATCACGACACCGCACGACCGCCGGGGGGCCGGCGGCGGGCTGCCTCACTCGCCCAGGCGAGATCGGACCTTGTTCGCACACGAGTCCAGAACGGTTCGCGCGTCGAGTCCCAGGCTCTCGATCGCCACCAACGCGGTGAACACCACGTCGGCCAGTTCGGCTGCCACGTCCTCGCGCGTGTGGGTGACACCCTTGCGCGGATTCTGCCCGAGCAGGCCGATCCAGGCGGCGGACGCCTCGCCCGCCTCCTCGGTCAGCTTGAGGATTCGGCAGGTCAGTTCCGTCTCCCCGGTGCCGTTCGCGGTGTCCAGCCAGCCCCGCGCAGCCCGGGCCGCCGCCCAGATCGAGTCGTCCACGACGACAGTCAACCGCATCGGACCGGACCGGCCGACGATCGGCACCCACGCCGTCGAGGCCCAGCGCCACCGGGCTCCCTCGGGGCCTGACCGGTCGGTCAGCGTAGCCATTGACTCCGGTCGAAGGCGGTCCTAGGTTCAGGACGCTACCGGCCGGTAGGCAACCGTCCCGCCTGGTCGCCCCCGCAGGCGACATCCGTCCGATGGGGAGCATCGATGCTGTCCGTACCCGTTCGCACCCTGCGCCGCCTGGTCGCCGCCACCGCGACACTGACCCTGGCCGTCGGGCTGATCGGCCCCGCACCCACCGCCGCCGCAGCAGGCGTCGCAGCGGACCGCGGCTCCGACGGCGACCAGCCGCTGCCCGGCTACACCTTCCAGAACCCGCCGCTGACGCCGCTGACGGTGGCGGGTAAACCGACGACGGTACGTCAGGGCGTGCACCGGCACGCCGCGTACATCATCGAGGTTCCCGCCCGGTGGAACGGCGACCTGGTGCTGTGGGCGCACGGCTACCGGGGTCAGGGCACGGTTCTCTCGCCGGAGCCGCCGGGCTTCGAGCTGCGCCAACGGTTGCTGTCCCAGGGGTACGCGTGGGCGTCGTCGTCGTACGACCGCAACGGCTTCGACATCCGCTCCGGGGTGCTGGGCACGAAGGATATCGCGGACCACTTCGCCCGGACGGTGCGTCGGCCGCACCGCACGTATCTCGCCGGGGTGTCCATGGGCGGGTACGTCATCGGTCGCTCGCTGGAGCAGTATCCCGGCTACTACGACGGCGCCCTGCCCATGTGCGGGGTGCTCGGCGACCAGAGGCTGCTCGACTTCTACCTGGACTACAACCTGGTCGCGCAGGCGCTCGCCGGAGTGCCGGCCTACCCCACGCCGACCGACTACCTGAACAACGCGGTGCCGCGCATCCAGGCGACGCTGGGCCTCGCGGGGCTCACGCCGACCGGCCCGGACACGACCACCGAGCGGGGCAAGCAGTTGCGGGCCGTGACGGTGGACCGTTCGGGCGGGCCGCGTCCCGGCGCTGACGCCGCGTTCGCGGTGTGGAAGGACTTCCTCTTCTCGATCATGGTGACCGAGGGCGGCGACTCCCCCGCCCAGCGGCCCGGACAACTCGCCACGAACCTGCTCACCCGCTACCGCCCGAACAGTCCGGTCGACCTGAACTCGACCGTGCGGCGGGTCGCGCCGGAGAACGTCCGGCAGCGGCTGCTGCCGACGCTGACGGAGGTGCCGCGCATCGCCGGCCGTCCCAGCGCGCCGGTGGTCAGCCTGCACGACCTCGGTGACCTGTTCGTACCGTTCAGCATGGAGCAGGCGTACGCCACCGACGTGGCACGGCACGGTCGTAGCCGGCTGGTGGTGCAGCGGGCCATCCGGGCCGCGCAGCACTGCGAGTTCAGCCCGGCCGAGGCCGGGGCCGCCTGGGACGACCTGGTGTCCTGGGTACGCACCGGCAAGCGCCCGGCCGGCGACACCGTGACCGATCCGGCGGTGGTGGCCCGACCCGACTACGGCTGCCGGTTCAGCGACCGGGCGGTGTACGCCGCCGGGGATGGCACCCGCCGCCTCTACGCCCCCTGCTGACGAAAGACGAGACCGGCCGGCCCCCGTGACGGGAGCCGGCCGGTGTGTTCAGGATGCTGTCACCAGAGCTGCTGGACGAGGTCCGCCGCCTGCTCCTCCCACTGCGCGTACGCGTACGGGAACGCGGAGACCTGCACGGTCTGCGCGGCGGTGGTTAGCGGCAGGTCCTGCCAACCGCCCACGTTCTTGAGCGCGTCGAAGAACGCCGTGGCGGCGTACTCCGGGTCGGTGATCTGCTCGGGCGAACCCCAACCGGACGACGGACGCTGCTGGAACAGGCCCTGCGAGTCGTGGTCGTTGGACGCGCCGAGGTGGCCGAGGTTGTAGAGCTTCGACTCCTGCAACGAGGTGGCGACGCCGATCACCGCGCCACGGTCGCCGACGCCGGTCTTCTTGGCCGCGTCGACGATCGACCGGGCGTTGTCGAGCTGCGCCTTGTCGAGCGGGATGCGCGACTGCGCGCCTTCGATGCCGTGCGGGATCAGCTCGTCGCGGCTCGGCTTGCCGGTCGGCGGCTTGCCGGTGGCGGAGCCGGTGGTCAGGCCGGATTCGACGGGCTGCTCCTGGTGCGCAGCGCCGGTGGCGGCCTTGCCGGTGGCGAGGTCGATGGCGGCGACGGCGCCCTGGTGCGGCCCGGAGGTGACCGGGGCGGCGGTCGCGGTCGGCGCGAGCGCCAGACCACCGAGGGCGGCCACACCCACCACGCCGAGCGCGGTCTTGCGGTACGAGTCCTTGGCGATGGCGGGGAGCCATCGAGTGAAGTCGGGCTTCACGATGGTTCCTTTCGATCGTGCGGAGCGCTCCGGGGTGAACGCCCCTCGGGATTGACCGCGGAAAGGGGTTTGGGCTCCGGCGGTACGGGGGACACAACCGGGTTGACGAGTCGGTCATTCCGGAAATGCCGGAGTCACCCCGAGCTGGGGACCCGGTCACTCCCGGGAATTCGGATGGCCGGCCGGACCCGGGTGACGGGTGGGCGGATCCGGACTATCGACGCAGACGGGTCAGCCCGGATGGGCCACGCCGAACCGGACGAGCACGTGCCAGAGCTGTTTGAGGTGCGCAAGGGTGTCGGCCACCGGACCCCGGTCGGCCCACCGCTGGGGCTCGGTCACCAGCAACACGGCGCCCCGGCCGATCAGCGCCGCGTCCACCGGCGCGTCCGGTTGGCCGAACTCCCGGTGCAGGCGGGCCGCGAGCACCGGGATGGCGGGACCCCGGAACTCGGCGTCGACCTCGCCGACGGGCAGCACGAAGCCGGGGTGCCAGCGCAGCGGGAAACCGTACCGACGCGCGAGAGATTCCAACTGCTCGCCGGTGGCGGTGCCGACGAAGGACGGGTCCGCAACCAGCTCCTCGACGTCGGACGCGAGGTCGAGAGCGCCGTGGACCTGGGCCTCCACGTAGTCGTCGAGCGCCCGACCGACGGTTCCCGGCGTGCGCGGGCCGTCGAGCAGCGTCCGCGCCAGGGCGGCGACGTCCGTCTCGGCGCGGCCGAGGCACACGCCGGTACGGGCCACCTCGGCCAGGAGCCCGGCGAGGACCGCCTCGAAGGCGTCCGCCGTCCCCACCACACCGGGGCCGAGGTAGCTGTCGCCGAGGCAGAAGGTCGCCCGCGCCAGCACCGCCGGACGCAGCCGCAGATGGCAGGAGCCGAAGCGGGGGCAGGCGCCGTCGGCGTGGTCGAGCAGGTTCAACCCACCGTAGATCGGGCGGTCCGCCGGGGTCACCCCGGTCTGTTGGTACGCGCCGCCGAACATCCGCCGCTCCCAACGGTCCCGGTCGCCACCGGGGTACGCGGTGAGGCCACCGGCGGAGATCCCCGTGACGAACTGACTGCGGTACACCCCGTCCTCGGCCAGCGCGGTCGCGACGGCACGCCCGTCGGCGCACAACCGATCCGGGTGGAAGTTGACGGTGATCCGGCCGCGCTCGACGGCGGCGAGCAACCGCTGAGCCGGCTCGTCGACAGCGGCGGCGGCGAGGTGGCGGGCGATCGTGGCGAGCGCCGCAGGACGCTCGGTCACCGCCGACGACCGCACGTACGCGAGGGCGGACGCCTGCGCCGGCGTCAGGGCCCCGGCGTGCGGCGCGTCCCGCTCGGACGTCGCCGTCACGGCGTGTCCGGCTCCGTGTCCGGCTCCGTGTCCAGCTCCTGGAAGACGGTGATGTGCAGGTCGGCGGGGGCGTCGAGGCGCGCGTTGAGCGAGCGCCACGGCGTCAGCGTCGGCGGCGCGACCTCCCTCGCACCGGCGGCGACCAGCCGGGCCGTGGTCGCGGCGGCGTCGTCCACCTCGAAGGCCACCCGGAGGCGCGGGGCGACCTGACGGCCCACCTCGACCTCGTCGATCAGGCGCTTCTGCGCCGGGTTGGCGATCTCCAACGTGGCCCGGCCGGCGTCCAGGATCACCACCCGCGCGTCCCCGTCGCTGGTGAACTCGGCCTCCACGGGCAGGCCGAGCGCGTCCCGGAAGAACGCCACGGCGGCCTCGTGGTCGGCCGCCTCCACGACGAGGCGCAGCTGACGAACGACGGGTACGGGGTGCTCGGCGGCCATGCGGCGGATCGTAACGCCTACGCTGACGCTGACACTGTCCCGAAGGGAGCGAGGATGGTCGACGCGTACCTGCTGCGTCCGGTCGGCCGGGTCGCCTCGCCGCTGACCGACGCGGCGACCGCGCCGCGGCAGGGCGACGAGGGCTCGCCACCGGCCTGGCTGGTGTTCGAGCCGCAGGTCGAGCCCGCCCTGCGCGACCTGGACGTCGGCGCGGAGCTGCTGGTGCTGACCTGGTTGGACCGGGCCCGGCGCGACGTCCTGGCGGTGCGTCCGCGGGGTGACGAGACCCGCCCGGTGACCGGCGTGTTCAGCACCCGCTCCCCGCACCGGCCCAACCCGATCGGGCTGCACCGGGTCCGCGTGCTGGCGGTGGACGGGCTGCGCGTCGAGGTCGCCGACCTGGAAGCCCTCGACGGCACCCCGGTGCTGGACGTGAAACCGGTGCTGGGCGCGGCCGACGAACGCTGAGGCGTCCGCCGGCCGCTCGGGTCAGTGCCCCCGGGCCAGCCACTCCGGCAGGTGCGGGGCCTCCGCGCCGATGGTGGTGTCGTCGCCGTGGCCGGTGTGCACGACCGTGTCCGGTGGCAGGGTCAACAGCCGGGTACGGATCGACTCGACGATGGTGTCGAAGTCGCTGTACGACCGCCCCGTCGCGCCCGGTCCGCCCTGGAACAGGGTGTCGCCGGTGAACACCGCGCTCAGGCCCGGGGCGTGGAAGCTGCACGCGCCGGGACTGTGCCCCGGGGTGTGCAGCACCTCCAGGGCGGTGCCGGCCACCTTGACGATCTGCCCGTCGTGCAGTTCGCCGTGCGGCGGCAGGTGGGGGTGGACCAGGTCCCAGAGCACCCGGTCGTCGGCGTGCAGCAGGATCGGCGCGCCGGTGGCCTCGGCCAGTTCGGGGGCGACCCGTACGTGGTCGTCGTGCGCGTGGGTGGCGAGGATGGCCCGCACCCGGCGCTCGCCCACCAGCGCGAGGATCGCGGCCACGTCGTGCGGCGCGTCGAGGACGACGCACTCGTCGTCGTCGCCGATCACCCACACGTTGTTATCCACCTCGAAGGTCTGCCCGTCGAGCGAGAACGTGCCGGCGGTGACCGCGTGGTCGACCCGGACGGTCATCAGAACACCACCACCGAACGCAGCACGTCGCCGTGGTGCATCCGCTCGAACGCGTTCTCGACCTGGTCGAGGGCGATCTCCTCGGTGACGAAGGCGTCCAGGTCGAGGCGGCCCTGCCGGTACAGCTCGGTGAGCATCGGGAAGTCCCGGCTGGGCAGGCAGTCGCCGTACCAGCTGGACTTGAGCGCGCCGCCGCGCCCGAAGACGTCCAGCAGTGGCAGCTCGATCCGCATCTGCGGGGTCGGTACGCCGACCAGCACGACGGTGCCGGCGAGGTCCCGGGCGTAGAACGCCTGCTTCCAGGTCTCCGGTCGGCCCACCGCGTCGATGACCACGTCCGCGCCGAAACCGCCGGTGGCGGCGCGGATCGCCTCGACCGGATCGGTGTCGGAGGCGTTCACGGTGTGCGTGGCGCCGAACTTCCTCGCCCAGTCCAGCTTGCGACTGTCGGTGTCCACGGCCACGATCGTCGTGGCGCCGGCGAGGGCCGCGCCGGCCACCGCCGCGTCCCCGACGCCACCGCAGCCGATCACCGCGACCGAGTCGCCGCGGGTCACGTTGCCGGTGTTCAGGGCCGCGCCGAGGCCGGCCATCACACCGCAGCCGAGCAGGCCCACCGCGGCCGGCCGCGCCGCCGGGTCCACCTTCGTGCACTGCCCGGCGTGCACCAGCGTCTTCTCGGCGAACGCGCCGATGCCCAGCGCCGGGGTGAGTTCCGTGCCGTCGGTGAGGGTCATCCGCTGCTTCGCGTTGTGCGTGTTGAAGCAGTACCAGGGTCGGCCGCGACGGCAGGCCCGGCAGTCGCCGCAGACCGCCCGCCAGTTGAGCACCACGAAGTCGCCCGGGGCCACGTCGGTGACGCCCTCCCCCACCTGTTCGACGATGCCGGCCGCCTCGTGGCCGAGCAGGAACGGGTAGTCGTCGTTGATGCCGCCCTCGCGGTAGTGCAGGTCGGTGTGGCAGACGCCGCAGGACTGGACCCGGACGATCGCCTCACCGGGGCCGGGGTCGGGCACCACGATGGTGGTGACCTCGACCGGTGCGCCCTTGCTGCGGGAGATGACTCCCCGGACTTCCTGGCTCACTGCGCCTCCTGGTGGTGGTCGGTGGCGGGACCCGGGGCCGGGCGGTGAAGCGGGCTCGGCGGTGGGCCCCGGGCGAACCTACCGCGATCACCACGGCCGGCCCAGTCGGCCAGGGGGCGGGTTATCGCGGGTCACGCGGGGTACGCGGGCCACGATTCGGACCACGGCCACCGGGAGTGATCATGAAAATCGCGCACCTGCCGCTGCGGGCCAGCATCGGCGCGTACTTCCTCGACTCGGGTCTCGGCAAGCGCAATCTGGAGGGCGAGGCCGCGCAGGCCATGCACGGGATGGCGGTGGCGGCAATGCCGCAGCTCGGCCAACTGGACCCACCCCGGTTCGCCAAGCTGCTGTCGTACTCGGAGATCGCTCTCGGGGCGGCGCTGCTCGCGCCGTTCGTGCCGACGCCCCTGGTGGGGCTCGGCCTGACCGCGTTCGGCGCGGGTCTCGTGCAGCTCTACCTGAAGACGCCGGGGATGCGCCGGCAGGGCAGCATCCGACCGACGCAGCAGGGTGCCGGGCTGGCCAAGGACGTGTGGCTGGTCGGCGCCGGCCTGACGCTCGTGCTGGAGGGGCTGACCCACCGCCGTCGGCGCGGCTGATCAGGCGTAACCGCGCCGCCGGCACCCGTTATCGTGTGCCCGACCCCGACGGTCGGCCTGAGGAGCTGCGGTGACCCACAGTCGTTCGGTGCGGCCGTTCTACCGGCCCATGCGGCCCCGCCGCCGGGACGAGCCGCACCGCGCGGCCACTCCACTGGAACTCTTCTTCGACCTGTGTTTCGTGGTGGCCGTGGCGCAGGCGGCGTCCGCCCTGCACCACGACGTCGCCGAAGGGCACCTCGACCACGCGCTGCGCAGCTACCTGATGGTGTTCTTCGCGATCTGGTGGTCGTGGATGAACTTCACCTGGTTCGCCTCGGCGTACGACACCGACGACGACGTCTACCGGATCACCACGCTGGTGCAGATCACCGGGGCGTTGATCCTGGCGGCCGGGGTGCCGCGCGCGTTCGCCGAGGGCGACTTCACCGTCATCACCTACGGGTACGTGGTCATGCGGCTGGCCGCCGTCGTGCAGTGGAGCCGGGCCGCCGCCGGAGATCCGACGCACCGGGCCGCGGCGCGCAGGTACGCGATCGGCGTGACCATCGTGCAGCTCGGCTGGCTGCTGCGGCTGGCGCTGCCGGACCACTGGGGCATCGTCACGTTCCTGCTGCTGGCGCTCGCCGACCTGCTCGTTCCGGCGGTGGCCGAGCGGCCGGGCATGACCCCGTGGCACCCCGGGCACATCGGCGAGCGGTATGGACTGTTCACGCTGATCGTGCTCGGCGAGGCGGTGCTGGCGATCTCCCTGGCGATCCAGACCGGGCTGGACGCGGGCGACCACGGTCTCTGGGCGCTCGCGGCGGCCGGCGCGGTCATCGTGTACGCGCTCTGGTGGCTCTACTTCGACCGCCCGGTCGAGACGCCGGACCGGCTGCCGTACTCCCTGGTCTGGGGCTACGGCCACTACCTCGTCTTCGCCGCGATCGCCGCCGTCGGCGCCGGCCTGCCCGTGGTGGTGGACCAAGAGCGGCACCTCGCGCACGTGTCCGGAACGACCGCCGCGTACGCGGTGGCCGTACCGTTGGCCGTCTTCCTGCTCACCGTCTGGGTGCTGCACGTCCGCCGCCAACAGCACGGCGCGGTGGTGGTCGCCTATCCGGTCGTCGCCGCGGTGGCGCTGCTCGTGCCGCTCGGACCGGCCCCGGTGCCGGTGCTCGCGCTGCTGCTGGTCGCCCTCGTGGCCCTGACGGTGGTGCTGCGCGAACGTGATGCCGGGGCCGTCACGAGCCGTACGGCCTGACATCGATCTGGATCAGACATCGATCATCCGGCCTGCCGGCGCGCGGGACGGCCCGAAAATGGGCAGAATTGCGGGATGTTACGCCGCCGATGGTTGCTGGCCGACCAACTCGGGCCACATTTCCTCGACGACCCCGATCAACCGGTCCTCCTGGTGGAGATCCGGGAGCTGTTCCGCCGCCGCCCGATGCACCGGCAGAAGGCGCACCTGATCCTCTCCGCCCTGCGCCACCGCGCCGCCGAGCTGGGCGACCGGGCGCTGCTGCTGCGCACCGACACGTTCCGCGAGGCACTGACGCAGGTCACCGAGCCGGTGGAGGTGTGCCACCCGCACTCCCGGGCCGCGCTGGCGTTCGCCCGTTCGGTGCCCGGCCTGACCGTGCTGCCGCCGCGCGGTTTCATCACCAGCCAGTCCGACTTCGCGGCCTGGGCGGACCGCACCCGGCGCGGCCCGCTGCGGATGGCCGACTACTACCGGCAGGCCCGTCGCCGGCACGAGGTGCTCAGCGGGCCGTCCCGGATCGCCGCCTCGGCCCCGACGCCGCGCCGCCCGCGCGGTGAGGCCGCCGCCGTGCCCGCCACCCCGCCGCCACCACCGCCCATCGTCGAGGACGACATCGACGCGCAGGTCCGCCGCGACCTCGACGGGTGGGCGGCCGACGGGGTCCGGTTCGTCGGTCGGGACGGCCCCCGGCGGTACCCGGCCACGCACGACGAGGCGCAGGCCCGGTTGGCGCACTTCCTCGCGTACCGGCTGCCCGGGTTCGGCCGCTACGCCGACGTGATGAGCGCCGACGACCCGCTGTTCGCGCACTCGACGCTCTCCTCGTCGTTCAACCTGGGGCTGCTGCACCCCGAGCCGGCCGTGCGCGCCGCCGAGCAGGCGTGGCGGTCCGGCGCCGCCCCCCGTACGGCGGTGGAGCCGTTCATCCGCGGGCTGCTCGGTTGGCGGGAGTTCCTCTGGCAGTTGTACTGGTACCACGAGCCGCGGTTCCGGGGCGCGAACTGGCTGGCCGCGACCGAGCCGATGCCGCAGTGGTTCGCCGACCTGGACGCCGACGCGGTGGAGGCGCGCTGTCTGGCCGACGTGCTCGCCGCCGTCCGGGACCGGGCCTGGACGCACCAGAGCCCCCGGCTGCTGGTGCTGGGCAACTACGCGTTGCAGCGCGGCTGGCGTCCCGCCGAGGTGGCGGACTGGTTCCAGCGCTGCTTCGTCGACGGCACCGACTGGGTGATGAACGCGACCGTGATCGGCATGAGCCAGTACGCCGACCTGGCCAGGGTGGACACCCGCCCGTACGCGGTGGACGGCACCGACATCGACGAGATCAGCGACTACTGCGCCGGCTGCCGGTACGCGCCGGAGCGGGCGCTCGGCGAGTTGGCCTGCCCGTACACCGGGGGTTTCGAGAGCTTTCTGCACCGCAACCGGGAGCGGTTGGTGGCCGACCCGCGACTCGCCGCCGAGCTGGCCCGCCGCGACGAGCCCGAGCACCGGGAGGCGGTCCTGGCCCAGGAGGAGAAGCGCGGCGGCAGCCCGCCCTGATCAGGTGGCGTCGGCGACCGGCGGCGGGACCGGCGCGGGCCGCGCCACGCCCCGGTTCAGGCCGACCATCAGCACCCGGTGGTACGACGCCGGCATGATCCGGGCCAGCAGGTCGGGCACCTTCGCCGACCAGCCGATGAGCACCCGACCCCGCCGTCGCTCGACGCCCCGCAGGATCACCTCGGCGGCCCGCTCAGGGGCGATGGTGAGCAGCTTCTCGAACTGCGCCCGACCGGCGGCGTACTCCTGGGCCGGCACGCCGCTGCCGACGCGGGCGTTCTCGGTGATCCGGGTCCGGATCCCGCCCGGGTGCACCGACGTCACGCCGATGCCGTCGTCGACCAGCTCGTGCCGCAGCGCCTCGGTCAGGCCCCGGACGGCGAACTTGCTCGCCGCGTACGCGACCTGCCCGGCCGGCGCGATCAGCCCGAACAGGCTGGAGATGTTGACCAGGTGCGCGCCCGGTTCGGCCTTGAGCGCGGGCAGCAGCGCGTGCGTCACCTGCGCCACCGCCCGGAAGTTGATCTCGATGACCCAGCTGAACTCGTCGAACGTCACCTGGTCGAACCGACCGCCGAGGCCGACGCCGGCGTTGTTCACCAGCAGCCGGATCCGCGGATGACGCTGGCCGATCTCGGCCGCCACCAACGCGGTGGCCGCCGGGTCGGCGAGGTCCACCCGGTAGGTGTGCACCCGCCGGTCCGGGTGCGCGACGCCGATGGCGGCGACGACGGCGTCCAGCCGCTCGGCGTCCCGGTCCAGGAGCACCAGGTCACAGCCGCGACGGGCCAGGCCGTGCGCCAGCGCCGCGCCGATGCCGCTGGCCGCGCCGGTCACCACTGCCGTCGCGCCGGCGAACTCAAACCTCCGCACGATCGGTGCTCCTTCCCTGGCGGGCGCGGCGGGAGAACCGCACACCCTCGTCGGCGAGCCGGCCGTGCCGCATCAGCAGCACGTCGCGGACGTAGTTCTGGTGCAGCCGCCACGGCGTCCGCGCGCCCTGCCGGGGCAGGGCGGCGACACCGCGCAGCACGTACGAGGAGCGCAGGTCGATCAGCGGCGCCCGCTCATCGCCGGGCGGCGGCAGCGGGGTCACGACGTGTTGGCCGGTCCGGTCCAGGTGGCGCAGCAGCCGGCAGACGTAGCCGGCGACCAGGTCGGCCTTGAGGGTCCACGACGCGTTGGTGTAACCGATGGTCAGCGCGAAGTTCGGCACCCCGGAGAGCATCATGCCCTTGTAGGCGACGGTGTCGGCCAGGTCGACGTCGACACCGTCGACGCGCAGCGTCAGGCCACCGAGGGCGAGCAGGTTGAGCCCGGTCGCGGTGACCACGATGTCGGCGCTCACCTCGTCGCCCGAGGCCAATCGGAGGCCGTCGGCGGTGAACGTGTCGATGGTGTCGGTCACCACCGACGCCCGACCCTCCGCCACGGCGGTGAAGAGGTCGCCGTCGGGCACCACGCAGAGGCGCTGGTCCCACGGGTCGTACCGGGGCGAGAAGTGCCGGTCGACGTCGTACCCGACCGGCAGCAGGCGCGTCGCGGCCCGCCGCAGCAGCCGTCTCACCAGCCCCGGCGCGCGCCGGCTGAGCTGGAACGTGGCCGTGGACAGCAGCACGTTCTTCCACCGCACCACCGGATACGCGACGCCCGCCGGCAGCCGACGCCGCAGGGCGTCGGCCAGCCGGTCGCGTGCGGCCAGGGCGATGAGGTACGACGGTGAGCGTTGCAGCATCGTCACGTGGGCGGCCCGCCGCGCCAGGGCCGGCACCAACGTCACGGCGGTCGCGCCGCTGCCGATCACCACCACCCGCTTGCCGGCGTGGTCGAGGTCGTCCGGCCAGTGCTGCGGGTGCACCAACCGCCCGGCGTACGCGTCGACGCCCGGCAGGGCGGGCGTATAGCCCTCGTCGTACCGGTAGTAGCCGGTGCAGGCGAACAGGAACGAGCAGGTCAGCACCACGGTCTCGGTGGTGTCGGTGCGCTCGGCGTACACCGTCCAGCGGGCGGCGTCGCTGTCCCACTCGGCGCGCGTCACCCGGTGGGAGAAGCGGATGTGCCGCTGCACGTCGTACTCCCGGGCCGTTTCGCGCACGTACTCGAGGATGCTCGCGCCGTCGGCGATCGACCGCGCGTCGGTCCATGGCCGGAACGCGTAGCCGAGGGTGAACATGTCCGAGTCGGACCGGACGCCCGGGTAGCGGAACAGGTCCCAGGTGCCGCCGACCGCGTCGCGCGCCTCCAGCACCGCGTACGTCTTGTCGGGGCAGTCGCGGCGCAGGTGGCAGGCCGCGCCGACGCCGGACAGGCCGGCGCCGACGATGAGCACGTCAACGTGGTCGGAGGGCATCGTTTCCTCCATCCGGGGCGGTGGTCGGACCCTAACACCGCGACCGAACGACCGTTAACTAGCGCCGGACCGCCTGCGGGCCGGAGCGGCGGGACGCCCGCTCGGCGTCGAGCCGAGCGAGCATCCCCTCGAAGTCGTCCGGAGCGAGGACCGGTCCGCTGTTCTTGCGCCACCCGCCCTTGCGGGACCGCCGCTGCACCGACGACTCGAACGCGCCGCCGGTCGTCCGCACCCAGCACGCGAGGCGCACGGTGGGCCCGCCGAGGAACAGCGCGGGACGCGCCTCGAACCCGGTCACCTCCGACCATGGGAACGTCCGGGTGCGCGAGATGTGCCGCAGCCGTACGCCCTCGTCGTTGACGTAGATCCCGGTCAGGTACATGCGGGTGACCCCCGTCAACCACAACCCGAGGAAGGGGAACACGGTGAACACGCCGACATCGTCGCGCGGGTCGAGGTCTCCGCGCAGCAGCGCCGACCCGACGCCGGCCAGCATCGCCAGGCCCACCACCGATCCGACCACCACCATGAGCCCGGTGACCGCCTGGGTGAGGCCCCACGGATCCATCCGCCGCCATCTGCGCACGGCCCGCAGGCTAGTCCATGGACGCTCGCGTCGATTCCATGATCCAGTTCGTCTCCCAGGTGCGTTCGCCGTCGACCGAGAACGCCTGCTCCCAGCGGGCCCTCGTCGCGGTGATCCCGGACCAGATGAACCGGCACCGGACCGGACGCCCCTCGTGCTGGTCGTCGGCGTAGAAGCGGCCCACCCCGTCGACGAAACGACCGACCATCGGCGGCTGCTCCAACTCGCCGCGACCGCTGTTCATCCAGTAGATCGACCACTGCTCGCTCGCCGGGTCGAAGATCCTGATCGTGGCACCGGAGAAACCCCTGGTCGGGAAGGTTATCTCGTCGAAGTTGCCGCCCCCGCCGAAGAAGCTGCGCGCCACCGACACGCCGGGGAACTCGTCCCACTCGTCGCAGCCGGTGAGCCGTTCGCGGAGCCGCCGGTTGACCACGTTCCAGGTGCCCACGTAGAAGTCGAAGTCGCCCATCAGTGGCCCACCGGCCCTTCCGCCCGCGAGTCGCCCAGATAGCCGGCCAGGTCGGGGCTCTCCGGGGCCAGCAGGTGCCGGACCCAGGCGGCCCGCTCGTGCTCCAGCACCGCCAACTCCCAGACGCAGCCGACCTCGCGCCGACCCAGCTCGACGAAGTGGGTCGGGTCGTCGTCCGGGCAGTCCAGCACCGGCTGACCGGCCACCGCGATGTGCGCCTGCAACGCGTTGTCCCACACCCAGGTGTACGCCAACAGGTAGGCGCCGGTGTCCGCGCCCCGGTGCAGCACCACCCACCCGGCGGCCGGCGTGCCGTCGCGCACCGCGCGGGCCAGCAGCGCTGGCAGGACGTCGTAGGCGGCCTTCTCCACCGCCGGTTCGATCGGCTGCCCCGGCTGGTCGATGTGGTAACGCTTGAGCTGCCAACCGTCCACCACGATCGGCTCCAGCGTTCGTAGATCCTTGTCGTCGAATGCCATGCCGGGACGGTAGGACCACTTCGCTGACAGCTAGTGTCAGTGAAGTGCGGGCCAGTCGACTCATTTCCGTCCTGCTGCTGCTCCAGTCGCACGGCCGGCTGACCGCCGCGCAGCTCGCCGAGCGGCTGTCCGTCTCCCCACGCACCATCTACCGCGACGTGGAGTCGCTGCACGCCGCCGGCATCCCGCTCTACGCCGAGGCCGGGCACGCCGGCGGTTACCAGCTCGTCGACGGCTGGCGGACCCGGCTGACCGGCCTGACCGCCGAGGAGGCCGAGCGGCTCTTTCTGGCCGGGCTGCCCGGCCCCGCCGACGAGTTGGGCTACGGCGACGTGGTGGCGGCGCTGCGACTCAAGCTGAACGAGGCGCTGCCCACGCCGTTGCGCGACCGGGCCACCCAGCTCCAGCAACGCTTCCACCTGGATACACCCGGTTGGTACGCGGACGGCGACGCCTCCCCCGAGCTGGCCCGCACCGCCGAGGCCGTCTGGCGGCAGCAGCGCGTGCGGGTGCGGTACCGCAGTTGGCGGGGGGAGGTGACCCGGGTGCTGGAGCCGTACGGCCTGGTGCTCAAGGGCGGCCGATGGTACGTGGTGGCCACGCAACCGGGCCGGTCCGAGCCGGCGACCTACCGGGTCAACCAGATCCTCGCGCTGACCTCGCTCGACGAGGAGTTCGACCGGCCGGCCGACTTCGACCTGCCGGCCTGGTGGCGCGAGCACGTGGTGCGGTTCCGCGCCCGACTGCACCAGGACGAGGCCACCGTACGCCTGTCCCCCGCCGGCCGGCAGCGGCTGCGGGAGATCGGCAGTGATCCGGTGGTGGCCGCCGTGGACGCCAGTGCCGGTCCCGCCGACGCCCAGGGCTGGGTGACCGCCGTGCTGCCGATCGAGTCGTTGACCCACGCCCACGGCGACCTGCTGCGCCTCGGCGCCGACGTGGAGGTGCTGACCCCGGTCGCGCTGCGCGAACTCCTGGCCGCCACGGCCGCCGGCCTGGCAGCCCTCTACGGCCCCCGGTAGGTGCCGTCGCCTTCCACAATGGAAGATCGGCGGGACATCGACTGTCGGCCACGTGTGCCACCCTGGGACGGTCGCCAGCGGTCACCGGAGGTGAGGGCAACGCTACGACTACGCGCGCTGGTCGCCGTCCCCGGCACCGGGCCGGTCACCCTCGACGTCGCGGCCGGCGAGACGGCCGCGCTGGTCGCGCCGCCCCGGGTCGGCACGGCCGTGGCCCGGGTGCTGGCCGGCCTGGCCGCCCCGGTCACCGGTCGGATCATGGTGGGCGCGCGGGACGTCACGTCCCTGCCGCCACCACGCCGGCAGATCGGCTACGTGCCGGCGGGCGGCGCGCTGCTGCCGCAGCTCACCGTGCGGCGCAACATCGAGTACGGCCAACGCAAACGCGAACGGGTGCACGAGATGGCGGACGACTGGACGGCGACGGTGGTGGAGCGGCTGGAGTTGGCGCCGACGCTCGACCTGCTCCCGCACGTGCTCTCCGACGCGCAGCGGTTCCGGGTCGCGCTGGCCCGCGCCGCCGTCTGCCTACCCGAGGTGCTCGTCGTCGACCTGCCCGTCGACCCCGCCGGCGGCAGCCGCCTCGGCGACCTGCTGCCCCGCCTCGCCCCGTCGGAGACGCCGGGGGTCGCCACGCTCGTCTGCACCGCCGATCCGTCCACCCTGGCCGACATCCCGACGCGGCACCACCTGGTCACCGAGCCCGACGAGGCCCCCCGGTGACGTCGGCCGGTGGCCTCAGCCGCCGTACCCTGCTGCGCGCCGCCGCCGTCGGCGCGGCGGCCACGGCGGCCGGGTGCGGCGGCGGCACCCGCTCGATACAGGTGGCGGTGGTCTGGAGCGGCGGCGAGCTGGACCGCTTCCGCGAGGTCGTGGCCGCGTACCCCGCTCCGGTGCGGGTGGTCAGCGCCGGCAACGACATCGACGCGTTCCTGCGCGCCCGGCACCTCGCGGGCACCTCGCCGGACGTGGCGATCCTGTCGCGTCCCGGCCTGGTCACCGAGTACGCCGCGCGGGGCTGGCTGCGCCCGGTGCGACCGTCGACCGAGTACGCGGTGCCGATCGGCCTCGGCGACCTGCTGATAGCCAAGGGGCAGCGCTACGGCCTGTGGGTCAAGGCCGCGCACAAGTCCCTGGTGTGGCATCTGCCCTCGATGCTGCCCGAGCCGCCGACGAGCTGGGACGCACTGGTCTCGCTGACCCGCCGCCTCGGCGCGCTCGCCCGCGACGGCGGTCCGGCGCCCCTGGCCATCGGCGCGGCGGACGGCTGGGTCCTCACCGACTGGTTCGAGAACGTGCTGGCCGACCTCGCGCCCACCGCCTACGACGCCCTCGCCGCGTCCGAGGGTGACTGGCAGGGCCGGGCGGTGCGCGACACCCTGGACCGGCTCGCCGAGCTGTGGAGCATCGACGGCGCGTTCCCCGGCGGCGGCAAACGTGCCCTGCTCACCCAGTACGAGGAGTCGGTGATCCAGGTGGTCCGCTCACGGCGGGCGGTGATGGTCTTCGAGGCCGACTTCACCGCCGAGGTGGTGGGCCGGTTCCGCAGCGGCGCCGAGGAGCCGGTCACCTTCCGCTTCCCGAGCGCCGGGGCGGGCAGCGGCGCGCTGATCGTCGGCGGCGACGTCGCGGTGGCCTTCGACCACGACCGGGGCGGACTGGAGCTGGTCGAGTGGTTGACCCGGGCCGACTCGTTCGGTCCCTGGCTGCGGGCCGGCGGCTACCTGTCGCCGAACACCACCATCGCGCTGACCGAGTACGCCGACCCGGTCCGCCGGCAACTGGCCCGCGAGATGCGCGGCCCGGACACCCTGCACTTCGACCTCTCCGACCAGTTGCCGGGGGCGTTCACCGGCTCCGACGGCGTCGGCATCTGGCGCATCATGCAGGACTTCTTCGCCGACGTCACCGGCGGCGTGCCGGCCCGCCGCGCGATCGACGACGCCACCGGGCAGCTCGCCGCGGCGGCCCGCGAGGCGGGCGGTGACCGGTGAGCGAGACCCGGGTGCTCGGCGAGCTGGCGGTGCTCGACGACGTCGGCCCGCCGCGCCGGGGCCGGGCCTACCCGGCGGCCGGTGCGACCTCCGCCCTGCTGCTGCCGGCCGCGCTGCTGCTCGGGGCGCTGGTGCTGTGGCCGGTGCTGCGCACGCTGCACGCCAGCGTTACCACCGACGGTCGCTGGGTCGGCGCGGAGCACTTCCGGGCCGCCCTCGCCGCGCCGCACACCGGCGCGGTGGTCGGCCGTACGGTGCTGTGGGCGGTGCTGGTGCCGGCCGTGGTGACGGCGTTGGGCTACCTGTTCGCCGTCGTGTCGCGCCGCTCACAGGAGGGTGGCCTGGTCCGGCTGATCCTGCTGGTGCCGGTGGCGTTGCCGCTGGTCGTCACCGGCGTGACCTTCCGGCTCATGTACGACCCCGACCCGACCCGTGGCCTGGTGACCCTGCTCGCCGCGCGGGTGACCGGCCGCTCCACCGAGGACGCCCCGCAACTGCTCGGGCCGGGCCTGGTGACGGTGGCGTTGATGTCGGCGTTCGTCTGGGCGTGGGTGGGGCTGGCCGTGCTGGTCTTCCGGGCCGCGCTGGACCGCGTACCGCCGAGCCTGGCCGACGCGGTACGCGCCTACGGTGGCGGCCGGCGACACGTCCTGTGGGACGCGCAGTGGCGGCCGCTGTTGTTGCGTACCGTCGCGGTGGTTTTCGCCCTGGTGGCGCTCGGCACGAGCCGCACCTTCGACCTGATCCTGGTGATGACGCCCGGGTCCGTCCGCGACGACGCGGCGGTGCTCGCCCTGCGGGTCTGGCAGACCTCGGGCGGCACCACCACCGGGCAGGGCGCCGCGCTCGGCGTCGTCTGGCTGGCGGCGGTGGCCGCCGGAATGCTGGTGGCGGCGTTCTTCGTCCGCCAGGCGTGGCCGCCGCCGCGGGTCGAGGCGACGCCCGACGCGGCGCCGACGCGGCCGCCGCGCCGGCTGTTCCGGGTGCTCGCCGCCGCCGCCGCGGTGGCCTGGCTCTTTCCACTGGTGGTGCTGCTGGCGACCTCCGCGCACGGGCAGGTCGACGCCGCCGCGCAGGGCTGGTGGTCGGCCCCGCCCGGCGCGGGCTCCTACGAGGCCCTGCTCGGCGGCGACGAGCTGTGGCGGGCGCTCGGCTTCACCCTGCTGCTGGCCACCGTCGTCACCGCGACGGTTCTCGTCGTCGGGCTGCTGGCCGCGTACCCGCTGGCGTGGCTGACCGGGCCGGCCGCGCAGGCGACCGGCCTGCTGCTGATGGCCGCCACCGTCGTCCCGGTGCAGGTGATCGCCGGGCCGGTCAACGAGGTGCTCGGCCTGGTGCTCTCCTCCGGCACCGCACGCGGGTTGGCGCTGGTGCACGTGGCGCTGGGGGTGCCGTTCGCGGTGCTGGTGCTGCGCAACGCGTTCGCTGACCTGCCGGCCGACCAGGTGCGCGGCGCTCGCCTCGGCGGCCGGCGGTGGTGGGGCACGCTTCGTCGACTGGCCCGGCACAACCTGCCCGCCGTGGTCGCCGTGTCCGTGCTGGAGTTCGTCCAGGTCTGGAACGACCTGGCGGTGGGCCTGCTGTTCAGCAGCCCGGAGGCCACTCCGCTCGGGTTGTTCCTGGCCGGGCAGAGCCGCGGCTTCGTGTCCAACAGCGGGGTCCTGGCAGCCGGTTCGGTGCTCGCCTCGGTGCTGCCGGTGGCGCTCATGGTGCTCGCCCGGCGGCAACTCGTCGCCGGCCTGGTCTCCGGGGGCGTACGGTGACCCGCCCCACCGGCGCGCCCGGTCGAGGGCCGAGGTGGCCGCTGCTCGCCGCCGTCGTCTCGCTCCTCGGCGGCGTGCTCGGCAACGTGGGCATCAACCTGCTCTCCGAGCTGGTGAGCAGCGCGCTCGGCCCGGCCGCCGAGCTGCTCGGCCCGGCGAGCATCGTGATCGGCCTCGTCGGCGCGATTGGCTTCGCGGTGTACGCGCATCAGCGCCGGGCCGGGCGGAAGACCGGTCCGGAGCCCACCGAGGTGGTCAGCACGCCGGTCGAGGATGTGCCGACCCTGCCGTACACGGCGGGGTTCACCGGCCGCGACGAGCACGTGCGGGCGGTGCTGGACCTGCTCGCGCGCGAGCACGCCGTGGCGGTGCTGGGCCGGCGGGCGGTGGGCACGTCGGCCTGCGCCATCGAGGCGGCGAACCTGTGCCGGGCGGACTTCCCGGACGGGCAGTACCACTTCGACCTGCGCCGGGGCGGTCGACGCCGGTCTCCCCGGCAGGTGCTCACCGCGTTGGCGGGGGTCCTGGGCAGCGCGCCGCCGGTATCCGGTCGGCCGGACGCCCTCGCGGCCGCGGCCGCCGCGATCCGCCGCAAGATCGACGGTCGCAACATCCTGCTGGTCCTGGACAACGTCGACCGGCCCGAGCAGGTCCGCGCGCTGCTACCGCCGACCGCGCGCACCTGCCGGCTGCTGCTGGCCGGCGGTCCCGCGCTCAGCGGGTTGAACGGGGTGGTGGAGCACTGGATCGCCGAGCCCGGCCCGGACGAGGCGGTCGAACTGTTCGCCGCCGCTGGCGGCGCCGCCCCGGCCGCCCGGGTCCGCCGCGCCGACCCGCGTACCGATCCGGCCGTACGCGAGATCGTCGACCTGTGCGGCCGGCAGCCGCGCACCGTCCGCGCGCTCGGCTACCGCACGGCCCAGCACGGCTGGCGGCACGTCGACGTCCTGGACGCGCTGCGCCGGGCGGTGCGCACCCCGCCGCACCAGCGGGTCGCCGTCTCGCCGGCGGCCCAGCTCGTCACCGAACGGGACACCGCCTACCGGGCATTGACCCGCGAGGCCCGCCGGCTCTACCGCCTGATGTCGCTGGCGCCGGCCCCGGTGGACCGGCCGACCATCGCCGCGCTGGCCCGCCGGCACCCCGAGCGGATCACCGGGCTGCTGGACCAGTTGGCCGCCGCCGCGTTCGTGGTCGGCGCCCCCGGCGACCGGTACGAGGTCCGTCCGCTGCTCGCCGCGAACGCCCGCCTGCACCTGCGCGACGCCGACCCGGCCCGTTCCCGGGTCGCCGCGCAGGCCCGGCTCACCCGGCATCTGGCCCGGCGGGCGGAACGGCACGCCGCCAACCTGACCGTGCTGGGCTCCCCGCCGGACCGGGAGTGGTCGCTGCCGCTGGACGACGACCCGTACGGCTGGTTCGACCTGCACCAGGAGTTGCTGCTCGCGGTCGTCCGGGTGCCCGCCGGGGCGGCCGAGACGCTGCCCCGACGGGTACGCCGGTGGTGGTTCCGGTTGGCCGTGGCGCTGTGCGGGTGGCTCGCCCACGTCGAACGGCTCGACGAGTGGGAGCAGGTGTGCCGCACGGTCCTGGCCACCCCGACGGCCGACGACCGACCGGAGATCGCCGGCTGGGCGCACAACGAGCTGGGCGTGCTGCGCCGACGTCGGCACGACCCGCAGGGGGCGGCGGCGGCGCTCACGCTCGCGGTGGCCGAACGCGGCCGGCGGGGCACCGCCCAGGCGCGGATGAACCTCGGCCTGGCCCTGCTCGACCTGGGGCAACTCGACGACGCGGTGGAGCACCTGGAGCTGTCCCGCCGGCACCGCTCGTCCGCGGACCGGGCCGGGCACGCCCTCACCCAGCTGGGCCTCGGCGCGGCGCAGCTGGCCCGGGGTGAGCTGGACGCCGCACACCACCATCTGGTGCGGGCGGCGAACACGTTCCGGTCGGTGGGTGACGCGCGCGGTTACGCCGCCGCGCTGACCAACCTGGTGCTGGTGCACGCCAGCCTCGGCGAGCACCTGGACGCGGCGCAGGCCTGGCGGGCCGCGCTGCGCGAGTACGAGTCGGTCAACGACCCGACCAGCCGCGCCGCGGCGCTGCTCAACGCGGGCGCGACGCTGCTGACCAGCGCGCCGGGGCAGGCGCGGGCGGCGTACGAGCTGCTGGCCGAGAGCCGACGGCTGCGCGAGGACGTCCGGCCCACGGCGGGGCTGGCGCGTACCCTGCTCTACCTGGGCGACGCCGCCGCGGCGCTGGGCGACCGGGCCGACGCGCGGCGGCGGTGGGCGGACGCGGCGACGGTGGCCGAGGAGGTCGGCGACGACCGGGCGCTGGCCGCCGCCGACGAACGCCTGGTACCCGACGTCGAAGCGCCACCGGCCACCCCCTGAGCGGTGTGTCCCCCCGGGTCGGCGTGATGTCGATCGCTCGTCGTGGTCGGTGGCGTCGGTCTGGGAGAGTGTGTGACCGTGGACGCTCTCTCGGTGCGGGGACTCAGCCGCAACTTCGGCAACCTGGTCGTGCTCGACGATGTGACCTTCACGCTGCCGCCGGGCCGGATCGCGGTGGTGCTGGGCCCCAACGGCAGCGGCAAGACCACTCTGCTGCGCTGCGTGGTGGGCGCCGACCGGCCGGACGCGGGCGAGGTGCGGGTGCACGGGTACCGGGCCGACGAGACCGACCCGCAGGTGCGCTCGCTGGTGGCCGCCGCCCTGGACGACATCGACTTCTTCCCCGACCTGTCCGTGGTCGAGCACCTGGAGCTGGTCGCGTACGCCCACGGGGGCAACGCCGAGCCGGTCGAGGAGGTGCTCACCGAGCTGGGCCTGGAACCGGCCCGTGATCAACTCCCGGTCACCCTGTCCAGCGGGCAGCGCCGCCGGCTCGCGCTGGCGTCCTGCTTCGTCCGGCCGCGTCGGGTGCTCATCCTCGACGAGCCGGAACAGCGCCTCGACGTCGCCGGACGGCAGTGGCTCGCCGACCGGCTGCGGCGCGAACGCGACGCCGGCACCACCGTGCTGATGGCCTCGCACGACCCGGAGTTGATCGACGCGGTCGTGGACGAGCGGATCGAGATCGGCCGGTGACGGCCGCGCCGACCACGATCGCCGAAGCGCCCGCCGGGCTGCCCACGGCCCGACAGGTCCGTACGCACCTGCGCCGCGCCCGCCGCCGCCACCACGAGCACTCGCTCGGCGATGTGCTGGGCGACGCCTACGTCATGGTGCTGTTCGTGGGCATGTACGGCTGGTTCGCGATCAGCGCCAGTCGCAACATGCTGGACTCCCCCACGGTGGGCCAGGCCGAGCCGGGGGTGCGGTGGTGGCTGGCCCTCGCCGCGCTGCTCGCCGGCGCCGGGCTCGTCTGGCGCGGCCTGCGCGCGTTCGGCCCGCTGCTGGTCACCCCGGCCACCCAGAGCTGGGTGACCAGCGCGCCGATCGATCGGCGGGCCTGGCTGGCGCCGCGCCTCGCGGTCCTGGTGGCGGGCGCGGCGGTGGGCACGGCCGCGCTCGGGGTGGCCGTGGCGGCGCTCGGCGGTGTCAGCGACCCGGCGACCCTGGGCTGGGCGGCCGCCGCCGGCGCGGGATGGGGCGCCGCCACGCTGGCGTTCAGCGTCGTCGCCCAGAGCAGCCGGACGGGACGGCGGTGGCCGGCCCTGGCCGGCGCGGTCCCGATGGTGGCCGCGGCGGTCATCACCGCCGTCGTGGTGCTCACCGGCCGCCTCGGCGAGGGCTTGCCCCGGCCGTCGTCGACGCCGACCATCGCGCTGGTCGCCGTCGCCGTGCCGCTCGCGGTCGTCGCCACGGTGTTGGCGGTACGCGCGCTGCCCGTCGTCGACCGGGCCACCCTGACCACCGGCGCGCAGTTCGCCAACGCCGCCGCCACGGCCACGATCCTGCTCGACCCGAGCCTGCTGACCGGCCTGGTGGAGAGCCGTCGTTGGCGGCGGGTCGGCCGGGTCCGCAGCAGTCGCTTCCTGCCCGGTCCGGGCTGGTGGGCGTTGCTCCAGGCGGACGTCCGACGACTGCGCCGGCACCCCAGCGCGCTGCTGATCTGGGCGGGTCTCGTCGGTGTCCAGTACGCCGCCGCGCTCGCCCTGCCCGGCCTGGCCGGGGCCGCGCAGGTGGTGTTCGCCTATCTCGCCGTCAACCGGCTCACCGGCGGGCTGCGCGCGGTCAGCCGGTCGGCCGGGCTGCGCCGGGCGCTCGGCGGCAGCGACGCTCTCCTGCGCGGCGTCCACGTGGTGGTGCCGGCGATCGGCGCGGGCCTGTGGTGGCTGCTGACCCTGCCGAGCCTGCCCGGCGTCGACGCCGGCCCGACCTGGCTCGCGCCGACGCTGGTGCTCGGGGTGGTGGCCGCCGCCTTCCGGGCCGGCACCCGCCCGCCGATCGACTACGGCGGCGCGACGGTCAACACGCCGTTCGGAATGGTCCCGGTCGACCTGCTGCGGCAGGGTTCCCGGGGGCCGGCGCTGCTCGCCGTGGTCGTCCTGCTCCAGCTGTTCCTGGGCTGAGGCCGTCGCCGTCAGCCGTCCAGACGGCGGACCATGTTCATGATCGTTTCGAGCTGGGCGCCGCCCTTGATCGGGAAGTTGGTCGCGCCCAGGTAGCCCCACCAGTCCCAGCAGCCGTTGGGGTTGCTCAGCGCCGTGCCGGCCTGCGGATAGAGCACGACCAGGTTGTTGGTGTCCGCGTACTGGTTGAGGTTGGCCCGGTCGACGAACGCCGTACCCACCGACCCGGCCCCCTGCACACAGCCGTGCAGCGCGACCAGCAGCCGGCACGACTGGCCGACCGCGCACGCCGACGGGACGTACGCGTAGCCGTTGGCGTCCATGCTCAACCCGTTGGCCCAGCCGTTGACGGCGAACGTGTTCTGGTCGAAGCGCACGAGCGTGCCGCCCAGCGCTCCCGTGTTGCGCGCGTTGACTCCGCCGAGCAGTTTGCGCAGCAGGGCGTTCTGCGGATCGGTGCCGCAGTCGTTCAGGTAGGGCGACGCGGTCGCCGTACATCCCAGCGTGCCGTACGGGGTTACCCACGCGTGACCGGCGGCCGAGCCGCTGTCGTACTGCACGCTGGCGCCGAAGCGCTGGTAGTAGCGGACCAGGTCGTCGGTGACGGACTTCTTGACGGCGGTGTCGTTGTTGCCGTGGAACACGTACACCGGGTCACCGGAGAGGTTGCCGACCGGGTCGACCCAGCCGTACGACGCCCAGGTGCGGGTGTACGTCTCCAGCGCCGACACGTTCGTCGGGTAGATGTTGTCACCGCAGCCGTAGAGCGCCTGGGCGACGGTGTTCTGGGAGCAGTAGTAGGGCCCGGCGGCGAAGACGGCCGCGCCCCGGATCCGGGACGAGTAGGCGACGTGCAGCTGGGTGGCCAGGTAGCCACCGGAGGACACCCCGGCCACGTACACCCCGGAGATGTTGTAGGTGCCCAGCGACCCGGACACCGGGGTCGTGGTGGCGGGGGTGGCGGCCTGGGCGGGGGCCGCGACGGTCAGGATCAGCAGCAGGACGGCGGTCAGGGCGGTGACGGCTCTGCGCGGTGTGGTCATGGACGCTCTCCTCGGCAGCGCCGGCGGGGGCGTCGACGCGCGCCGAAGCTACCGTGACGTGGACCACACCCGACATGAGCCCGACCGACACGCTTGTCGATGCCGGTGTGTGCGCGGCCCACCCACGAGGGTCGTGGCGACGCGCCTGCCGAGGTTCCATCCGGGCCCTGTCGAGCTGCCCCGGAAATGGGGCATCAGGACCCCCGCGCGGACGGCGTCGGCGAGCGGGCGGCGGCGCCAATGACTCACCAGGGCACGGGCGTTCCGTCCCAGGAGAAGAAGCCACCGGTGGGGCCGTCGTCCGGCAGCAGGGCCAGGCGGAGGGCGCCCTGCGCGGCCTCGGCCGGGTCACCGCCGGCAGCGGCGGCCCGAGGGTTGAGATCGGTGGCCCGCAGGCCGGGGGCGAGCGCGTTGACCTTGAAGCCGTCCTCCGCCAGCGTCTGGGCGTACAGGACGGTGAGGGCATTGAGAGCGGCCTTGGACGACCGGTAGGCGGCGGCGGCCCCGCTTCCCGGGGTGAACTGGGGGTTGGGGGTGGTGCTCCAGGTCAGCGACGCGGTGCCGCTGGAGATGTTGACGATGCGCGGACTCGGGGACCGGCGCAGGGCGGGCAGGAAGGCATTGGTCACTGTCACCACCCCGAACACGTTGGTCTCGTAGGTGCGCCGGTACTCCTCGACGCCGGTGCCGGTCGGCGGATCGAGGGACGGCGAGATGCCGGCGTTGTTGACCAGTACGTCCAAGCCGTCGATCTGAGCCGCGGCCTCGGCGGCGGCGTCGGGATCGGTCACGTCCAGGATCAGCAGACGGGCTCCGGCTCCGATCTCCTCGACGGCCCGCTGCCCGCGCCCGGGGTCACGGGAGCCCACGTACACGGTGAGACCCTCGGCCGCGAGCAGTCGGGCGATATCCTTGCCGATGCCCTTGTTGGCACCGGTGACCAGAGCTGTGCGTTCATCCATGACGCGAGTCTTCCCTGGTCGGGGGGTGCTCTGTCAGGGACAGCCGGTACCAGGCAGTTCAGGAGGCGACATGGCGAGGCAGGAGCTGGCGCACTACCTGCGGGACCGCCGGGCGGCCCTGCGTCCGGGCGATATCGGCCTGGCGGTGACGGGCACCGACCGCCGCACGCCGGGTCTGCGCCGCGAAGAGGTGGCGGAGCTCGCCCACATGTCGGTCGACTACTACACGCGGCTGGAGCAGGCGCGGGGGCCGCGGCCGTCGGCCCGGATCCTGGACGCGCTGGCCCGCGCGCTGCGGCTCACGCCGGCCGAGCGCAGCCACCTGTTCCGCCTGGCCGGTTCGAGCGCGCCACCTGGCGTCAGCGCCGTGCGGCGGGTGCGCCCGCACGTGGCCCGGATGCTGGAGCGGCTGCCGGAGACCGCTGCCATCGTCACGGACGCGGCGTACGACGTTGTCACCTGGAATCCGCTGGCCCGAGCACTGCTCGGCGCCGACCCTGGAGGCGGGACGACGAACCTGGCCCGACGCCGTTTCCTGGGCCAGGGGCAGATGTACGAGAGCTCCAGCGCCGAGGAGTTCGGGCACATCGTGGTGGCGCGGCTGCGCCGCGCCGCGGACCGCTACCCGCGTGACGCGCAGCTGGCCGCGCTGCTGGCCGAACTGCACGCCGGCAGTGCGGAGTTCCGGCAGATCTGGGCGGCGCGTCCGGTCCACGCTCCCGGGCATCGCACCAAGACCCTGGACCATCCAGCGGCCGGTGCGCTGCGGTTGAACTGCGACGTCCTGCTCGTGCCCGAGGATGACCAGGAAGTCGTCCTGATGACGGCCGACCCCGGATCACCTGCTGCGCGGGCCCTGCGCGGGCTGGCCACGCAGGCGACCTGAAACGAAGGACGCGCGGACGGCCGCGTCGCTCAGGCGGTGTCGCCCGGGGCGAGGTGGCGGTAGCCGGGGATGGTCTCGGCGAACCAGCCGGCCACACTTGCCAGGCCACGATCGTTGAGCTGCGCGTCGTGAATGGGGTACGCGGCCTCGGCGCGCACCGCGCGGGCGAAGCGGATCGCCTCGTCGAGGCGGAGCCACGACCCCTGGGCGGGCACGAGCAGGGTGCGCACCGGCTCGTCCGGCACGTGCACCGAGTCGCCCGGGTGGTAGAGCCCGTCACCGACCAGATAGCCGAGGTTGGGACAGTCGGGCTGACCCTCGTGGATCACGGCGTGCCGGCCGCCGTGGGCGCTCACCGGGATGCCCGCGGCGGTGAAGCGCTGCCCCGGACGTACCCGGGTGACCGGCAGCGGGGCGAGGTCGGGCAGCCGGGCCCCCTCGGGGGCGTACACCGGCACGCCGAGCCCGGCCAGCCGCAGCACGTCCACGTGGTCGGTGTGCTCGTGAGTGACCAGGACGGCGTCCGCGCCGACCAGCGCGCGCGGCTCGCTCCAGGTGCCCGGGTCGATCACCAGCACCGCGCCGTCCTGCTCGACGCGGACGCAGGAGTGCGTGAATCGGGTGATCCGCATCCGCCGACGGTACCCGCGCCCTCGCCCAGGAGTTGACCGTCGACGGCAGCACCGTCACCGCCGCCGCCCCGGTGACATGCGGACGATGTAGAGGAACTGCGCTCCGAACGCCGCGAGCGCGACCGCCACCCCGGCGACGACCATCAGCCAGTGCCAGCCCCCGACCATGCCGAGCACCAGGGCCACGCCCGACCCGACCAGTGCCGCGTTGACCGCGCCCACGAGCGCGGCCGTGGTGAGCAGGAACTCCCAGCGCCCGGGCCGGGTGCCCACCAGCATCCGCGCCGTATCCGCGCTGTCGTCGGACGCCACGGCGTCGGCGAAGAAGTCGTGCTCACTGGCGAGACGGTGGTGGTAGTAGGCGCGGATGCGCTGGATGCGCTTCATGTCCAGCGAGTTCTCCACGGTGGTCTCCACCAACCGCAGGAACGTCAGCCCGCCGATGATCACCAGGGTCGGCAGCACCGCGCCCAGATAGGGCCGCACCACCTGGTCGTTGCCGGCGGCGAAGCCGAGACCGATCAGGGCCGCCGACAGCACGGACAGGAAGATCGTGGCACGCCCGGTGGCCTCGTCGATCGTGCCGGCGCGGGACGTCTGCAGGGCGTAGTGCTCGGTGTTGAGGACGCTCAGCAGCGCCTTCTCGCGTTCCGCGTCGTCCACACCGTCACCTTCCGCGCTCGCCCGACTCCGATACCGTCACCCTACGAGTGGCACAGCGGGCCCGACCGACGAAACGACCGGTCGCGAACGGGACAGCGAGCGGCAAAGCCGGCACGTATCCTCCGCATCTCGGCGGGCATGGGCCACGACGGAAGGGGACCGGATGCCCAAGTGGGCGGGGCGGGGCCGCCAGCGACGCGCCTTCGTGGTCGGTGGGCCGTTGCTCGGTGTCGCGCTGGTGATGCTGGTGGCCGCCTGGCGCAGTGCCGGCTTCCTCAGCGACCTGCTGCTCAACCTCGGGTCCAGCGTCGTGCTCGCGGCCATCTCGTACGTCATCTTCGATCCGCTGTTCGAAGAGGCCCGCAAAGCCCGGGTGCAGGAGCACCTGAGCTTCGACCAGGCGGCGTTCGTGACGCGCCTGCGCCGCTCGGCGCGCCGGGTCCGCATCCTCGACACCTGGACGATCCTGCTGGAGCAGCGGCACCGCGAGGAGACCTTCGACGCCGTACGCGCGGCGCTCAGCAACGGCGCCCACGTCCAACTGCTCCTGCTCGATCCCGACTGCACGGCCGCGCAGCAACGCTCCGAGGAGTTGGAGCGGCAACGGGTGGATGTGCCGCGCCAGATCCGTACCAACCTGCGGCACCTCGCCGCGTTCTCCGACGGCCTCGATCCGGCGGTGCGACACCGGTTACAGGTACGGCTCTACGACGCGTCCCCGTCGATCCAGCTCTACCAGTGGGACAGTCGGGCGCTGATCTCGTTCTTCCCGATCGGGAAGCTGTCGTTCAACGTGCCCCAGCTCGAGGTCGACATGGACAGCCCGTGGGGCGGATTCGTGCACTCCCGCTTCGAGGAGCTGTGGGAGCACCAGCGGGAGACCTCGAACCTGGACCAGTACTGGTCGGTGACCGTGACTCTGCGCCACGAGGACTCCGACGTCGTCGAAGTGCGCGTGCCCTACGTGACGGTGGAGGGGCAGCACTACGTCGACTGCCGGGCGTTCCGGGTGACCGGCCCGCTGACCGTGCGCGCCGTCCTGCCGCCCCGCCCGGGAGCGATGCCAGCGGTGTTCGCGCTGGCTGAGCCGGCCGACGGCGACCGGACGCCGGCCGCCGTCGTGGCCCGGCACTTCGACCAGAAGTACGGGCACGGCGACGGGCAGCGGGCAGTTCGCCGACTGGTGCCGCCGCCGGAGGGTCCGCGTACCCCCGTTCCTCGTGCCGCGGCGGCCGGCGACACGCACGGAGGGTGACCCGGCTTCGACTCGTCGGGTGCCGGGCGGGACACTGGTGACCGCCCGCGTGCCACCGACCAGGAGGAGTGTGCCCGTGCCGCCCAGCCCCGGGCCGACGCCGCTGCGGGCCGACTGCGCGCGCTGCTTCGGGTTGTGCTGCGTGGTGCCGGCCTTCGCCGCGTCGGCCGACTTCGCCATCGACAAGCCGGCCGGGCGGGCCTGCCCGAACCTGCGCCCGGACCACCGCTGCGGCATCCACCCGGAGCTGCGGGAGCGCGGATTCGCGGGCTGCACCGTCTTCGACTGCTTCGGCGCGGGGCAGCAGGTCGCGCAGGTCACCTTCGGTGGGCGGGACTGGCGGGACGCTCCGGAGACCCTGCCGGCGATGGCCGAGGCGTTCCGGGTGCTGCGTCCGCTGCACGAACTGCTCTGGTATCTCACCGAGGCGCTGTCGCTGGGCCCCTCGGCCGGGTTGCGCGCCGAGCTGGACCGCGCCCGCGTCGAGATCACCGGGCTCACCGAGGGCGATCCGACTCGCCTGCGCGCGGTGGACGTCGACGCGCACCGGGCCCGGGTCAACCCGCTGCTGTCGCGGGCCAGCGACGCGGCGCGCGCTCCCGGGGGCATCGACCGTCGGGGCGCCCACCTCTTCGGCGTGGACCTGCGTCGGACGGACCTGCGCCGGGCCAATCTGCGCGGCGCGCTGCTGATCGGCGCCGACCTGCGGGGCGTGGACCTCACGCTGGCCGATGTCACGGGTGCGGACCTGCGCGGGGCCGACCTGCGCGGCGCGGACCTGCGGACGACGCTGTTCCTGCACCAGGCGCAGCTCGACGCCGCGCGTGGTGACGCGCGCACGGCCCTGCCGGCGACGCTGACCCGGCCGCCGCACTGGACGGCGCTCGCGCTCACACCGGTGCGCGCCCCGGCTGCGAGCCGCCGTGGGCGGCGACGCTGACGACGGTACGAGGTCCGCGTCCGCCGGCTGATCCCGCGCCGGCCGGACACCCCGTCGCCGACAACCCCGGCCGCCGAGCCGGCAGCGGCCGGCGGACGAGGTTTCGTGGGTGACCCGCCGGGTAGCCACCGCCGACGCGGACCGGCACCGACGGGAGGCACGGCGTGGGCTACCGAAAACGCGACGGTGAGCTGCCGGGCGACCCGCAGCACAGCGAGGACGAGGCCGGCCAGGTGCCGTTGGTGCAGGTCGAGACGGACACCGAGGTCCCCGCGCCGGCCGACACCGACGAGCGGCCGGACATCGTGACCGAGGGCGACAATTCGGGTGTTGCCGGGGGCTCGTCCGGCAGCAGCGGCGGCGGGTCGAGCATGCCGGGACACCCCGACGCGACCCGCCGGGGCTAGCGGCTCGCCAGCGCGGCGCGCGCCTCGGTCATGCCCTTGTTGGCCAGACCGTCCGCGCGCTCGTTCTCCGGGTGGCCGTTGTGCCCCTTGACCCACAGCCAGGTGACCTCGTGGCGCTCGCAGGCCGCCTCCAACCGCTGCCACAGGTCGGCGTTCTTCACCGGCTGCTTCGCGGCGGTCCGCCAGCCGTTGCGCTTCCACGACGCCAGCCAGCTCGTGATGCCGTTGCGCACGTACGTGCTGTCGGTGTGCAACTCGACGGTGATCGGCCGGTTCAGGCTCTCCAACGCCTGGATGGCCGCCATCAGCTCCATCCGGTTGTTGGTCGTCGGCGTGGCCTCGCCGCCGCACAGCTCGCGCTCGTGGTCGCCGTAGCGCAGCAGCGCCCCCCAGCCGCCCGGCCCGGGGTTGCCACTGCACGCCCCGTCGGTCCAGATCTGCACGCCCCTGCCGGCCGCCACGTCCACCATGGCAGGCAACCTACCGGGCGGCGACCGTGCGCCGGCCGTTCGGGGGCCGGCGCGGCGACATCGAAGGCACTAGGGTCGGCCGGATGGAGCGGCACGTGGCGTTCGACCGTCTGCACAACTTCCGCGATCTCGGCGGTTACCGCACCGACGACGGGCGTACGGTCCGCTGGCGGCTGCTCTACCGCTCGGACTCGCTGGGCAAGCTGGCGGGCGCCGACCTGGACCGTTTCCACGCCCTCGGCGTCGGCACGGTGATCGACCTGCGATATCCGTCGGAAATCGCCGCACGGGGTCGCGCGCCGCAGGTTGACGGGTTGGCCTGGCACAACCTCAGCGTGGAGCACCGCCCCTACAACCAGGCCACGATCGACCCGACGGTGGATCCGTGGCGCCACCTCGCCGACCGGTACGCCGAGGTCGCCGAGGACGGGGTCGCCGAGCTGCGCCAGGCGTTGGAGGTGATCGCCACCGCCGAGGCACCGCTGGTCTTCCACTGCGCGTCCGGCAAGGACCGCACCGGCCTGCTGGCCGCGCTGCTGCTCGCCCTGCTCGGCGTCGACGAGGAGCAGACCGCCGCCGACTTCGCGCTCACCGAGCTGGCCACCGCGCGCCTCATCGCCGACTGGAAGGCGCTGAACCCCGACCGTGAGCTGCTCTGGCCCGGGTACGGTCGCGCGCCCGAGGCCATCATCCGGCACTTCCTGGCCGATCTGACCGACGCGTACGGATCGGTTGTCGGTTACGCCACCGACCGGCTCGGCGTGGACGAGGCGTTGACCGCCCGGCTGCGTGACCGCCTCCTCACCGGGTAGGACGGTCGCCGAAAATCGCGCGCCGACCGTGGCCCGGTCTGTCAGAGTCGACCGTCGTGGACGGAAACTGGGACGGCCTGCGAGCCGACGTATTAAGCACGATCGACGAGCTGATTGCCGCCGGGCGGGAGTCCGGGGTGCAGGTCGCCGCTTACCTCGACGGCGAGCCGATCCTCGAGGTGCACGCCGGGGCCGCCGACCGGGCCACCGGCCGGGCACTCGCCGCCGACACCCCGATCTGGAGCGTGTCGACCGGCAAGGCCCTCACCGCCACCGTGGTGCACGTGCTGGTCGAGCGTGGCGAGCTGGACTACGACCTGCGGATCGTCGACGTGTGGCCGGAGTTCGGCCGGCACGGCAAGGACGGGGTCACCCTGCGGCACGCGCTCACCCACACCGCGGGTGTGCCCGCCCTGCCGGTGGACGTGACGCCGGAGGACTTCACCGACTGGGACCGGATGTGCGCGATCGTGGCCGACGCCGAACCGATCGCCGCGCCGGGCGCGGTGAAGGCGTACCACGCGTGGACGTTCGGCTGGCTGGTCGGTGAGGTGGTGCGCCGGGTGACGGGCCGGCGCGTCTCGGCGGTGCTCGCCGAGGACGTGGCCGGGCCGCTCGGCGTCGCGGACGAGCTGTACCTCGCGGTACCGGCCGCCGACCTGGACCGGCTGGCCCGGGTCGAGGACCGCAACCTGTCGGCGCTGTTCGACTTCGCGAGCGCCAACCTGCCGAACTTCGACCGGGTCGCCCCGCCCGGCGTCCGCCCAGGCGCGCAGGTCGGCGGCCGGGCCGACGTCCTCACCGCCGAGGTGCCGGCGACCGGCACCATGACCGCCCGCGCCGCAGCGCGGATGCTCGCCGCCCTGATCGGTGAGGTGGACGGCGTCCGGCTGATCTCGCCGACCCGGCTCCGGGCCGTGACGACGCCGGACGGGCCGCCCGGCCCGGAGTGGGTGTTCGGGCAGGAGACGACCTGGGGCCTCGGGTACGCGGTGGACGACGACGGCTCGTTCGGCGCGGCCGGCAGCGGCGGCAGCCTCGCGTACGCGTACCCGGAGCTGGGGTTGACGGTCGCGGCGACGAAGACCCTGCTGGGGGCCGGCGACGGTGACCCGATGGAGGACCTGCGGGTGCTGATTCGCGACGCGGTGTCGGCCCGACGCTGACCGGGTCGGGTCAGTTCTCCGGGTCGGGGACGGGTCGCTGCGGACCGCCCACCACGGCCGCCGGGATGGCCGGAGCCGGACGGGCGGGCCGCAGGCGGTCGCGTAGGCGTAGCGCGGCGTCGCCGGCCGTGGCGGCGATCATCGGCAGGAGCCGGGTCGAGTTCATGATCGCGATCTCCTCGGCCGGGGTGGTGACGCCGTCCAGGAAGCGCAGGACCCGCTCGGCCGGATTGCGGTCGAAGAGCCGGTCGAAGAAGTCGGGCCCGCCCACGCCACCGGAATCCAGCGCGCGCAGCGCCACCGCGTCCATCCAGCGGTGCCGGGCCGGATAGGCGGGGGCCGGCACCGGCGGCCGGCCGGCGGCGAGCGCGCGGGCCACCTGGTCGGCCTGGCGGTACATGGCGGAGAAGGTGAAGCCGGTGGAGGGCCGGGTCGCGCCACCGGCCGTGCCGAGACGTACGACGCGCGGGGAGGGCCGGGCCGGGAACGGCGCGTCGGTCATCGGGATCACCCCGTTCTCGACCTCGCGGACCCGCAGCCCGTCCGGGTCGAGCCCGAGCAGGTCGCGGTAGCCGGCCAGCGCCGTGTCATAGCCGGCGTCGGTGAGCAGGTCGGGCGAGAACTCGGTGTACTCGACGAGGGCGTACCGGTCGCTCACCGGGAGCACGTAGCCGAAGGAGACACCCCGGGCGGGCTGCGGGGTGCGGAAGTCCATGAGCACCGCCCGCCGCGGGTCGAACACCGGCCGGTCGGCCTCCAGCCACCAGCCACGGAAGTGCTGCAACCAGGTCGTCCGCCCGGCGCGGGCCGGTGGCCGGGGGCGGGAGTCGAGTGCCCAGCCGGCCCGGATCTCCCGCCCGTCGCCGGTGCGCACGACCACCCCGGTCCCGTCGTCGCGGACCACGTCGGCGGGTGCCGCGATCCGCGTCACGTCCAGCCGGCGCTCGGCCTCGGCAGCCCGGTCGTAGACCGGGCCGGAGCGCAGCATGGCGTACCGCAGGGGGGTCAGGTCCAGGACGCGACGCCGCGCGGGCGTAACCACCTCGACCTGGTGCCAGCTCGCGCTGAGCAGCGGGTCGAGGTCGAGGTCGGGGTGGCCCCAGAACGCCCAGGTGCGGTCCTGACCGCGCCGACGGACCGGGTCGACGACGGCGATCCGCGGGCCCCGGACGCCGTGCCGGTCCAGCGCGGCGAGCAGCAGCGAGGCGGCGCCCCCGCCGCCGAGCAGCGCGAGGTCGACGTCGAGCCGTGCGAAATCGGTCACCCGCCCCACGCTGCCACACGGTGCGATTCGACCACGCGCCGCCATCGCGTTGACACGCAACCATTTGGTTACCTATGGTGCACAGGTAACTGTTCGGTTCCCTGTCGAGGGAGAGTCGTGGACGACGCGTTCCGGGCCTTGGCCGACCCCAGCCGGCGTCGACTGCTGGACCGGCTCAACGACCGCAACGGCCAGACCCTGCGGGAGCTCTGCGAAGGGCTGTCCATGACCCGTCAGGCCGTCAGCAAACACCTGTCGGTGCTGGAGGCGGCCGACCTCGTAGCGACCGAACGACGCGGCCGCGAGAAGGTCCATTACCTCAACGCCGCTCCGATCAACGCGATCGCGGACCGCTGGCTCAGCCGCTACGACCGGGAGCGTGCCGCCGCGCTCGCCGACCTGACCACAGCATTGGAGCAACAGCCCATGGAGAGCCCTACGTTCGTCTACACCACGTATGTCGCCACCACGCCGCAACGTCTCTGGGCCGCGCTCACCGAACCGGCGTTCACCCGCCGTTACTGGGGCGGAGTCGCGCTGGTGTCCGACTGGACGGTCGGCGCGCCCGTGCTCTGGCAGGACGCGCCCGACGTCGAACCCCGGGATCTCGGCCAGCGCGTGTTGGTCGCCGAGCCCTACCGACGCCTCTCCTACAGTTGGCACGGCTTCCAGCCGGAACACGCCGAGCACTTCGGCTGGTCCCCCGAGGAGTTGGCCGTCCGACTGGGCGAGCGCCGATCGACGGTCACCTTCGAGATCGAGCCGCACGGGGAGTCGGCCGTCCGGTTGATCGTCCGCCACGACGGCTTCTCCCCGGACAGCGAGATGCACCGGGCCATCAGCGGCCAACTTGACGGCAGCGGCGGCTGGCCGGAGTTGCTGGCCAGCCTGAAGACCCTCGTTGAGACCGGCGAGCCGATCGCCGCGCCGACCCAGGCCGGCTGACGCCTCGCTGATCCAGGCCCCGCCCTCGCCGATCCACGCGCGCGCGATGAGGAGCATTGGCGCCGCCGGAGCCGATACCTCGCCATCGGCCCAGGGGTGACAGCCCGACCGCAGCGGACATCGACCGGAGCACCGACGCCGGTCGGTCCGTGCAGGCCCAAGGGCTGCTCTCCCCCGCCTTCGGGTGGACACGTGACGGCAACGAAGGTTTCTCATTTTCACCTGATCGGGGTCCCAACCCACCTAGTGTTGGGCACACCGGTGCTAGTCACGGAGTTGGCCACCCGAACGACGTCCCACGCAGTCAGCGGACGAAAAGTGAGGGAAGACGCGTATGAAGGTCTCAACAGCACTCTGCTCGGCGGCGCTCGGCGTGGGTCTCGGCACGCTCCTGCTGCCGGGCGCCGCACTGGCCGACACCGTCGTGTCACCGGCCACCACCCCGGTCGGAGGAACCGTCGTGCTCACCGCGACGACCTGCAACCCGAAGTCGGGTGACGTCATCTTCCGGGTCACCGGACCCAACCGCGACGAGAACGTCCGATCCACCACGGCCGCCGCGGGCGGCGGGCTCAGCGCCGAACTGTTCACCGCCGGGTTCACCCTCGGCACGTACACGGTGGCCGCGACCTGCGGCGACGGCAGCTCGGCGGGCAACGCCACCTTCGCCGTCACCCCGATCGGCGGCGCCCCGGCCGGCTCGGGCGGCGACAACCGGGACGGACGCGACGCGGGCGCGCTCGCCGCCGGAGGCACCCTGCTCGGCACGGCCGCCGCGGGCGCGGTGCTGCTGGTACGCCGACGCCGCCCGGTGTCGACCGTCGCCTGACCGGCGACCGCTCCATCCCAAGAGGTCGGGTGCCCGTGCCGGTACGACCGGCGCGGGCACCCCGACGAGCCCTTACGGAGGTGCGCACGTGTGGTGGCGGCGAAGCCTGCCGGCCGTGGTCGCCCTCCTCGGCGTCAGCGGGCTAGGGCTGATCACGGTTGGCCTCACCGCCGACCCGGAACGGCCACCCGGGCCGTCGGCTGACGCGCCGACCCGCACCCGTCCCGCACCGGACCTGGCGCCCCTCCCCCACGCAGCGCCCGTCCGGGTGCGGATCCCCGCCATCGACGTACGCGCCGAGATCGTCCCCGTCGGTGCTGACTCCGCCGGGGTGCTGGAGGTGCCGCCCCTGGACCGGCCGACCCTCGCCGGCTGGTACCGGTACGGAGTGAGCCCCGGCGAGACCGGCAACGCCGTCCTGGTGGGACACGTCGACTCCCCCGCCGGCCCGGCGGTCTTCTTCGACCTCGGACGCCTGCGCGCCGGCCAGGAGATCCAGGTCACCCGGGCCGACGCGCGGGTCGCCACGTTCACCGTGGACGGCGTCCACGCGTACCCGAAGGACCGCTTCCCCAGCGGCCTGGTCTACGGCCCGGCGGACGTCGCCGGACTGCGCCTGATCACCTGCGGCGGCCGGTTCGACGACGCGACCGGCAACTACGTGGACAACATCGTCGTCTTCGCCACCCGTACCGCCTGAGGTGAGCGCCCCACTGTCGGGGGCCGGACGCCGCTGGGCAGAATCCGGTGGCACCATGCCCTGCGAGCGCCGTGGCCGCGACGGTGCGCGGGGAGGGGGCGCGTCGTGGATCAGCGAGCGGTACGGGACCGGGCCGGTCGGGGCGTACGCGCCCTGGCCCGTCGACTGCTCGGCCGTCCCGGAGGCGAGACTCCCGCGCCCCGGCGGTCCAATCCGGACGCCGTGGTCGACTGCGCCGTGTACGTCAAGGGTCGCCGCGAGCCGGGCCGACCGCACTACGACGACGCGTACGCGAGCGCCCGGCGGAGCCGCGACGCCTTCGTGTGGCTCGGACTGCACGAGCCGGGGCCGGCGGTGCTCGCCGCGGTGGGGCGCACCTTCGGGTTGGACGAGCTGACCGTCGAGCAGGCGCTCGCCGACGGGCACCGGCCCACGGTGCAGCGGCACGGGCCGGTCACCCTGCTGGTGCTGCGGACCGCCGGGTACGTGGAGCACGCCGAGCTGACCGACACGTCCGAGGTGATCGACACCGGTGACGTGATGGTGCTGCTCGGTGACCGCTTCGCCGTGACCGTGCGGCACGGCGCGGCCGGGGCGCTGCGCGACGTCCGCGCCGACATCGAACGCCGGCCGGCGCTGCTGGCCGCCGGTCCCTGGGCGGTGGCGTACGCGGTCTGCGCCCGCATGGTCGACACGTACCTGGAGGTGGCCGGGCACGTGGAGCGCGATCTGGAACGCGTCGAGGAGGCGGTCTTCGCCCGCGAACGGTCGGCCGACATTCAGCACATCTACCAGCTCAAGCGGGAGGTCGTGGAGTTCAAGCGGGCGGTGCTTCCGCTCCAGACGCCCCTGCGGACACTGCTCGACCCGACCGGCGACGGACCGCCGCGCGCCCTGCACCGCTGGTTCGTGGACGTCGACGGCCGGCTGGCTCGGGCCGTGGACCGGGTGGCCGCGTACGACGATCTGCTCACCTCGATCGTGCAGTCCCGCCTGGCGCAGCTCGCCGTCGAGCAGAACAACGACATGCGAAAGATCGCCGCGTGGGCCGCGATCGCCGCCACGCAGACCGGCATCGCCGGCGTCTACGGCATGAACTTCGATCACATGCCCGAGCTGGCCTGGCGCTACGGTTACGCGGGCGCGCTGGCCCTGATGGCGGTGGCCGCGCTCGCCCTGCACCGCCTGTTCCGCCGCTCCGGCTGGCTCTGACCCCCTCCCCCGCGATCTTGCACTTTCGGTCGCCGACATACACCCTTTGCCGGCAATGCGGGGACAGCAAGTGCAAGATCGACGAGGGGTCAGGATCGGCGGCGGGCGAGGAAGGCGCGGATCCGTTCGCGGGGCCGGTCGGTCAGCTCCGGGCCGTGGGTGAACGCCGCGATGTCGTACTCCAACTCCCCGAAGACGTGGGCGGTCTGCCGCGTCATCCGGTAGTCGCTGCACAACAGCTTCGGGGCCCAGCGGACGCCGAGCACGTTGAACAGCGCGTCCCCGGTGATCAGCAGTCGGGTCGGCTCGTGCAGCAGTGACACGTGACCGGGCGAGTGCCCGGGGGTGTGCACCACCCGCAGGCCACCGCCGACGTCGAGCACGTCGCCGTCGGCGAGCGGCTGCGCCACCTGGACGGCCGGAAACCGGCCGCCGGCCATCCGGGTGAAGAACCGGCCGCCGGTCACCGCCGGGTCCACCGGTGGGTTGTGGCCGCCCTCGGCGTACGGGACGTCGGCGGCGTGCGCGGCGATCGGCGCGCCGGTACGGCGGGACATCTCGGCCGCCCCGCCCGCGTGGTCGGGGTGCGCGTGGGTGAGCACGATGCGGGTGACGTCCGCCGGCGTCTTGCCCATCGCGGCCAGCCCGCGCACGATCCGGGCCGGGGCCTTGGCCAGCCCGCAGTCGACGAGCGTCACGCTGCCGTCGTCGTCGACGAAGGCGTACGAGTTGACGGCCGAGCGCCCCACGGTGGGGATGCGCCAGACGTTCGGAGCGAGCGACACCGCCGGGGAACGCGTCATGTTGGGGATTCTAGGGGCGATCGTCGACCATCACTGTCCGTCGACGCGTGGGCGACCGGTTCTCGCGGCCGGCCGGCGGGTACGGCAGGATGGGCCGGTGGGCAGAGCGGGACGAGGCCGGCGGGCGGACGCGACGACCGGCGGGCGCTGCCCGTGCGGGTCCGGCGGGGCGTACGCCGACTGCTGCGCCCCCGTGCACGGCGGCACCGCCGAGGCGTCGACCGCCGAGGCGCTGATGCGCTCCCGGTTCAGCGCGTTCGCGCGGAACGACACCGGCTACCTGCTGCGCAGTTGGCACTCCGACACCCGGCCGGAACGGCTGGAACTGGACCCGGCACAGCGGTGGACCCGGCTGGAGATCGTCGAGACCGAGCGCGGTGGTCTGCTCGACGCCACCGGCACGGTCACGTTCCACGCCCACTACCGCGAGGCCGGTCGGCCGGGCACACTGACCGAACGCAGCCGCTTCGTCCGCGCGGACGGTCGCTGGGTCTACCTCGACGGCGAACTGTCCTGACGGCCCCGCCGACCTACGACGACGGCCGACGGCGGGACCGCCGCCGGGCCACGACCTCACCCCGGGCCGCGCGCACCGGCCGCGGCGACGTCGTCACGCACGGCCGCGGGGCGGCGTCGGCGACCCCGCACCACCAGCGCCACCACGAGGTACGCCCCGGCGGCCACCGCGAACGCGACCGCGTTGCCGGCCGCCGTGGCGACCAGCCCGTACCCGGCGTACGTCCCGATGATCAGCACGTCGGTGAGCATCCCGGCCAGTGAGGTGACGGTGGCGCGGCTGCCGCCGGTGATCCGGGCCTGTAGTCGCGCGTCGGCCAGGACAGTCGCCAGTTGCGCGGCCGCGAACGCCACCGCGAGCAGCACGAAACCGGCCGGGTGCCGGACGAGTGCGCCCCCGGCCAGCGCCAGCGCGACGAGCCCCAGCAGCGCGGCGTAGCCCCGACGGCCGAGCCGTTCGCCCACCGGGGCGAGCAGCCCGCCCACGGTCACGCCGGCCCACAGCAACAGGAGCAGCAGCGGCACCGCCCGCGCGTCAGCGCCGGTGTCCAGGGCCAGCAGCGGCGTGTACTCGTCCAGCGCTCCCCAGTCGGCGGCCACCACGGCGACCAGCAGCACGGCGGCCCGCACGGGTGGCCGCGTACGGACCTGCCGCACACCGGCCCGCAGCGTCCCGGTCCAGGTCAGCTCGTCGTCGTGGTCGTCCGGACCGGACGCCACGACCGGCGGCGCGTCGTCGTCCGGGGTGACGAGCGGTGGCGGGGCGACGGGCGGTGGCGGGGCGATGGGCGGTGGCAGGGCGACGGAGGGTGGCGCGACAGGCGGCGGTGGCGCGTCCGGCGGCGGGCGGTGCTCGGGGAACCGGGTGGCGACGGTCGCGGCGAGCAGGCAGGCGAGCACGCTGCCCGCGCCGACCGCCGGGTACCCACCGGCGGCGAACACCGGGCCGGCGAGCACCCCCGTGACCACCACGCCCAGGACGCCCGCGGTGCGCGCGCGGCCGAGCACGCGGGCGTACCGGTCGCTCGCGTCGAGGCGGGCCAACTCGGTCCAGACCAGTGCCTCCAGCGCGCCGGAGACCAACGCGCCGCCGGCGCCCCAGAGCAGGAAACCGACCGCGAAGGCCGGGTACGACGGGAGCAGCACCCAGAGCGCGTAGCCGGCGGCGGTCACCAGCGGGGCGAGGCACAGCAGCAGCCGGCGGGAGACCACGTCGGCCCACGCGCCGGACGGCACCTCGAAGAGGATTCCGGCGCCCGACCAGATGACGAACAGCGACGAGATCTGCCCCACCGACAGGCCGGTGTCGGCGAAGAGCACCACGTACAGCGGGTAGAGCAGGACGAGGTCGCTGAGGAACGCGTACCCGTAGAGGGTCGCCGAGAGGCGGCGCACCGCCGGGTCGGGCACGCGCGCGGCGAGATGGTTCATGGGGGCCTTCCCGTGGGAGTGGACGCGGACACCGGACGTGCGGTGTCCGCGGTGGCCCACGGGTGTGGCCTACGGGGCGGGATCAATGTCGCCAGGTCATGTCGGCGATGGTAGACCGGCCGCGCCGACCCCGGCCAGGCTTCTCGACGGGCCGAGCGAGACGGGAGCGGGGCGGAATCCCGGTGGATTCCGCCCCGCTGGCCCGCCGCTCGGCCCGACCCGGCTCAGCGCCGGTCGGGATCCACGGGCGGGATGACCGTCGTGGTCTCGCTGTCGTCGCCGGTGCGCTGCCCGGGGACCGCACCGCCGCTGATCACCTGGGTCGTGTCGGCCTCCCGGCCGGGGCCCACCACCTGCGTCGTGTCATCGGTCGACGGCCGCACCTGCGTGGCGTCCGCGTCCGACGGCCGGGTGACCACCTGCGTGACCTCGGGATCGGACTGACGAGGGGTCACCTGCGTGGCGTCCGCGTCGGACGGCCGGGTCACGATCTGCGTGGCGTCCGCGTCCGACGGGCGGGTCACGATCTGCGTGGCGTCCGCGTCCGACGGGCGGGTCACGATCTGCGTGCTGTCCGCGTCCGACGGCCGGGTCACCATCTGCGTGGCGTCGGGGTCGGCGGGTCGGGTCGTCACCTGCGTGACGTCGGCATCCGACGGGAGGGTGGTCCCCGACGTGCGGTCCGCCTCGAAGGGGCGGCCGACGGCCGGCGTGCGGTCCGCGTCGGCGCGGGCGGCGGTCGAGCGGTCCGCTTCGGCCTCGACACGAGCGGCTTCGGCACGGGCCTCTGCCGCGCGAGCCTCCTCGACACGAGCGGCTTCGGCGCGGGCGGCTTCGGCTTCGGCCTCGGCGCGGGAGGCACGGTAGGCGCGGGTGTACGTGGCGATCAGCTGCGACTCCTGCTCGGCGCGGGTCAGCCACGACTCCCAGCGGCTCTGCATCGGACGGATGAGGCCACCACCGACTCCGACCACGAGGATGCCGCCGACGGTGGCCAGCACGGCGATCAGCACCGGGGTGGTGACCGCGGTGGCCACGCCGATCTGGTTCAACGCGGCGATGACGCCCAGGCCGAGGATGAACACCGAGGCGATGCCCGCCAGGGCCCGGCCGTACGACAGCCCGCCGAGCGCGCCGCCGATGATGTCCTTGACGGCGTTGGCGATGGCGGCGGCGACCACGACGATGACGATCGCGACGAAGGCGCGGGGCAACCACGCGACCACGGCGGTGATGAGGTCGGAGATCGGGTTGGGGCCCCAGATGCCGAAGGCCAGCTGGAGGGTGAGCAGCAGCACCGCGTAGTACACGAGCTTCGCGACGATGTCGCTGGCGTCGTACCGGGATCGGTTGAGCGCCCGACGGATGCCGCCGCGCTCGACGGCGCGGTCGAAGCCGACCCGCTCGAGGATCTTCTCCACGATCTTCAACACGGCCTTGGCGATCAGCCATCCGGCCACCAGGATCGCCACGAAGGCGACGGCCTTGGGCAGGAAGAGCATCACCGAGCGGAGGGCGTCGCCCACCGCGTCGCTGACGTTGTCACTCATCTGGTCATTCCTTAGGGGCAGCGGGGATAGTCCGCCCCACCTACCCCCACCAGCCCGCAGGGAAACGCCGCCGACCCCTGGCGCGCCGGCGGGTCTGGCAATATTCTCCGTGTTGCGTGCGGCCACTGGAGCTACTTTTCATCCCCCCGCCGTCGGCCGCAGGAGGAGCTGTCATGCACGTCGAGCATTCCGAAGTGGACCGCCGGACACTGCTGCGCGCCGGTCTCGGCGCGGCCGCGGTCGCCGTCGTCGGAAGTGAACTCGCCTTCTCGGGCGCGGCGCAGGCCGCCCCCGGCACGGACCTGGACTGGATCATCAGCTGCGACGAGTGGGGCGCCCGCCCACCGGCGGACCCGCTGTCGGTCAGCGCCATCGCCACCAACAAGATCATCGTGCATCACATGGCATTCCCGAACGTCACCGACTACTCCCGCGAGCAGGCGGTCAAGCTGGCCCACGACTGCCAGGACCTGCACATGGACGGCAACGGCTGGTCGGACACCGGTCAGCACTTCACGGTGAGCCGGGGCGGCTACGTACTGGAGGGCCGCCGGGGCAGCCTGGAACGCCTCGAAGCCGGCGACCGCCAGATGATCGCGGCGCACTGCCCGGGTGAGAACGGCCGGGCCATCGGCATCGAGAACGAGGGCACCTACGTCACCGAGACGCCACCGGAGGCGCTCACCGACTCGCTGGTCAAGCTCTGCGTCGCGATCAGCCGGCAGTACGGGCTGCACGCGTACGACATCTTCGGCCACTGGGACTTCCGCACGACCGATTGCCCGGGCGCGGCCTTCTACCGGCAGTTCCCCGAGCTGCGGCGGCGCGTGCACGCCGCCCTCGGCACCTCGCTCGGTGACGTGCCGGCCCGTCGCTGGCCCGACCTGTGGCGGTTCGTCAACTCGCCGTCGGTCCGGGTGGTGCAGCACCTGCTGGCCTTCCGGGGCTACGCCGTGACGGTCAGCGGCACGTTCGACGCCGCGACCGTGGCCGCCGTGCAGGACTGGCAGGCCCGCAACGGCATCCCGGTGGACGTGGACGCCACGCTGACCACGGCGACCTGGGAGACGCTGGCGCCCGAGTTGGACCAGCACGCGAGCGGAGCGCCGGTCACCGCGGTGCAGGAGATCCTGGCCAAGAAGGGGTACGCGGTCACCGTCACCGGGGCCTACGACCATGCCACCCGCAAGGCGGTGCAGGACCTTCAGGCGCTGCACGGCCTGCCCCGCAACGGCAAGCTCAGCACCAGCACGTGGTGCACGATCGTCGGCGGGTCCGTCCGCGAGTCGTTCCGGCACCGCTGAGCCACCGGGTGCGGTGCGGGTCGAACCCGCACCGCACCGGGCCCATCACCAGCGCGAAGCCGCGCGCCTCGTTGTCGGCCCTCCGTCGGCCTGCGACGATGCGGCATCGGCTGGCTGGCTAGCTGGCTGGCTGGCTGGCTGGCTGGTCAACATCTCCCAGCCCGGGTCCTGACCAGCGCGTCGGCGCGACCGGTCGGTTTGGCCGGCGGTGCGGGCGGAAAGAGTGCTGGGCATGACTTGGGCCCGTCGAGCCGTACCCGCGGTCGCCGCCGCCGTCGCGGCGCTCGCCGCGAGGGATCTGATCCAGCGCGACCACGCGCTGCTGCGCAACTTCCCGGTGCTGGGCCGCGCCCGGTACCTGCTGGAGGCGATCGGGCCGGAGCTTCGGCAGTACATCGTGGCGGGCAACGACGAGGAACGGCCGTTCACCCGGGACCAGCGCCGGTGGGTGTACGCGTCCGCCAAGCAGGAGAACAACTACTTCGGCTTCGGTACGGACAACAACATCGAGTTCACGCCCGGGTACCCGATCATCAAGCACCGCACGTTCGGCCGGGCCGTGCCACCGTCGTCGCCGACGGCCGGGCACGACGTCCGACTGCCGTGCGCGAAGGTGCTCGGCGCGGCCCGGGGTCGAGCGCGCGCCTTCCGGCCAGGGTCGGTGGTCAACATCTCCGGAATGAGCTTCGGCTCGCTCTCCGGCAACGCCATCACCGCGTTGAACAAGGGCGCCGCCCTCGCCGGATGTCTGCAGAACACCGGCGAGGGTGGCCTGTCGCCGTACCACCGCAACGGCGGTGAGCTGGTCTTCCAGCTCGGTACGGCGTACTTCGGCTGCCGCGATGAACACGGCCGGTTCAGTCTGGACCGGCTCAAGGACCTCGTCGCCGGTGCTCCCGTGCGCGCCTTGGAGATCAAGCTGAGCCAGGGGGCGAAGCCGAGCCTCGGCGGCCTGCTCCCCGGAGCGAAGGTGTCCGCCGAGATCGCCGCGACCCGGGGCATCCCGGCCGGGCGGGACTGCGTGAGCCCGTCGCGGCACGCCGAGTTCTCCGACTGCGACAGCCTGCTGGACTGGGTGGAGCTGCTGGCCGCCGAGACGGGCCTGCCGGTGGGCATCAAGTCTGCGGTCGGCGACCTGAGCTTCTGGCAGGAGCTGGCCGGCCTGATGCGCGACACGGGCCGGGGCGTCGACTTCGTGACGGTCGACGGCGGCGAGGGCGGCACCGGCGCCGCGCCGCTGATCTTCACCGATTCGGTGTCGCTCCCGTTCCAACAGGGCTTCTCCCGGGTCTACAAGGTCTTCGCGGAACACGACCTGCACGAGCGGGTGGTGTTCATCGGCAGCGGCAAGCTCGGCCTGCCGGACAACGCCGTGGTGGCGTTCGCACTCGGCTGCGACATGGTCAACGTGGGCCGCGAGGCGATGCTGTCGATCGGCTGCATCCAGGCGCAGAAGTGCCACACCGACACATGCCCCACCGGGGTGGCGACACAGAACGCGTGGCTGGCCCGAGGCCTCGACCCGACGCTCAAATCCGTCCGGGCGGCCAACTACCTGGCGACGTTGCGCCGGGACCTGACCAAGGTCGCCGAGGCCTGCGGCGTGGAACACCCCGGCCTGATCGGCACGGACGCCGTGGAGATCCTGGACGGCCGCACCGGCTCCACCCCACTGCACGAGGTGTACGGGTACCGCCCGCACTGGGGCCTGCCCTCCGCTGCCGACCAGAAAGAGATCATCCGGCTGATGATCCCGGAGGCGCCCCAGGGCGGCAGCGCCCCGCCGTCACCCACCGCCGTCGGCTGATCCCGCCCACCGACCCACCGACCCGCCGCCCACGGGGCCCACCGCCCGCCGCCCGCCGCCCACGGGGCCCACCGCCAATCTGCCTACGGCCCACCGGCCCGCCGCTTACCGCGCCGCCGGCCCGCCGCCCACCGCGCCGCCGCGCCGCCGCCCGCCGCCAACCACCAACCACCAACCACCAACCACCAACCACCAACCACCAACCACCAACGGGCCTACCGCCCCACCGGCCCGCCGCCTACCGCCCCACCGGCCCGCCGCCTACCGCCCCACCGGCCCGCCGCCTACCGGCCCGCCGGCCCGCCGCCAACCTGCCTACCGCCCCAACCGGCCCACCGGGCCACCGGGCCACCGGGCCGCCGCCAACCGCCGCCGGGCCTACCGCCCCACCGGCCCGCGCCCCACCGGCCCGCCGCCCGAAGAGCGTGATGCCTGTGAGTCATCTTGATGACTCACAGGCATCACGCTTCTTGTGGTGCTTCCGCCCCGAGGCCTCTGCGGTGCCATCCGACACCCCCCAAGAAGCGGGTCCGCCAGAGTCTCCTTCGGCGTCATCCGGCGCCGCGCGAATAACTCGTGGAGTCGTGTTCCCGGCCGACCTATGGTGGCGCGGTGCTGATCCGACGTGAGACCCCCGCCGATATCGACGCCATCCGGGCCGTGCACGCCGCGGCCTTCGCCGCCGCCGACCACGGCCCTGCCGACAATCCGGAGCACGGGCCGCAGCACGATCCGGGCCACCGGCCGGACCACGATCCGGGCCACGGGCCGGACCACGATCCGGACCACGATCCGGGCCACGGGCCGGACCACGATCCGGACCACGATCCGGAGCACGGGCCCAGCACGGACACCGCCACCAGGAGCACCGACGGCGGTGGCGAGTGTCGCCTGCCGGTTGAGGCGACGCTCGTGGACGCGTTGCGCGTCGACGACGGGTGGCTGCCCGCGTACTCCCTGGTGGCGGTCGATACGGACGGCCTGGTGGTGGGTCACGTGGTGGCCACGCGGGCCCGCGTGGCCGGTGCGCCGGTGGCGTTGGGCCTCGGGCCGCTCGGCGTGCTGCCCGGCTGGCAGCGACGCGGGGTCGGCAGCGCCCTGATGCACGCGGTCCTGGGCGCGGCCGACGCCCGAGACGAGGCGCTCGTGGTGCTCCTCGGGCACCCCGAGTACTACCCGCGTTTCGGGTTCCGGCCGGCCGTCGATCTGGGCGTCACCCCGCCGCAGCCGTGGGGCCCGCAGTACTTCATGGCCCGACCGCTGACCGCCTGGCACGGATCGATCCGGGGCGAATTCCGCTACGCCCGCCCCTTCGACGACCTGTGACCGGACCGCACCCGCTGTCGCACCGATCCTGTCGGTCCGTCGCGAGAGGATGGCGACATGACCGACCGGACCGGAAACGAGGATGCTGCCATGGCCCGTGAAGTGCAGATAACGTTCGACGCTGCCGATCCTGCCGCCCTGTCGGCGTTCTGGGCCGACACCCTCGGCTACGAGTTGCAGGGCCCGCCCGGGGGCTTCGACTCGTGGGAGGCCGCGTTGGACGCGATGGGCGTGCCGCCGGAGCGACGCAACGACGCGTCGGCGGTGGTCGACCCCACGGGGGCGGGGCCACGGCTGTTCTTCCAGCGGGTGCCGGAGGGCAAGCAGGCCAAGAATCGCGTCCACCTCGATGTGCGGGCCGCGCCGGGGCTGACGGGTGACGACCGGATGGCGGCCCTGGAGGCGGAGGCCGACCGGCTCACCGCTCGGGGTGCCAGACGGCTCGCCCGACACGAGCCCGCTCCCCCGCTCGGCGCCGGTCACATCGTCATGGCAGACCCGGAGGGCAACGAGTTCTGCCTCGACTGAGCGGGCGTTCTCCCAGCTCACTGCCGCGACGACCGGCCGTCATGCGAACATGTGTACGTGTCGCACGACGCCCACATCCTGCACGCCGACCTGGACGCCTTCTACGCGTCGGTCGAGCAGCGTGACGACCCGCGCCTGCGCGGACGGCCGGTGATCGTCGGCGGCGGCGTGGTGCTGGCCGCCAGCTACGAGGCGAAGGCGCGGGGTGTGCGCAGCGCGATGGGGGGTCAGCAGGCACGACGGCTCTGCCCGGACGCGATCGTGGTGCCGCCCCGGATGTCGGCGTACACGCAGGCCAGCCGGGCGGTGTTCGAGATCTTCCGCCAGACCACGCCGCTGGTCGAAGGGCTCTCCATCGACGAGGCGTTCCTCGACGTGGGCGGGCTGCGCCGGCTGGTCGGCACGCCGGCCGACATCGCCCAGCGGCTGCGCCGGGAGGTCCGCGACCGGGTCGGCCTGCCGATCACGGTGGGTGTGGCCCGGACGAAGTTCCTGGCGAAGGTGGCCAGCGCGGTGGCGAAGCCGGACGGGCTGCTGGTTGTCGCCCCCGACGCCGAGACGGCGTTCCTGCATCCACTGCCGGTGGAACGGCTCTGGGGCGTCGGTCCGGTCACCGCCGCGAAGCTGCGGGAACGCCGGATCCGTACCGTCGCGGACGTGGCCCGGCTCGGCGAGGCCGCGCTGGTGTCCCTGCTCGGGGCCGGCGCCGGCCGGCACCTGCACGCTCTCGCCCACAACCGCGACCCCCGGGCGGTGCAGGTGGGCCGCCGGCGGGGCTCGATGGGCGCGCAGCACGCGTTGGGGCGTACCCCACCTGCGCCGGAGGAACTGGACGCCATCCTCGCCGGTCTGGTCGACCGGGTCACCCGACGGATGCGGGCGGCCGGACGGTCCGGACGCACCATGGTGTTGCGACTCCGCTTCGGCGACTACACCCGCGCCACCCGCTCGCACACCGTGCCCAAGGCGACCGCCGACACCACCGCACTGCTCGCCGCCGCCCGGACACTGCTGCGGGCCGCCCTACCGGAGATCGACCGGCGCGGGGTCACCCTGCTCGGCGTCTCGGTCGGCAACCTGGACGACAACCCGGTGCAGCCGGAGCTGCCGTTCCAAGCCAACACCGGGGCCGACCTGGACGCCGCCGTGGACGCGGTCCGCGACCGCTTCGGCTCGACGGCGCTCACCCGGGCGGCGCTGCTCGGCCGCGCTCCCGGTGTCGAGATGCCGCTATTGCCGGACTAGAGCGCCCCGGTTGCTGCGACCGGAGACACATCACAGCAGGTCGGCGGTTTAGCCGGCCGCACACAGGTGAAGTCTTGAGGGGAAAGCCTGACGAGGGGGGCCCATGTCCGACGAGACCAGCAACCGACCGAGCCGTCGTGCCGAACGTCCGGGCGACGTGACCGACCCGCTGCTCTGGCAGCTCGCGGTCGACGTGCTCGAGGCCCACGAGGCCGACGACGAGGGTCGCTGCCGCAACCTCCAGTGCGCCGGCCAGTCCTGGCCGTGTGCGGCGCGTACGACCGCCGAGCAGTCGTTGCGACTGGCCCGCAGCACCCCCGACTCGGTCGAGACGGCCATCGACGGTGGCGGGGGCGGCACCGGCTGGACGGCCGAGGCCGCCGCGCCGGCGCAGCGCTGGGGCTGGAACGGCGACGTGATGGCCCGCCGCGAGGCGAGGTCGGCCGCCTCGGCGGCGTGACCCGTCCCGCGAGGACAGCGCCAGACGAACGAACGCTCGGCCGGTGACCCGGCCGAGCGTTCGTCGGTACGTACGTCAGAGAGCGAGCCGCTGCCCCGGGAAGATCAGGCCCGGGTCCGCGCCGATCAGCTGACGGTTGCGCTCGTACAGGGCCTGCCAGCCGCCGCTGCGGGGGTGCCGCTCGGCGATCTCCGACAGGGTGTCCCCCGGCGCGACCACGTACGTGTCGCCGCCGGCCGCCGGGGCGGTCCGCTCGTGACCACGGGTAGCCGGCTGGTCGCCGCGTGCCGGCCGCTCCTTGCCGGAGGTGGACGTCGACGACTTGGAGGTCGACTTCGTCGGGGACTTCGCGGTGGACTTCGTCGGGGACTTCGCGGTGGACTTCGTCGAGGTACCGCCCGACGAGCCGCCCTTGCGGCCGCAGGTCGGCCACGCGCCGATGCCCTGCCCGTCGAGCACCTTCTCGGCGATCGCGATCTGCTCGCCACGGCTGGCCAGATCGGCGCGGGCGGCGTACTTCGTGCCGCCGTAGCCGGCCCAGGTGCCCTGGGAGAACTGCAGCCCGCCGTAGTAGCCGTTCCCGGTATTGATCTTCCAGTTGCCGCCGGACTCGCACTGGGCGATCGCGTCCCAGTTGACACCGGCCTGGGCCGGGGCCGCCGGGCCGAAGAGGGCGACGGCGCCGGTGACCGCGCCGACCGCCAGGGTACCGACGGCGACGCGGCGGGTGGTGACCCGTCGATGACGGGGGGTGTACGCAGACGTCATGGATCATTCCTCCACGCCGGCGAGGTGAGCTGTCGGGTTCGGGCCGAGGAGCCCGGCCGCGCGCTGGCGGCTTCACCCCGAGGTGACATGCACCGAGGAACGTTGGGTCCCCCGCTCCTGCCCGGGTTCTGTTTCCGACGACCGGGGGCAGGATTTGGCGTTGCCGGTCGCGGCGTCCACGGTGGTGGACCCGACCGACGGTAGGCACGGTGGGTGACGGTCGCCCACCGCTTGTGAAGTTGTTCACCGGCTCACGCGGGGCGCTGCGGCCAGCGGTTGCGGAGGACGTCCACCTGTGCAGCGGCCATCATGGACCGTTTCCGATCAGGGCCTGCCGTCCCGGTGAATTGACGTTCGGACAGGAAACCGTAGACGGGCGGTAGCGATGCTCTGGAGCACACCGGGTCCGTCCCGGAAACGACACCCCAGGAGGAGATCATGCCGCTCCAGCAGAGTCGCAACGGCCGTCGCCGCGCCGCAGCCGTCCTCGTAGCCCTACTGGCCGGCGCTGGCCTGACGCTGTCCGCGCCGACCGCCGCACAGGCGTCCAGCCCGTGCACCAGCCTGACCTTCTACCGGGTCGGCGGCTACCCGGGCGGCGCGGACATGCACGTGCCCACCGTCGGCTGGCAGACCGGAAACAAAAGCTGCTACCTCACCTACGGCCACTCGGGCTCCGCGGTGCTGGTGCTCCAGGAGGCGCTGAACAACTGCTACGCGCGGTCGCTCAGCCTGGACGGGAACTACGGTCCGAAGACCCGGGACGCCGTCCGGTACGCCCAGCACAAGATCAATGAGGACATCGTGTACGCGAACATCGCCGAGGACGGCGAGTACGGCCCGCAGACACGTGCGTACATGGGCTTCGCGATCTTCGGGGTCAACGGCGGCCCGGTCATTCCCAACGTCTGCTACTACCCGGGCTGACCGCCGTACAGCGCCGGCCGGAGCCCTCGCGGACTCCGGCCGGCGCCGTGGCGGCCCCTCCCCCGGTGCGGCGTCGCCGGCTCCCCCCCTGCGCGGCGACGCTCATGGATCAGCAGACCCGGACCGCCTCGATCCGCTGATTCCAGTTCCCCCCGATCGCGGCCGAGTCGTACGCCAGGTTCGCCCGGTAGCCATAGGCGTGCTGGTAGCCGAGCAGGCCGGTGGCGTTGGCGTTGTCCCAGAAGGTGGAGACGGTGCCGGACGGCCGGTTGTTGATGATCGATTGGGCCCGGTTGCGGAAGTACGAGGGCAGCGGGACGTCGTTGCATCCGTTGTACGGACCGTCGAGCAGGAAGATGTCGCCGCTGAAGTTGGCCCCGGCGTACAGGCAGAGCAGACCCGACGGGCAGGCGTAGTTGGCCTGGGCCGGACTCGGGGCGACGCCGAGCGTGGCGCCCACGGCGATCGTACCGAGCAGCGCGGACGTGAGCCTTCGCAGAGCACTTCGCACGATGGTGACCTCCGGTGTCGTCACGACCGGAACCGGCCGCGAGTCGAGTTGCCGACATCACGTTGATCGATGTCCTTGTAGCAACGATGATCTGCGCGGAAGGTCGACGAATTCCTGCCGGAACCTCAATCCGGCTGTCCCGGGGGTGCCGGTGGGGCGACCGGCGGTGCAGCGAGCGGCGGTTCATGGAGATTCGGGTCCTCGGGCCGGTCGAGGTCTGGGCGGACGGCCGTCCGGTCGATGCCGGAGCGGCCCGCCAGCGCGCCGTCCTGGCCGCACTGGCGGTCGACGTGGGCCGACCGGTGAACCTGGACGCTCTGGTGGACCGGGTCTGGGGCGACGCGTCGCCGCCCCGGGTTCGCCACAACCTGCACGTCTACCTCGCCCGGCTCCGCCGGGTGCTGGCCGACGCGGGCGCGCCGGACGTGTTGGCGCGACGGTCGGGTGGTTACCTGCTGGACCTGCCACCGGAGACAGTGGACGGCCCGCACTTCGACGCGCTGCGGCAGCGTGCCGACGGGCTGCCCGACGGGGACCCCGAACGGGTGGAACTGCTGCGCAGGGCGCTTGAGCTGTGGCGTGGCGAGCCGCTGGCGGGGCTGCCGGGCGAGTGGGCGGCCCGGGTCCGGCAGGACTGGCACCGCCGGCACACCGACACCGCCGTGCAGTGGGCCCGTGGGCTGTTGCGACGGGGCGAGCCGGATGCGGTGATCGATCCGCTGACCCGGCTCGCCGACGAGCACCCGCTCGACGAACCGGTCGCCGCCGTGCTGCTGCACGCGTTGGCCGCGGCTGGTCGCGGGGCGCAGGCACTGACGTACTACGCCCGACTGCGGGACCGGCTCGCCGACGCGCTCGGTGTGGACCCGGGCATCGAGCTTCGCCAGCTGCACCAGGCCATCCTGCGCGGCGAGGTCACCTCGCCGACCCCGGAGGTGTCCCCCGTGCCGGCCGCCGCGGTCATCGTCGCCCCGTCGCGGCCGGACCGCCCGGTCCCCGCGCAGTTGCCGTCGGATGTCCGGGGCTTCGCCGGGCGGCGTTCGGAGCTGGACCGTCTGGACGCGCTGCGGGCGTCCGCCGAGGAACGACCCGGGGCCGTCCCGCTGGCCGTGCTCTCCGGAGCGGGCGGGGTCGGCAAGACGGCCCTCGCCGTGCACTGGGCGCACCGGGTCGCCGGGCAGTTCCCGGACGGGCAGCTCTACGCCAATCTGGAGGGCTACAGCCACAGCGGCGTCGTCCGAAGCGCGGAGCAGGTGGTCCGGGGCTTCCTGGCCGCGCTCGGGGTGCCGCCGCGCGAGGTGCCGGCGGACGAGCAGGCGCAGACCGCGTTGTACCGCAGCCTGCTCGCCGGTCGGCGGGTGCTGGTGCTGCTCGACAACGCCCGGGACGCCGCGCAGGTACGGCCGCTGCTGCCGGGCGCGGCCGGCTGCCTGGTGCTGGTGACCAGCCGGGATCGGCTCACCGGTCTGGTGGCCACCGAGGGCGCCGAGGCGGTCGTGCTGGATCTGCTCAGCGCCGACGACGCCCAGGCCCTGCTGTACGCGCGGATCGGGGCGCGGGCGGAGGCGGAGCGGGCCGCGGTCGACGATCTGGTCCGACTCTGTGACCGGCTACCGCTGGCCCTGGTCGTGGTGGCGGCGCGGGCGGTGGTCCGGCCCCACCTGCCGCTGGCCGAGTTGGGCGCGCAGCTCCGGGCCGGCGGCCGGCTGGACGGGCTCGACACGGGCGACCACGACAGCAGCGTGCGGGCGGCGCTGTCCTGGTCGTACCGGCTGCTGTCGGTGCCGACCGCGCGGCTGTTCCGGCTGGTCGGCGGCAGCACGGACGTGACGGTGAGTACGGCGGCCGGGGTCAGTCTCGTCGGTGCCGGCCGGCGGGCCGTCCAGGCGGCGTTCGCCGAGCTGGCGGACGCGCACCTGATGCTGGAACGTGCCCCGGACCGGTACGCCATGCACGACCTGCTGCGGGCGTTCGCGGCCGAACTGTCCGCCGAGCACGACCCAGCCGGCGACCGGGCCGAGGCGCGCGGCCGACTCTTCGACCACTACCTGCACAGCGCGCACGCCGCGGCCGTGCTGCTGCATCCGCACTGGGATCCGATCACCCTCGCCCCGGCCGTCGCCGGCGTGCGGCCGGAGAAGTTCGGCGACCACGACGAGGCCATGGCGTGGTTCACGCGCGAGCGCGACGTGCTGATCGCGCTCGTGGAACGGTGCGCCGCCAGCGGCGCCGACCGGCACGCCTGGCAACTGGCGTGGAGCCTGACCAGTTTCCTGGACCGCCAGGGCGGCTGGCACGACCAGTTGGCGGTGCAGCGGACGGCGCTGGCGGCGGCGCGGCGCGGCGGCGCGGCGGTCGGGCAGGCGTACGCGCACCGCAGCCTGGCGCGGGCGCAGGCCCGGCTGGGCCGGCTCGACGAGGCGCCCGGTCAGCTCCGGCGGGCGCTGGAGCTGTTCCGCGAGCTGGGCGACCCCGCCAACCAGGCGCACACCTACCTCGATCTCGCCGAGGTGGCCGACCGGGAGGGCCGGCGAGCCGAGGTGGTCCGGCATGCCGAGGCGGCGTTGGCGCTGTACCGCGAGGCGGGCCATCGCTACGGGCAGGCGATGGCCCTCAACGCGGTCGGCTGGTACCGGGCCCAGCTCGGCGAGCACGACGCCGCCGTTGAGGCGTGCCAGCAGGCGCTGGAGCTGCTGCGCGAGTTCGACGACCGGCAGGGCCAGGCGCCCACGTGGGACACCCTCGGCTACGCGCAGCACCGCGCCGGACGACCAGCGGAGGCGGTCATCGCCTACCGGCACGCGCTGGCGCTGTACCGGGAGTTCCGGGACCGGTACTACGAGGCGGACACGCTGACGCACCTGGCGGAGGCGTTGGTCGACGCCGGCGACCCGGCGGAAGCGGCGCGGAGCTGGCGGGCGGCGCTGGGCATCCTCGACGAGCTGGGCCACCCGGACGCGCAGCGGATCCGTCAACGGCTCACGGCGGCCGACGGGTCGTGACGGCGGGGCCCGCTGTTGGGCCGGCCCACCGCCGCTCCCACGGAGATCACGAACAAGACCAGGGACACGATCGGAAACCAGTCTCCCGTACGCGAATAGACAGTGCCGAACCCCGCCGTCGGAGCGGCCGTGACCAGCAGCTCCGCGTCACCGGCGGTCGCCTCGCCCACGACCCTGCCGCCCGGGTCAGTGACGGTCAGCCGGCCGAACGCGGCGGCGCGGACCACGGTGATCCCGTTCTCCACCCCACGGACGAGGGCCATCCGGCTGTGCAGCCAGCCGTCGGAGGTGAAATCCAGGCCGGGGACGAGCAGCACCGAGACGCCCTGCGCCCGATACCGCCGGACCAGACCGGGATAGTCAAGGTCCTTGCAGATCGCCACGCCGAACCGCCCGTCCACGATCACCTCGTCGCCGCCCGGCGTCAGCCAGTCCTCCAGGCCCGGGATCAGATGTCGCTTCTCGTACGTCCTGATCGTTCCGCTCGGGTCCAGCACCAGCGCCACGTTGCTCGCGGTCCCGGCCCGCCGCAGCACCACGCCGACGACGACCCGGGCCGCGGTCTGCTGGAGCGCCTCGACGAGCAGGGGCAGGGTGGCGTCTGTCACGGCGAACACCTTCTCCGGCAGCACGACGATCCGCGCCCCGCGCGCGGCCAGGTCCGAGACCCGCGGAACGTACCGGGTGAGCAGGTCCCGCCCGGACGGTTCGTCGATCGGGAGCCCGTCCTCGGACTGTCGCAGCGCGACGAGGCCCACGGTCAGCGGCTCGGCCGGCTCCGGGGAGCGACTCAGTGACCAGGCCGACCATCCGCCGACGCCGAGCAGGAGGGCGAGCAGGCAGGTGAGGGCCGGGCGTGGGCCGTCGAGCCGAGCGGTGCGGGTGGGTCGCAGGCCTGCGAGCAGGGCGGCGAGGGCGATCGGGACGGCGAGCAGCAGGTAGGTGACGCCCCACACGCCGGTGAGCGCGGTCAGCTGGATGACCGGGCGGACGTCCGCCTGCGTGTAGGCGAGGCTCCACCACGCGCCGTGCGGCAACAGGCGGGACGCGGCGTACTCGCCCAGCACCCACAGTGACGGCACGGTGAGAACAGCGGTCCCGACTCGCCCGTGCCGCAGGAGCGTCCGGGCGAGCAGGACCGTGCCGGCTGCCAGGCCGAGGCCGAGCACGAACACGCCGCCGACCACGAAGACCGGTAGTCGCAGCGTGCCGCGGTAGTACCCGACAATGCCGAGTTGGCCGATCGACCAGGCGAGAACCGTCGCACCGAGCGCGGTCCTCGGGCGTACCCGCACCGAGGCGAGGATCAGCGGGATCGGGGCGAGCCAGGTCAGCGCGGCAACCGGGTGCAGCCCGGAACCACCGAGCCAGAGCAGTCCACTGAGGAGCGCGGCGATGATCGTCGTCATGCGTCGATCGTGCGGCGGGAGCGGCCGGGGCGGATCGCCGTACGAACTGGAGGTGATCTGGTCCTGTGGAGGGAGGCGCGGCAGCGCCCGGCGAGACCATACTGCCGGCGTGAAGCGGTACGTCAATCTCGCCGTCACCGTGGCCGCCGTGGCCGCGACCGTGCTACCCGCCCTGGCCGGCGGTCCCCGTGCCTGGTGGGTGCTGCCGCTCGCGGTCGCGTCCTCGGTCCCGGTGCTGTGGCGTGACCGCGCGCTGGTCCAGGTCGCCGTCGTCGTGGGCCTCGCCACGACCGTCTCCGCCTCGCTCGGCGCACCCCCGCTGCTGCCGGTCGGTCCGCTCGTCTGCCTCTACACGTTCGCGGCGCGGGCCGCCCTGCCGATCCGCCTGCTCGGCATCCTGGTCACCGCCGGCGGCCTGCTGGTCTCGCTGCTCTATCCACACCCGGACGTGGAGGTGCTGCGGTACCTGGTGGTCGCCTACAGCTTCGCGTACGCCCTGGGCACGAGCGCCCGCGCCCGCCGTACCCAGGCCATGGCCCACGCCGAACGCGATCGTCGCGTCGCCGGTGAACGTGCGGCGGCCGTGCTGCGCGAACGCGCGCGCATCGCCCGGGACCTGCACGACATCCTCACCCACGCGGTCGGCGTCATGATCGTGCAAGCGGAGGCGGGACCTCTTCTGGTGCGCCCCCACCCGGACCGCGCCGACGCGGCGTTCGCCACGATCGCGGCCACCGGCAGGGACGCGGTCGTCCAGCTCCGCCGCGCGGTCGGCAGCCTGCACGAACCCGCCGATGAGTCCCTCGACCAGCCGGGCCTGGCCCACCTGCCCGTCCTCGTCGAACGCGTCCGCGCCACCGGACTCGACGCCGTCCTCACCATCTCACCCCCGCCGTGCGGATCCGTCGCCGGATCTCAGTCCGAGGTCACCCTCGGTCCACCGGTCGAACCGCCCGCGCACGTCGGGGTCGCCGCCTACCGGATCGTGCAGGAGTCCCTGACCAATGTGGTCCGGCACGCCGAGGCCCGATCGGTCCGCATCCTGCTGAGCTACAGCGCGGACGCCCTGACCGTGTCGATCACCGATGACGGTCGCGGCAACCGGGCTGTCGGCGTCGGGGTGCCCGGATACGGGATCGTCGGCATGCGCGAGCGCGCCCGGACCTGCGGCGGGACCCTGCGCACCGGCCCGGCCTCCGAAAGCCACGGCTTCACCGTCACCGCCACCTTGCCGCTCTGCGCACCCGTGGCCGTCTGATGCTGCGTGTGGTGCTCGCCGACGATCAGGACCTGTTCCGGGCCGGATTCGCCACGATCCTCTGCGCGGAGCCGGACATCGAGGTGGTCGCCGAGGCCCCCGACGGCGCCGCCGCCGTGCGGGCCACCCTCGACCACCGTCCCGACGTCGTCCTGATGGACATGCGGATGCCCGTTCTCGACGGTGTCGCCGCGACCCGGCACGTCTGCTCACTCACCCCGAGCCGGGTCCTCGCCCTGACCATGTTCGACACCGACGACTACCTGTACGCGGCCCTGCGTGCCGGTGCCAGCGGCTTCCTGCTCAAGGACGCCCCACGAGCCGACCTGGTCAACGCGGTGCGGGTGGTCGCCGCCGGCGATGCGCTGCTCGCTCCCGGCGTCACCGCCCGGGTGATCGGCGAACTACACCGACGCGGCCACCCGGACCCGGCGCTCGCCGCCGCGGTGACCGCCCTGACCGCCCGCGAGACGGACGTCCTGCGCCTGATCGCGGCCGGTCTGTCGAACGCCGAGATCGCCGCCCACCACCACCTGAGCGAGCACACGGTGAAAACTCACGTCGGCAACCTGCTCGCCAAACTGAGTCTGCGCGACCGCGCCCAGGCAGTCATGATCGCCTACGAATCCGGCCTGGTGATCCCCGGTCGCTGACCGGTGGCGACGTCACGGTCTGCCGACCTCGTCGATCATGGAGTCATGGTGCCTGTCAGGCACCGTGATGAGCGCTTTGTCACCCACCACAACTCCATGATCGACGAGGCGAGACAGTTCGCGAGGAGGCTTACAGGGTGCGCGCCAGCCGGTCGGCGAGGGTACGGGTGAACCGGGCCGGGTCGGCCAGCTCGCCGCCCTCGGCGAGGACCGCCAGGCCGTACAGCAGCTCGGCGGTCTCGGTCAGGGCCGGGCCGGAATCGCCCTGCTCGTGGGCCTTGCGCAGCCCGGCGACCAGCGGGTGACCCGGATTGATCTCCAGGATCCGCTTGGTCGAGGGGACCTCGTGCCCCATCGCCCGGTACATCTTCTCCAGCGTCGGCGTGAGGTCGTGCGCGTCACCGACCACACAGGCCGGTGAGGTGGTCAGCCGCGAGGACAGGCGGACCTCCCGGACGCTGTCGGCCAGGGTCGTGCCCAGCCAGTCGACCAGCGCGGCGAACTCCTGCCGCTGCTGCTCACGCTCGGCCTCGGCCTGCTGCTTCTCCTCGTCGGTGTCCAGGTCGACCTGGCCCTTGGCGATCGAGCGCAACGGCCGGCCGTCGTACTCACCGACGCGCTCGACCCACACCTCGTCGACCGGGTCGGTGAGCAGCAGCACCTCGTGGCCCTTGGCGCGGAACGCCTCCAGGTGCGGGGAGTTCTCGATGGTGGTCCGGGAGTCACCGGTGGCGTACCAGATGTCGGTCTGGCCGTCCTTCATCCGCGACACGTAGCCGGCCAGGTCGGTGGGCTCCGCCGCGTCGTGGGTGGACGCGACCGACAGGATCTCCAGCAGGGTGTCGCGGTTGTCGGCGTCGTCGATCAGCCCTTCCTTGACCACCGCGCCGAACTCGGTCCAGAAGGTGCGGTAGCGCTCGGCGTGGTTGGCCTTGAGGTCCTTGACGGTGGCGAGGACCTTCTTGACCAGGCGGCGGCGGACGATCTGGATCTGCCGGTCCTGCTGGAGGATCTCGCGGGAGATGTTCAGCGACAGGTCGTGGGCGTCGACGACACCCTTGACGAAGCGCAGGTAGGTGGGGACCAGCGCCTCGCAGTCGTCCATGATGAACACGCGCTTGACGTAGAGCTGCACGCCGCGGCGGCCCTGCGGGGAGAACATGTCCAGCGGGGCGTGGCTGGGCAGGAACAGCAGCGCCTCGTACTCGAAGGTGCCCTCGCCCTTCATGTGCACGACCTCGAGCGGGTCGGCCCAGTCGTGGCTGACGTGCTTGTAGAACTCGTTGTACTCGGCGGCGTCGACCTCGTCGCGGGGACGCGCCCACAGCGCCTTCATCGAGTTGAGGGTCTGCTCCTCGCTGGTGGGCGGCTCGCCCTCAGCCCGCGAGCGCTCGACGCTCATCCGGATCGGCCACGCGATGAAGTCGGAGTAGCGCTTGACGATCTCGCGGATCGTCCACTCGGCGGTGTAGTCGTGCAGGTTGTCCTCGGTGTCGGCGGGCTTGAGGTGCAGGGTCACCGCGGTGCCCGCCGGCGCCTCGTCGACGGACTCGATCGAGTAGGTGCCCTCGCCGGTGGACTCCCAGCGGGTGCCGCCGGTCTCGCCGGCCTTGCGGGTCAGCAGGGTGACCCGGTCGGCGACCATGAACGCGGCGTAGAAGCCGACGCCGAACTGCCCGATCAGTTCCTGCGAGGCGCGGGCGTCGGCGGATTCGCGGAGCTGGCGCAGCAGCTCGGCGGTGCCGGACTTGGCGATCGTGCCGATCAGCCGGACCACCTCGTCACGGGTCATCCCGATGCCGTTGTCCCGCACGGTCAGCGTGCGCGCGTCCCGGTCGACCTCGATGGCGACGTGCAGGTCGTCGGTGTCGGCGACGAGGTCCTTGTCGACGAGCGTCGCCAGCCGCAGCTTGTCCAGTGCGTCGGACGCGTTCGAGATGAGTTCCCGCAGGAAGACGTCCTTGTTCGAGTAGATCGAGTGGACGACCAGCTGCAGGAGCTGACGCGCCTCGGCCTGGAACTCCAACGTCTCGGCCTGGTTGCTCACACCGTCTCCCTTCTCGGCTCGTACGGAGGTTCGCGCAAAGGATACGAGTCGTCACCGCCGCGGGTGTGTGCGCCTCCGGGTCGTATTCCCGATTCCCGTCCGTCCGTCGCGTGACCTACCTGACTTTGCCTAACAGAAGTCAGCCGGATAGCGTTCCGGTCGAGAAGCCGCCACGAACCCTGGAGCACTCCATGAAGATCGCTGGAAGCACCGCCCTCGTCACCGGCGCCAACCGGGGCTTCGGCCGGCACCTGGCCGCCGAGCTCGTCGCCCGCGGAGCAACGGTCTACGCCGGCGCGCGCAACCCGGACAGCGTCGACCTGCCCGGCGTGACGCCGGTCCGGCTGGACATCACCGACCCCGCCTCGGTGGCCGCCGCGGCGAAGCTGGCCGGCGACGTGAACCTGCTGGTCAACAACGCCGGCATCGACAGCCGGGCGGACCTGCTTGAGGGTGACCTCGACCTGATCCGCCTGGAGCTGGAGACGCACTACCTCGGCAACCTGTCGATGATCCGGTCCTTCGCGCCGGTCATCGCCGGCAACGGTGGCGGAACCATCCTCAACGTCCTGTCCGTGCTGTCCTGGGTGAATTTCCCCCTGCACGCGGCGTACGGCGCGGCGAAGTCGGCCGAGTGGGCGATGACCAACGCGCTACGCCTCCAGCTCGCCGAGCGGGGCGTGCGGGTCGCCGGCCTGCACGTCGGCTACATGGACACCGACATGGCCGCGACGATCGACGGCCCCAAGTCCGACCCGGCGGAGATCGCCCGGATCGGCGTCGACGGCATCGAGGCCGACGCGTACGAGATCGTCACCGACGACGTCAGCCGGCAGGTGCAGGCCGGGCTCGCGGGCGGCGTCGCCGCGCTCTACCCGCAGCTCCCCTGACCGCCCCCCCCACCGGGAACGCGACGGGCCGCCGCCGGCATGCACCGGCGGCGGCCCTTGATCGGGTACGCGGTCAGCTCCCGCCGCGTACGCCGTCACACTCGCGGTCAGCAGCCACCGCAGGTGTAGAAGAGGATGTCCCAGTGGCTCCCCTCCTTGGTGTAGAGGTTGCCCGACGGCGCCCGGTACTGGTACCCGAAGCCGGAGATGTAGCCGACATAGGCGTAGTTCGCGGAGATGTAGTTCTGGATGCACGTGCTCAGCGCGATGTCGAGCTTGTAGCCGTTCCAGTGGCTGTACGTGCCCCCGGCGTGCCCGACCTCGGTTCCCGCGGTGATGGTGACCGCGCAGCCGCTGGCCCGCTTGAAGGTGATGATGCCGTCGATGGTGGCCTGCCGGACCCCGTCGAACGAGGTGCAGGTGGACACGTTGCGGTCGCTGCAGTTGCCGCTGGAGGTCCAGGAGATGCCGGCGGCGCGTAGCTGCGAGGTGGCGCTGGAATGGCTGATGGCGAAGGCCGGAGCGGCCAGGCCGAACGTGGCGCAGACCGCCGCCAGGGTGGCCACGAACAGCGTGAGCACGCGGCGGCGCAGGGTGGATCGAGTGGGTGACATGGCACTCCCGTTCGCGTGAGGGGCGGAATTCTGCGAATCAGGGGCCGGCCTTGGAGGATTTCTACCAGAGATAGACGGACGTGACCAGATGTCGGGTGGGAGCGCGACACACGCCCCCACCCGACGCGCCCTAGCTGGCCTGCAGCGTCACGTCGTCGATCACGAAGCTGGTCTGCAGCGACGAGTCCTCGGTGCCGGTGAACTTCAGGGTCACCGTCTGCCCGGCGAACCCGGCCACGTTGAACGTGCGCTGGGTGTAGCCCGAGGCGGCGTTCAGGTTCGAGTACGTCGCCAGGGTGGTCGAGCCCACCTGCACGGTGAGCTTGTCGTACGCCGTGGAACCGGTCGTCTCGGCGGTGTCGATGTGCAGCCAGAACGACAGCGTGTAGCTGGCGCAACCGGCCGGCACGGTCACCGACTGGGACAGGGTGTCGGTGTGGGTGCTGCCGTACCCGTCGAGCCACGCCTTGTACGACCCGGTCCGGGCCGCCTGGCCGCTGGAACTGGTGATCACGCCGGAGGAGGCGGTCCACGGCGTACCGCCGCTCTCGAAGCCACCGTTGCCGATCACCTGCCCACCGGCACAGCCCCCGGTACCGGTCACCGTGAGGGTGAGGCTGGCGGTCCGGGTGACCGAGCCGGTGCCGGTGACCGTGAGGGTGACGGTGCCGGTGGCGGCACTGGACGACGCGGTCAGCGTCACCGTGGCCGAGCCGCCGGAGGTCACCGACGACGGGCTGAACGAGACGCTCACCCCGCTGGGCGCGCCGGACGCGCTGAGGCTGACCGTCTGGGCCGAGCCGGAGGTGGTCGCGGTGCTGACCGTGGCGCTGGTGCTGGCGCCCCGGGCGACGCTGAGCGCGGTGGGGCTGACGGCGACCGAGAAGTCGTTGGTCGGGGTGCCGGTGCCCACGGCGAGCTGCCACAGCGCGTACGCGACACCGTCCGCGGCCCGGTTCAGCACGGTGGCGCTGACGTTGGCGGTGGTGTCACAGGACCGGTGGTAGCAGGCGTCGTACGCCGCGTTGGCGGTGCCGCCCCACTTGGCCGCCTGGCTGCTGGTCTTGCGGGCGCTCGCGCCCGCGGCGTACCCGGAGGTCGGGATGCCGGCCTGCTGGAAGTAGTAGTCGTCGGAGCGGCCCTGGCCCTCGACGTTCTCCTCCGGTTGCAGCCCCAGCGAGTCCCAGTACGCCTTCAGCGGCGCCGCCGTGGTGGAGGTGACCCGGTTGATGAAGTAGCCGCCGTTGGTGGAGCCGACCATGTCGAAGTTGTAGTAGCCCTTGAGGTAGCCACGCTGGGTGGAGTTGAGCGAGTTGACGTAGAAGCGGGAGCCGTTGAGCCCCTGCTCCTCGTCGGTCCACCAGGCGAACCGGACCTTCTTCGTCATGGTCGGGTTCTGCGCGGCGAGGACCAGGGCGTTCTCCAGCAGGGTGGCCGAGCCGGAGCCGTTGTCGTTGATGCCCGGACCAGCCGAGACGCTGTCCAGGTGGGCGCCGAACATGACCACCTGGTCGGCCGGGCCGCCGGGCCACTCGGCGATGAGGTTGTTCGACGGGTACGTACAGCTGGAGCAGTACTGCTCGCTGACGGTGTAGCCGGCCGCCTGGAGCTTGCCCTTGACGTAGCTGAGCGAGGCGGTGTAGCCGGCAGACCCGGCCCTCCGGTTGCCGCCGTTGCTGCTGGCGATGGAGTTGAACTGGGTCAGGTGCGCCTGGACGTTGGTGACGGAGATGTCCGGCGCCGCCAGGACGGCGGCGGACGCGGCGATCGGCCGGCCCGCCGTCGTCGCGGCGGAGGGTGACGCGGTCGCCGGCTGGGCGGCCAACGTCACCGTCATCCCGGTGAACACGGCGAGCGCGATTCCCGCGCTCAGCGTTCTACCTCTCATGGGGGCTCCTCGGGGTCGGAGAGATAACCGAGACACTTACAGATATCTATGTCTGTGACATCGGACGTTCGTCCCGAACCCCCGCCCGTTAGACGGTGGGTACCGGCGTCGGCACAGGTGAGTAGAGGTGCCAGGATGGGTAGGTAACGCCAGCAGGGGTCGTCGGGCCCGGAACGGGGGGCTAGCGATGAGGCCGGGTCGAGCGTGACACGACCCCGCAGCGACCTGTTCGACGACGGCGGGGCCACCGGACAGCTGATGGCGGAGCTGGACTGGGCCGACACACCGCTCGGCGCGGTTTCCGACTGGCCGCAGAGCCTGCGCTCCGCCGTACGGATGGTGCTCTCCTCCCGCTACCCGATGCTGCTGCTCTGGGGCGACCGCCTCTCGCAGCTCTACAACGACGCGTACTCGGCGTTGATCGGCGACAAGCACCCCGGCGCGCTGGGCGACGACGTGCGGGTGACCCTGGCCGAGGGCTGGGACGTCCTCGCCCCCCTGATCGAGCAGGCCATGGCGACCGGGGTGGCCAGTTGGGTACCCGCCCTCCAGCTTCTGCTGGAGCGCGCCGGCTACCGCGAGGAGGCCTACTTCAGCGTCTCGCACGCCCCGGCCCGCGACGACGACGGCCGCACCGTGGGTGTGCTGACGGTGTGCAGCGAGGTCACCGAACAGGTCGTCGGCGAACGGCGACTGCGGCTGCTGCGCGACCTGTCCCTGCGCGGCGACGGGCGCACCGTCGACGTGGACGCGACCTGCGCGCGGCTGATCGACGCGATCGGCGGCCACCCACTGGACGTACCGTTCGCCGCGATCTACCTGCGCGACGGTGGAACCCTGCGGCGGATCGCCCACGCGGGCGGCGGCCCGCGCGACGCGACCATCACCGGATCGCTGCCGACCGTCGTCGACCTGGCCGACCCGGGCCCGACGGCCCGCGCCTGGGGGCTACCGGACGCGGCGGCGGGGCGGCCCACCGACGTGACCGGCCTCGACGAGCGGCTGTCGCTGCCCGCCGGTCCGTGGGGCGATCCGGCCCGCGCCGCGCTCGCGCTGCCGCTGCCGGCGGGTGCCGACGACCAGCCGCTCGGCGTCCTGCTGGTCGGCGTCAGCCCCAACCGCTCGCTGGACGAGGCGTACCGCTCGTTCTACCAACTGTTGACGCAGCAGGTCTCGACGGCGGTGCGCAACGCCCAGGAGTACGAGCGGGAGCGACGTCGGGCCGAGACGCTGGCCGAGCTGGACCGGGTGAAGACCACCTTCTTCACCAACGTCAGCCACGAGTTCCGTACCCCGTTGACCCTCATGCTCGGGCCGTTGGCCGACGCCCTCGCCGACACCGCCGCGCCCCTGACGCCACCGCAGCGGGAGCGGGTCGAGACCGCCTGGCGCAGCGCGACCCGCCTGTTGACACTGGTCAACAGCCTGCTCACCTTCTCCAGCCTGGAGGCCGGCCGGGCTTGCAGCGACGCCCACGAGGTAGACCTGCCGGCGCTCACCGCCGAACTGGCCAGCGTCTTCCGCGCCGCCGTCGAGCGGGCCGGGCTGACCCTGGACGTCGACTGCCCGCCGCTGCCCCACCCGGTCACCGTCGACCCGGTCAACTGGGAACGCGTCGTCACCAACCTGCTGTCCAACGCCCTGAAGTACACGTTCATCGGTGGCATCCGCGTCGCCGTGGACGCCGACCACGACGAGGTACGCCTGACCGTCGCCGACACCGGCATCGGGATCGCCGAGGCGGAGCTGCCGAAGCTCTTCGAACGCTTCCACCGGGTGCAGGGCGCGCGGTCGCGCAGCCACGAGGGCACCGGAATCGGCCTGGCCCTGGTCAACGAGCTGGCCCGGCTGGAGGGCGGCGAGGTGCGGGTGACCAGTCAGGTGGGCGTCGGCACCACCTTCACCGTGGCCCTGCCCTGGTCGGCGGCACGGCGCGCGGCGGCGACCGGTCCGTCCCCCGAAGGGCGGGGCGACGCGGCACGCGCCGCCGTCCAGGAGGCGACGGGCTGGCTGACCGACCCGGCCGGAGACGTCGCCGAGCCCGCCACGGCGCCCGGTCCGGCCGCCGACGAGCTGGCCGGCGCACGGATCCTGCTCGCCGACGACAACAGCGACATGCGCGCGTACCTGAGTCGGCTGCTCGCCGCGCAGGGCTGGCGGGTGCGGTCGGTCACCGACGGCCGGCAGGCCCTCGACGCGATCCACCGGGACCCACCGGACCTGGTGCTCACCGACGTGATGATGCCCGTGCTGGACGGCTTCGACCTGGTCCGCCGGTTGCGCGCGGACCCCGCGACCCGGTCGCTGCCGGTGCTCGTGCTCTCCGCGCGAGCGGGCGAGGAGGCCAGCGTGGCAGGTCTGAGCCTGGGCGCCGACGACTACCTGGTGAAGCCGTTCGCCGCCGCCGAGCTGATCGCCCGGATCCGGACCGCCATCCGCCGGTCGCGCAGCGGCGCGTCCGACCACGACAGCCCCGCACCGACAGCCGTCAGCACCCCGACATCGACGCAACCCGTCGGCACGGCCACGGAGACCAGGGCCCGGACCGGACCCCCCGGTGACCAGCCCGCACCGGTCGAGGCCGCACCGGCAGGGGGCGCGTCACCCGTGGACCGCGCCGGCGACCCGACCCGCGCGTCGGCGATCGCCAGGCCCGACGAGGACGGGCTCGGCGACCGGCTGGACGAGCAGTGGACGTACCCGTCGGTGCCCACCTCCGCGGCGGCCATGCGACGGGACGTCCGGCTGGCGTTGGACGACCTCGACGTCGACGGGGAGGTGGCGGAAGATCTGCTGCTCGCAGCCTCCGAGGCGATGAACAACGCCGTCGAGCACGCGCAGCGACCCAGCCGTCCCGAGGTGCGGGTCCGGCTCCAGGTGGGCGACACGCTGGTCCGGATCTCGGTACGCGACTTCGGCACCTGGCGGGACCGTCGACCGGCCATGGACCGGGGGCGTGGCGCGCTACTGATGAACGCCTACGGCGACGTACGGCTGGTCTCCACCGGCGAGGGAACAACCGTGACCATCGAACGCCGGCTGACCTGAGCCACGGCGACCAGCTCGGCTGAGGACTAGCCAAAGGCCCTGAACTAGGCCAAAACAAGGTACCGATTCCCACCCCGCCCCCGCGCCCGCGCCCGCCCCTACGCCACCCCCACGCCCGCGTCGATCATGGACTTATGGTGGGCGTTATGCATTCGCTCACACCCTTCGTCCCCACCACGACTCCATGATCGACGGGGTGGGGGTGGGAGTTGTGGTGGTGTTCGGACTGGGGTCCGGGACTTGCCGGGTTTAGGGACACCGACCCGAGCCACATTCAGAGCGTGTTTGAGCAGCTGAGCCCTGGGTCCAGCCCGCACCGCGTCAGAAGCGGATGCGCCCAGTGCTGGGACGCTGGTTGCGACATGGCTGAGTTGGGCCATCGCCGTCGTCAAGGCGCACCGCACAGCTGCCGCCCGAAGACCGTGATCGAGCAGGAGCTACCCACCACGGGCCAGCGCTGTCCCAGGGATCAGAGTCGGTGGCCCGCGCCGTCGCGGGCGACGATGCCGTCCAACCGCTCCCCCGGCGCGAGGGTGGCCGGATCGAACCAGAAGATCACGACCTGCTTGTCGAGACTCCATCGCGCCAGCGTGGCGTCGACCTGCCGACCGTCGACCGTGCCGATGATCCGCGCCGCCGGACCGACGAAGTAGCCGAAGGTGGGCACCGCCGGGGTCGACGCGCTCTCGTCGTACCCGATCTGGTGGAACCCCAGGCTGCGGTCAGCGCCCTCGACGTCGTTGACCAGGATGTCCGTGCGCACCGTGCCGTCCGGCGCGCGGCGACCGGCGGCCAGGCCGATGGTCACCTTGGGCACCCCGGGGATCGTCACCCCGACGATGTAGTACACCCGGAGATCGACGCCGTGCCGTATACCGGTGTCGATCACCTGACCCAGGGGCTTGGGATTCGGCACGCCACGAGCCTGCGTGGGCGGTGGCGTCGGCCCGTCCGACGTCGGCGCGACACCGACCGAGGGCGAGGCGACGGCGGCCGGAGACGCGGGCCCGGCCGGCGCGGGATCGCGCGACCCGGTCGGGTCGACCGTCACCGCGGTCACGGCGACCAGCCCGGCCGCGAGCGTCGCCGCAGCCGCCCCGGTGACCCGCCGACGGGTCCGCAACCGTCGCCCGTCACGCATCACCCGGGCCAGGTCGATCACGGCGTCGGGGCGTTCGGTCGCCCGCATGGCGTCCCGGAGCCGATCCAGCTCGCTCATCGGCGCGCCCCCTCGTCGGTGGTGCGCGGTGCGGCGGTGCGCAACTTCTCCAGGGCCCGTGAGCTGGTGCTCTTGACGGTGCCCACGGACACGGCGAGTTCTCGGGCCACCTGCGCCTCCGGCAGGTCGAAGTAGTACCGCAGCACGACGATGGCCCGTTCCCGAGGGCTCAGCACGCCGAGGATGGCGACCAACCAGCGCCGGGTCGCCACGTCGTCGGCCACGTCACCGCGTCGCTGCTCCGGCACCTCGTCGGTCGGGTACTCCCGCATCGGCCGTCGCCACCGGTCCACCAGGTGATTGACCAACGTGCGACGCGCGTACCCGTAGGCGTCGTCGTCGTGGATCCGCGACCACGACGCGTACGTGCGGACCAGCGCGGTCTGTGCGGCGTCCTCGGCCTGGTGGTGATCGCCGGTCATCAGGAACGCGGCGTGCACCAGCCGCGCGGACGCCGCCCGCGCGAACTCGACGAACTCCGCGTCACCCCGCGCCACCGCGAACCCTCCCCCGTGCCACATCACCTCAGACGGGTGCGGCCGCCGGAAGGTTGAGATCCGGATCACTTCAACTTTTTGTCGCCATGACCCGTCTTCTCCTGTGTGCGCGCCTTCAGGCGACGCGCGAGGGGAGAGACATGTCGACGAAGGGTACCCGCCGGTGGCATCTGGCCTCGGCGGCGTCACTGCTGGCGGTGGCGCTGCTCACCGGATGCACAGGGCCAGCGGCCGGGCAGCCCGCCGGAGACCCCGGTACCGGACCGCGACCCGATGACCACGCGGCGGCGTCGCACCGGCCAACCGGCGTCGGCATCCTCGGCACCCGTAGCACGCCCAACCACCCGGTCAGCTATCCCGCCACCGGCGGGAACCGCTGGACGATGGCCGCCGCCGAGACGACGCGTGGCGGCGCGGAGAGCGGCACTCTGCTGCGCTACCGGGTCGCCGTGGAACGCGACATCCATGGTCTCGCGGCGGGTGACATCGCCACCGCGATCACCGCGACGTTGAACGACCCGCGCGGATGGACGGCGGGCGGGGACTGGCGGCTGCGGCGGGTGGGTGCCGGCGATCCGGCGGACTTCACCATCTACCTGGCGACCCCCGGCACCCGCGACACTCTCTGCCAGGACGTGCCGGACGGCTACACGTCCTGCCGCAGCGGCGACAAGGTGGTGCTGAACGTGGCGCGCTGGGTGTCGAGCGTGCCGGACTACGGCGCGAGCCTGACCACCTACCGGCAGTACATGGTCAACCACGAGGTGGGGCACCGGCTCCGGTTCGGCCACGAACGCTGCCCGGGATCGGGCCGGCCGGCGCCGGTGATGCAGCAGCAGACGTTGGGCCTGCACGGTTGCCGTGCCAACGCGTGGCCGTACCCGAACGGCACGACCCGCTACCACGGCCCGTCCGGGGCGTACGACGACGCGATCCCCCGGCGCGAGGGCGCGTACCCGAAGCACTGAAACCGCCGCTCAGGGTCGGCGGCGGCGCTCCTGCTCAAGTCGCTCGTCCAGCCGACCCAGCTCATAGATGGCGTTGAGGCTGGTCGGCAGGCGGCGGACGTTGTCCGGCCCGGGGTCGGGATCGGGAGGTGGCGTCGGGTCGGGAGTCGGTGCCGGAACGGCCGAGGGACCGGCACTGCCACGGCGGCGCAGCAGCAGCAGCGCCAGCCCGACCAGGACCGCCGCCACCAACAGATAGGACACGGGCGGCCAGCCATCGCGGACGGGGTCGGCGAGGGCCGGCGCGACGATCGGCGCCGGGGTGTCACCGCCCCGCACGGGCACGACCGGGTCGCGTCCGGCGGCGCCCGCCCGCTTGTCGGGGCGATCGGGCGGGACCGTCGCCCGCGCACCGGCCGACGACTCGACGGGCCCGGGGGTCGCGCCGGGCGTCGACGGGCCGGACGGCGCGGTCGCCGGTGGTCGGCTCGGCCCGGAGGTCGGGCCGCGGGTGGCGCTCGGCGTCGGGATCGGTGTGGGCGTACCGCCGCGGCCCAGCAGGTCGCCGACGATCCGGCCGACACCGCCGACCAGTTCGCCGAGCGGACCGGGTGTGGCGGAGACCGCCGGCGTGGGCGCGGGCGCGAGGGCGAGGGTCAACGCGAGGACGACGACGGCAGGCATCCATCCACCTCCGATGTGCCGATGCGAGGCACCGTATCGCAAGGTGGGATGCCGTGGGGTGCCACGCCACGCCACGCCGAGCCACGTCAGGACGCAACGCGACGCGGCTGACGTCGATCGCGGTCGGGGCGTCGGCTGTTACGCGGCGGTTACCCGACGGCGAGGTGCCCGTGTCGGGGCGGGACGACGGTGACGACTGAGGGTCACCGGCACAGCCGCCGCGACGTGACCCCGGGACACCGAATGGAGAACCACGATGAGGATCAGGAGCGCGTTGACCGCGACAGCGGTCGTCCTCGCCGGAGTGCTCGCCACGGCGGGCAGCAGCGCGGCCGGCACCAGCAGCGCGACGGGCACCGGCTCGGCGCGCGCCGCCACCGAGGCGGCGTACTGCGGGATCACCTGGGGCAGCGGGGAGAAGTCGGCCGGCGCGCTGAGCGACGCTCCCCTGGTCGACGTCCGGACGGGCCAGCACGACTGCTACGACCGGGTGGTGTTCGAGTTCGCCGGCCCGGTCGACGGGTACACGATCGGCTACGGCGAGACCTGGACCGAGGGCGAGGGGCTCGCGCTGTCGCCGTACACCGCCGGAGGCGCGCTGCTGCGGGTTTCGCTGCGGGCCCCGGCGTACGACGCCGACCACCTAGGCACGGTGCCGTACCCGGTCGGCACGCACGTCACGAACCTGCTGCGCTACCCGACGCTGCGCGACGTGGTGTTCGGCGGCAGCTTCGAGGGCTACACCACCTTCGCCGTCGGCGTACGGGCCCGGCTGCCGTTCCGCGCCGTCGTGCTGGCCGGTCCGGGCGCCCACAGCCGGATCGTGCTCGACGTCGCCCACCAGTGGTGACCGCCGCCGTACACCGGCCCGGCACGGTCGGACCCGGGCGGCCGTGCCTCAGGGCGGTGACGGACCTTCGTCCGGCTCGACGCGGCGGGTCGTACGGAACCGCCGTTGGTACGCGGCGGGGCTGATCGACAGCTTCCGGGCGAAGACCCGCCGCATGCTCTCGTAGCTGGGGAACCCGGCGAGCGTCGCGGCCTGCGTCGCGGTGTGGTTCTGGTCCAGCAGCGCCCGCGCCAGGTCGAATCGAATGTTCTCGACGTAGCGGGCCGGTGTCGTGGACAACTCGTCATGGAACAGCCGGGTGAGCTGCCGAGTGCTCACGTTGAGGTGTTTCGCGAGTTCGGTGAGCGAATGGTCGGCGCGGGGGTTCGCCGTCACCACGTCGGCGATCCTGCGCAGGGCCGGCGACCGGGGCGCGGGCCCCTGCAACGGCGCGGAGAACTGGGACTGACCGCCGGCACGCTGCATGTACACCACCAGAGCGCGGGCCACGTCGCGCGCCAGGTCGGGCCCGTGGTCCTCCTCGACGAGAGCGAGCGCCAGGTCGATGCCGGCGGTCACGCCCGCCGAGGTGTAGGTCGCGCCGTCGCGCACGTAGATCGCGTCGGGTTCGACGCGGCAGGTGGGACACCAGGCGGCCAGCTCGTGCGCGACCTGCCAGTGCGTGGTGGCGCGCTTACCGTCGAGGAGGCCGGCGGCGGCGAGGACGAACGCTCCGGTGCAGATCGACGCGACCCGTCCGGCCGCGACGGCCGGCCGGCGGGCCGCGTCCGCCAGGTCGACGGGGACGCGGGCGCGGGGATACCGGTCGGAGCCGGCCACCAGCAGCGTGTCGATGCCCGGCGTCGCGGCGGAGACCGCGCCGTCGACCGCCATCCGAACGCCGAGGCTCGACGTGACGTCCGCACCGGTCGGCGAGAGCAGAACGATCCGGTAGGCGGCGCCGAACCGGTTCGCCTCCTTGAACACCTCGGCCGGACCCGCGACGTCCAGCAGCGTCACCCCGTCGTACACGAAGATCGCGACGCGATGCGGGCCGCCGTTCACGGTCTCCGGCCCTGCGCCGTCGCGCCTTGCCGCACCCGGCGCGGTGGGTGTCGACGGTTACCGGGGTGGCGGACGGGCGGCGTGGACACGATGCATTGGTAGCACGCCGCCAGCGGAAACGAACGAGGTCTCGGCGACCAGCCGCTGTCCAGATATGAGGGGTTCCTGGCTCGACGAGGGCGGCGGGCCACGACGACCGGTGGGCACCATGGGGTCATCAGCACTCGGCTCACCTCGTCGGGAAGGTGAAAGGTAAATGGCAGAGGTCATCGCGGGATTCGAGATTCCGCGGTCAACGGCGGTCGCCGAGGCGACCCGGCACATTCAGGAGACGACCGGGCCGCTCATCTACCACCATTCACGTCGGGTCTTCCTCTTCGGCCTGATCCACGCCCGACGGCTGGGCGTCGAACCGGACCCGGAACTGCTCTACCTGGCGGCCATGTTCCACGACGCCGGGCTCGGGACGCCGTTCTCGGACCTCCAGCAGCGCTTCGAGGTCGACGGCGCCGACCATGCGCGCCGGTTCCTGTTGGACCGGGGGTTCCCCACGACCGCCGCCGAGACCGTCTGGACGGCGATCGCCCTGCACACCACGCCGGGTATTCCCGACCGGTTGGGTCCCGAGATCGCGACCACCTACCTCGGTGTGCTGACCGACGTTCTCGGCCTCGGCCTGGACGGGCTGGACACCGACCAGTTGGCGGAAATCCTCGCCGTCCATCCGCGCGGGGATTTCAAGAACGAATTCCTGCGCACCACGGTCGACGGGCTGAAGAATCGACCCGAAACCACGATCGGCACCGTCAACTCCGATTATCTCGAACACTTCGTTCCCGGCTTCCGGCGCGTGACGACGGTCGAGCGCATCGTCGGCGCACCCTGGCCGAGCTGAAAGGCAACGAGCATGAAAGCCATCACCGTACGCGACCGTGACGCCGGGGTGCAGGGACTCACCCTGACCGACATGCCGTACCCCCACGCCGCGGAGAACGACGTCATCGTGCGCGTCCACGCCGCCGGCTTCACACCCGGCGAGCTCGACTGGCCGACGACGTGGACCGACCGCGCGGGCCGTGACCGGACGCCCACCATCCCCGGGCACGAGCTCTCGGGTGTCGTGGCCGACCTCGGCTACGGCACCACCGGCCTCACCGTGGGTCAGCGGGTGTTCGGCCTGACCGACTGGGCCCGCGACGGATCCCTCGCCGAGTACACGGCGGTGGAGGCGCGGAACCTCGCCCCGCTGGCGGCCGACGTCGACCACCCGGTGGCTGCGACGCTACCGATCTCCGGACTGACCGCCTGGCAGGGGCTGTTCGACCACGCCCACCTCACGGCCGGCCAGACCGTCCTCGTGCACGGCGCCGCCGGAGGTGTCGGCTCGATCGCCGTCCAACTCGGGCGGGAGGTGGGCGCCCGCGTGATCGGCACCGGTCGCGCCGCCGACCGGACCGTCGTGCTCTCTCTCGGCGCGCAGGCGTTCGTCGACCTGGACGCCGACGACCTGCGACAGGTCGGCGAGGTGGACGTGGTGCTCGACGTCATCGGTGGCGACATCCTGCGACGGTCGACCGAGCTGGTCCGCCCCGGCGGCACCGTCGTGACCATCGCCGCGCCGCCCGAGGTCCAGCCCAGGGACGGGCGAGCCGTCTTCTTCGTCGTCGAACCGGACCGTGCCCGGCTGGTCGACCTCGCCGAACGCGTCCGCACCGGACGGCTCAGGCCCATCGTGGGCGCGGTACGGCCGCTCGACGAGACGGCCTCGGCGTTCGCCCGACGCCAGCGCACAGCGGGGAAGACAATCATCAAGATCGCGGACTGACCGGGATCCGGGCCGGCGCCCGCCGAGGTCGAGGCGGGAGCCGGCCGGCGCCGACCGTGAGACGGCTAGCCTGCGGAGCCCTGCGGGGCCTCGTCGGCCAGGTGCCAGACCTCGCGCATCGGGGCCCACCAGTCCCCCGAGCCGGGCTCGGCCAGCGACTCCTGGCACGGGTCGGTCAGCTTCCACCACTCCTGCGTCTGCGGGTCCGCGGCGATCAGCCGCAGGTCGGCCTCGTAGTCGTCGCCGACGTACTCGTAGTAACCGAAGAGCAGGTCGTCGTGGAGGAAGATCGTGTAGTTGCGGAAGTTCGCCGCGCGCAGCGTCTGCTCGACGCTCGGCCAGACGGCGGCGTGTAACCGCAGGTAGGTCTCCCGCTGCTCGGGGCGGAGTCGGATCACGCAGCCATGACGTTGCACGTCGTGCCCTTTCGTGTGAGGGGGATGCCCGGAGGCACCTGACCGTAGCGGTGACGACGCCGGGATGAGGACCCGACCGGCCGCCGATGACGACCGTTCCGCCAGGGTTACGCACAGTGGTCACGGGTCTACCCTCGACTGATGGAGGGCCGCGTACTGGTGGTCGAGGACGACGTCTCCATTCGGGAGGTCACCGCCCTCGGTCTGCGCCGCGCCGGCTTCCGGGTCGACACCGCCACCGACGGACGACAGGCGCTCGTGACCTGGCGAGCGCACCCGGTCGACCTGATCGTGCTCGACGTCATGCTGCCCGAACTGGACGGTCTGGAGGTGTGCCGGGAGATCCGGCGGACGAGCCAGGTGCCGATCCTCATGCTGACCGCGCGCACCGACACGCTCGACGTGGTGGTCGGTCTGGAGTGCGGCGCGGACGACTACCTGCGCAAGCCCTTCGACCTGCCGGAGCTGGTGGCCCGGGTCCGCTCGGTGCTGCGGCGGGTGAGCGCGCCGACGCCGTCGCGCACCATCGCCGTGGGCGACCTGGAGATCGACCCGGGCGCATTCGTGGTACGCCGCGACGGCCGGGAGGTGGAGCTGACCGCGACCGAGTTCCGGCTCCTGCTGGAGCTGGCCCGACGTCCCGGCCAGGTCTTCACCCGGGAACTGTTGCTGGACCTGGTCTGGAACCACCGCTTCCTGGGCGACTCACGGCTCGTCGACGTGGCGGTGCAGAGGCTGCGCGCGAAGGTCGAGGACGATCCGGCGCACCCGCGGCGCATCCGCACGGTACGCGGCGCGGGCTACAAACTGTCCGCCGGTTGACGGGAGGTCGGCGATGGCCGTACGCCCGGTGCCGCCCGGCCGGCTGCGGCGCCGACTGACGATCGCGTTCGTGCTGGTCGCCGGAGTGTCCGCCGGACTGCTCGCCGGCGGGACCGGGCTGCTGCTGCGGCAGTCCTGGTGGGACGCGTCGCTGCGTCAGGCCGCCGCCGACGCCCGTTACCAGCTCGTGCTCGCCGGACAGTTCCCGCCGTTGACCGAACAGCGCGACGCCGAGCTGCTCACCAGCTTCGAGGGCAGCGGTCGGCATGTGGTCCTCGTCGACGGCGTCATTCGTCCCTCCCATCCCGGGTACGCCCCTGCCCTGGGCACGCGCCTGCGGGCGTCGGTCGCGGACGGGCAGCTCGCGTACCAGCGGTCGACGTCGGCGCAGCGCCCCCGTCTGCTGGTGGTGGGTGGGCGTGTCCCCGGTTCGACCGCTGAGCTGTACGTGATCACCGTGGAGGACGACGTCGCGGCCGACCTGAACCAGGTGTACGCCGCGCTGCTGGCCGGCTGGATGGTCGTCGTCCTGGTCGCCGCCGCGGTGGGCAACCTCCTGGCCCGCCGCACCCTGGAGCCGGTGGGCCGGGCCAGCCGCGCCGCCCGGGCGCTCACCGAGGGGCTGCTCGCCACCCGTCTGCCGGTACGCGGTCGGGACGAGTTCAGCGCGTGGGCGGCGTCGTTCAACGAGATGGCCGAGGCGCTGGAGGCGAAGATCGCCGCCCTGTCCGCCGCGCAGGCCCGGGAGCGGCGGTTCACCGCCGACGTCGCGCACGAGCTGCGTACCCCGGTGACCGCCCTGGTGGCGGCGGCCTCGCTGCTGCGCGAGCAGCTGGACCGGCTGCCCGACGACGCCCGGCCGGCCGCGCGGCTGCTGGTCGGGGACGTGGTCCGGCTGCGCCGCCTGATCGAGGACCTGATGGAGATCTCGCGGCTGGACGCCGGGCGGGACCGCCCGAGCGTCGAGCCGGTGGACGCGCTGGCGCTGTTACGCGCGATCGTCGCGGCGCGCGGCTGGTCGGACCGGGTGCTGGTCACCGGCGATCCCGTGGCGCTGCGCACCGACCCTCGCCACCTGGAGCGGGTCCTGGCCAACCTGGTCGCCAACGCGGTCGAGCACGGCGGCGGTGAGATCTCCGCGAGCGTGCGCGCGGCGGGCCGAGGCGTCGTGTTCGAGGTGGCCGACCAGGGGCCCGGCATCCCGGTCGCGCACCTGCCGCTGGTGTTCGACCGGTTCCACAAGGTCGACGCCGCGCGCTCGGCCCCGGGCAGCGGCCTCGGTCTGGCGATCGCCCGGGAACACGCGGCGGTGCTGGGCGGGGTGCTGAGTGTGCGCAGCGAGCCGGGCGTCGGCACGCGGTTCCGCCTGGAACTGCCCGCGCGGGATCCCGACGGTGCCGCGCGGGAGGGGGTGCGGGATGAGCGGCCGTGACGGGTCCCGCGCGGCAGGATTGGCGCTGGTCGCCGCGCTCGTCCTGAGCGGGTGCGGCACCCCCCGCTCCGGCGTCCTGGGCACGGCGCCGCCGGGGCCGCCGCCCACCACTTCCCCACCGACCGTCGCGCCCGCCACGACCGCGCCGGCCGCTTCGGCGCCGCCGACGCCGCCGGCCACCGGCACCCCGCCGCGTCCGCCGACGCCGGCGGTCACCGGGACCCGCCGGCCGGACCCGGTGACGATCGAGCTGTGGTACGTCCGCTCCGGGCGGCTCGTGCCCACCCGGCGCACCCGACCGGCCACCGTCGCGACGTCCCGGCTCGCCCTGAGTGAGCTGTCCGCCGGGCCGACTCCGGCCGAGGCCGCCACGGGGATGGTGACCCTGCTGCCGGCCGGCGTCGAGGTCACCCGGATCGTCGACGGGGTGGCGACACTCGGCCCCGTCCCGTCCGCCGACGACCCGGCGGACCGTCGGCGGCTGCGCGAGGCGCAGGTGGTGTGGACGCTCACCCAGTTCCCCACCGTCCGGCGGGTCCGCTTTCCCGGGGGCGCACCGGTCGGTCGGGCCGACTATCCGGGCCTGCTCGCGCCGATCGTGGTCACCGGGCCGAGCGTCGGCGAGAGGGTCACCGCCCCGCTCACCGTCAGCGGCACGGCGGACGTGTTCGAGGCCACGGTGAGCGTCCGGGTGCTGGACGACGCCGGCCGCCAGGTGGCCGCCGCCTTCGGCACGGCGAGCTGCGGCAGTGGCTGCCGGGGCGACTACCGGGTGGTGGTGAACTGGCGTACGAACAGGGCGCAGCACGGCACGATCGAGGTGTACGAGGTGTCGGCCCGGGACGGCACCCGGATCAACACCGTGGCCGTGCCGGTGCTCCTCGCGCCGCCCGACAGCTGAGGTTGAAACGTCACCGTTTCGCTCGCCCGATGCGACGCACCTCATAAAAGCCTGCAGGAAGGGCTCCGAGCGAACTAGGGTCAGTACGACATCGTTTCACGGGGGGTGCAGGTGCTGGAGGGTCAGCAGGTGAGCGCGGGCGTCGGCGTGCCGGCCGCCCGGTCGGCCCGGTGCACGAGCACCGACCTGTTCAGCGTGGTGATCGACCTGCTGCGCGAGGTCGGCTACGACCGGATGACCATCGACGCCGTGGCCGCCCGCGCCCACGTGAGCAAGGCCACCATCTACCGACGGTGGGACGGCAAGGCCGAGCTGGTCGTCGCCGCCCTGAGCGACCGCCAGGTCGGCGTGCTCAACCCACCCGACACCGGCTCACTGCGGGGTGACCTGCTCGAGCTGCTCCGCGCCACCGCCGCCATCTGTGTCGCCGACTGCGACCTGATGCAGGCGCTGACCTTCGCCATGCGGACGAGTCCGGAGCTGGAGCGTCTGGTACGCCACCAGGTGCTGCCCGCCGGTCGGGTGGCCAGCACCGCCGTCCTCGTCCGCGCCGCCGCCCGTGGGGAGATCCCCCCGGAGGCCGGCGAACGGGACCTGTTCCACGATCTTGCGCCCGCGCTCCTCATGTCCCGACTGGTCGCGCACGGTCTACCCGCCGACGACGCGTTCCTCACCCAGGTCGTCGACCAGGTGCTGATCCCGGTCCTGACCTACCGGCACGACCGCCCGTCCCAGGCCTGATCCATCAACATCCGCACCACGGAAGGCTTCACCATGCCCGGAACCACCTCGACCGCCCCCGGCGCCCCCGGCGCCGGGACGTCGACAGGCGCCCCGCACCCGCGGCGCTGGATCGCCCTGGGGGTCATCGCGGTCTCGCAGCTGATGGTCGTCCTCGACGCCACCATCGTGAACATCGCGCTCCCCCAGGCCCAGGCCGACCTGGGCATCACCGACGCGAACCGGCAGTGGGTGATCACCGCCTACACGCTGGCCTTCGGCGGTCTGCTCCTGCTCGGTGGCCGGATCGCCGACTACTGGGGGCGTAAGCGCACCTTCCTGGTCGGCATGACCGGCTTCGCGCTGGCCTCCGCGCTGGGCGGCCTCGCCACCACCGGTGGGATGCTCTTCGCCGCCCGCGCGTTGCAGGGCGCGTTCGGCGCGCTGCTCGCGCCGGCCGCCCTGGCGCTGCTCACAGTGCTGTTCACCGAGGCCACCGAGCGCGCCAAGGCGTTCGCCGTGTACGGCGCGATCGCCGGTGGCGGCTCCGCGGTCGGGCTGCTGCTCGGCGGGGTGCTGACCGAGTACGCCGACTGGCGCTGGTGCCTGCTGGTCAACATCCCGGTCGCCGCCATCGCGATCGCCTTCGCCCTCCCGCTCGTGCCGGAGAGCCGGGCGCACGGCAACACCCGCTACGACGTGCCCGGCGCGGTCGTCGTCACCGCCGGTCTGGTCTCCCTCGTCTACGGCTTCACCAAGGCGGCCGAGGACGGTTGGGACGCGACCGCCACGCTCGGCTTCATCGCCGCCGGTGTGGTGCTGCTGGCCGCCTTCGTGGTGATCGAGCTGCGCACCAACCACCCGCTGCTGCCGCTGCGGATCATCCTGGACCGCAACCGGGGCGGGGCGTACCTCACCTCGACGCTGATCGGCGCGGGCCTGTTCGGGGCGTTCCTCTTCCTGACCTTCTACTTCCAGGTGGTCCTGCAGTACAAGCCCCTGGAGGCCGGCCTCGCGTCGCTGCCGGTCACCGCCGGTGTGCTGATCGCCGCGGGCGGCGCCAGCCAGCTCATGCCGCGACTGGGCGCCAAGCCGCTGATGGTCGCCGGTGCGGTGCTCGCCGCCGCGGGCATGCTGGTGCTGACCCAGATCGACGTCGACACGTCGTTCCTCACCCACCTGCTGCCCGCCCAGGTCGTCCTGGGTCTGGGACTCGGCTTCACCTTCGTCCCGCTGTCCAGCCTCGCGCTGGTCGGGGTGCCGGAGCACGACGCCGGCGCGGCCAGCGCGACGCTCAACGCCACCCAGCAGGTCGGTGGCTCACTCGGCACCGCGCTGCTGAACACCTTCTACACCAGCGCGGTCACCGCGTACCTGGTCGGCCGGGCGCCGAACCCGGCGACGCAGGTGGAGGCGCTGGTGCACGGGTACCGCGTCGCGTTCGCCTGGGGCGCGGTCCTGATCGTGCTCGCCGGGCTGGTCACGCTGGTCCTGGTGAAGGTGCGCAAGGAGGACATCCCGGCCGGCAACGCCGTGCACATGGGCTGAGCCCGAACGACGCCGCCCGGCCCGCACCCGATGGGGTACGGGCCGGGCGGCGCACACCGGGTGCGTCCGACCGGGGCGAATCGTCCGGTAGCGTCCCGACCATCGTCGAAGATCCGTTGAGGAGACATATGTCCACGGCTGCCGACCAGATCATCCACGCGCTACGGGCGGGCCACGAGGAGCTTGCCGCGCTCGTGCGCGACCTGAAGGACGACGACCTGCGCCAGCCCTCCGGGGCCAGCGAATGGCAGGTCTCCCAGGTGCTCAGCCACCTGGGCAGCGGCGCCGAGATCGGCCTCGCGGGGCTGAACGCCTCCATCGAGGGCACGCCCGCCCCGGACGGCGACTTCAACCGCGGCGTGTGGCAGCGCTGGGACGCCATGTCCCCCGAGGAGCACGCCGCCGGCTTCCTGGCGTCCAACGAGCGTCTGGTCGAGGCGTACGAGGCGCTGGACGCCGAGACCCGCGAGACGCTGCGGATCAACCTCGGCTTCCTGCCCGACCCGGTCGACGTCGCCACCGCCGCCCGGTTCCGGCTCAGCGAGTTCGCCCTGCACCAGTGGGACGCCGAGGTGGCGTTCAACCCGTTCGCGGCGGTGACGCCGGAGGCGGTGCCGCTGCTCCTCGATCAGATCGGCGGCATGCTGAGCTGGACCAGCCGACCCAAGGAGCTGGCCGGCCGGGAGGCGACCCTGCTGGTACGGCTGCGGGACCCGGAACGGACGTTCGGGCTGCGGCTGGGCGAGCAGATCACGCTCACCGACGCGCCGGAGCAGCCCGACGGTGAGCTGTCCCTGCCGGCCGAGGCGTGGCTGCGGCTGGTGGTCGGCCGGCTCGGGCAGCGTTACACCCCGGATGGCGTGCGGGTGAGCGGGCCGGTGACCCTGGACGACCTGCGCCGGGTCTTCGTCGGCTTCTGAGGAGGTCCGCGCGGGCCGGTGCTCCCGGCCCGCGCGTACCCTCGTCAGCCCTTCACGCAGACGACCTGCTTGAGGTGCGCGACCACCTCCACCAGGTCATCCTGCTGGGCCATCACCTCGGTGATGTCCTTGTACGCGCCGGGGATCTCGTCGACCACCCCGGCGTCCTTGCGGCACTCCACGCCCGCGGTCTGCGCGGCCAGGTCGGCGGTGCTGAACGTCCGCTTCGCCTGCGCCCGCGACATCCGCCGCCCGGCACCGTGCGACGCGGAGCAGTACGCGTCCGGGTTACCCCGACCCCGCACGATGTACGACCCGGTCCCCATCGACCCGGGAATGATGCCCAGGTCACCCCGGCCGGCCCGGATCGCGCCCTTGCGGGTGACCAGCACGTCGACGCCGTCGTAGCTCTCCTCGGAGACGTAGTTGTGGTGGCACGAGATGGGCTCGTCGTAGCCGACCTGCGGGAACTGCTCGCGCACCACATTGCAGAGCAGCGCCAGCATGACGGCCCGGTTGCGCCGGGCGTACTCCTGCGCCCACCACAGGTCCCGCCGGTACGCCTCCATCTCCGGCGTGCCGGCAAGGAACACGGCGAGGTCCCGGTCGGGCAGGTCGGCGTTGTGCGGCAGCCGCCGGGCCACCCCGATGTGCCGCTCGGCCAGTTCCTTGCCGATGTTGCGCGACCCGGAGTGCAGCATCAGCCAGACCCGGCCCTCGTCGTCGCCGCCCTGCTCCAGGCAGACCTCGATGAAGTGGTTACCGCCGCCGAGCGTCCCGATCTGCCGCTGCGCCCGCGTCTCGAGCTGCGCCACCCGAGGGTCCAGACCGGCGAAGCGACCCCAGAAGTCGTCCCAGCCGGCCTGCTCCAGCCCGCGGACCCGACGCGGGTTGACCGCCTCGGGCCGCTGCGCGAAGCCGACCGGGATGGTGGCCTCGATCGCGGACCGCAGGCCGCCCAGGTCGTCCGGCAGGTCGGCGGCGGTCAGCGAGGTGCGCACCGCCGACATGCCGCAGCCGATGTCGACGCCGACCGCAGCCGGCGAGACGGCCTGTCGCATGGCGATCACCGAACCGACCGTCGCGCCCTTACCGAAGTGCACGTCCGGCATCACGGCGACACCCTGCACCCAGGGCAGCGCGCCGATGTTGCGCAGCTGCTTCGCGGCCTGCGGCTCGATGGCGTACGGGTCGGTCCAGACCCGGACCGGCGCCCGGGTCCCGGCGAGCGGGGTGAATCCCATGATGGTCTCCTTCTGTCGTGCGGGTGACCGATATCGATCATGCGCCGGGCGGCTGTGGTCCGGCGGCGGTACGGGGATACGAGAAGGCCGCCCGATCCCGGTGGGGATGGGCGGCCGGCGGACGCGCTACGCGTCGGCGTCACCCCGGCCCGGTGCCCCGCAAGGGGTTGCAGGCAGTGGTCGTGGCTGTGGTGAGGAGATAACCGCCGGCAGGAAGCAGACGCCGGGCGGCGTCGGTGCGGACGCGTCGCGACACGGCGTACTCCCCTCGTGGTTGCTCTCGTGGTTGCTCTCGACCTTGCACCGGTGACAGTAGGAGGATGGCGGCACGTCCGCAATGGATATCTCCGTGGGCGCGGCACCGGCGGGCCTGGCGGGCCTGGCGGGCCTGTCACCCGCAGGTCCTGTCGAGCTGCCCCAGATGTGGGGCGGCACCGAGCGACCGGCCCCGCCACCCAAACCACCGTCTGCCAAGCGGACCGGTGCCCGCGACCCGGACCGGCGGCCGGCGAGCAGATGGGCACCCGCCACGGCGACGCCGCGCCCGGCTGCGCGGAGCGCGCCCGGCTGCGCGGAGCGCGCCCGGCTGCGCGGAGCGCGCCCGGCTGCGCGGAGCGCGCCCCATTTATGGGGCAGCTCGACAGGGGCACGACACAGCGAGCGGCCCACCGGGCCGGCCCTCGTCGCTAGGCCCGTTCAGGTGTCGTAGCAGCCGTCCCACGGCGGGGCGAACCCCAGCTCGTCGGGGAGGAACTCGGCGTGGTCGTCGCCGTCGTACTCCTCGGACCAGTCGACCAGCCCGAACGCGTGCCCGTCGACCTCGACCCGGAACAGGCGGATGGCGAAGACCCGACCGGGCAACGCGTCCAGACACCCGGTGAGGCGGGCCTCCGCCCGGTCGATGGAGGCGTCCTCGTGCTCGCTCGCGCCCCTGCGGCGGTACCAGTCGTCTTCGGCTCCGGCACCGCCGGTGAGGGTGGCGGTGACGGAGCCGAAGAACTGTCGGGAATCGCCATGGCCGCGAGGCTATGGCCGACCTACGACGCGGACACCAGCCGGAACGACTGCGCCGCGGTGCCGTTGCAGGTGTACTGGATGAGCTGGACGCTGTCCGCCGTGGATGCGCCCGGCACGTCCAGGCACTTGCCGCTGCTGCGGTTGACCAGGCGGTAGTAGCCGCCGCCCTCGGACTCCGCGCGCCACTGCTGGTTGACGCCGCCGCTGTAGGACCAGAGCTGGATGGGGGCCGAGTCGGCGGTCGACCGGTCGGTCACGTCGAGCACCTGCGCGCTGTTGTTGCGGTTGTTGACCCGCAGGTAGCCGTCGCTGGTCGGGACGAACTGGTACTGCTGGGCGGTGCTGTTGTTGCAGGCGTACTGCTGGATCGCGGTGCCGTTCGCGGTGCCGGCGGCCCGCGCGTCCACGCACTTGCCGCTGCCCCGGTTGACGACGGTGTGCCAGGCGGTCGGGGAGATCGGGCCGGCGCTGCCGGTCGGGGTGGGCGTCGGGGTCGGGGTCGGCGACGTGCCGACGCCGGCGAGCCAGTGCAGCCCGTCGATCAGCAGCTTGTTCTGCTGGGCGCTGTCGAAGGTGGACGACAGGCCGGTCTTGGTGCCGTAGTCCATCCTGTTGTGCCCGAAGTTGGCGTAGATCATCTTGTACTGCCGGTTGCTCCAGACCAGCGGGTAGTAGCCGCTGTACCAGGACTGGTTGGGGTCGGTCCCGACCGGGAAGCTCGACGGGTCGACCGAGGCCAGGATGTCGATGTTCGAGTTCTGCCGCAGGTCGTTGCTCCACGAGTACCACTCGCTGAACGACGACGAGAACGTCGCCGGCAGGTTCCGGGTGGCCGCGTGGGTGCGGTTGTCGACGCGCATGGTGACCCGGGTGGGCAGCCAGGTGTTGGTCCGGAACGAGCCGGAGCCGAGGAACGTGTTGTAGTACCAGCTCCAGCTCGACGGGTTGTCGGTCCACGCGCTGACGTGGAAGCCCATCCACGCCCCGCCGTTCTGCATGTACTGCTGGAAGGCGGGGCGCTGGGCGGCGGGCGGCGCGTCGTCCAGGAACATGACGACCTTGTACTGGGCCAGGTTGGACGTGTTCAGCAGGCTCCAGTTGTTGGTGGCCTCCCAGGAGAAGCCGTACTGCGCGGCGGCCTGCGGGAACCAGGCGCGCGCGTCCTTGATGAAGTCGATGTGCGCGTCGTCCCAGGTGCCGTTGTAGAAGGCCAGGACCTTGAACGTCGGCGCGGCCTGCGCGCTGCGCGCGACGCCGAGACCGACGCCGGCGGTCACGGCGACGACGAGCGCGACGAACACCGACAGGATCCTTCTGGTACGGGAGGAAAGTTCTGCGATCACCTGATCGTCCCTTCGGTGGGGACGCGCGCCGCCGCGTCGTCGTAAATCTGTTCACAAGGTTTACAGATAGACGAAAGGTTATGCTTTTCCGACGTGCGGCGTCAATCGCCAGCCGCGTCGATCGGGTGGGATTCCTGCGGTAGCGGGTACTCCGGCCCGATGACCAGCCCGGATGCCGTCGACGTCGACAGGCCGCTGGCTGTGGACGTGCCCGCCGCGACGCACGACGCCAGCGGCGAGCGGGTGCCGATCCGCGACCTGGCCGCCCTCGCCCCGGAGGCGCGACCCGCGCGCCGGTGGACGCCGGGCCGGGTGGTGGCCACCCCCGCCGCCCTGGACCACCCGCACGGACAGCGGATCGTCGACCGGGTGCAGGCGCTCGGCATCGAGGTGGAACGGCTCCGATCCAATCGACTCAGCGGAGTACGCGGGCAGACCGACCGCGAGACCTACGCGCGGGCCAAGGCGACCATGGCGATCGTGGTGAGCCCGCCGTCCCGGCGCGACCTGCAACCCATCGCGCCCAGCGCCGACTGGCGCGTCGACCTCGCCGAGGGCTGCCCCGCGCACTGCCAGTACTGCTACCTGGCCGGCTCGCTCTCCGGCCCGCCGGTGACCCGGGTGTACGCGGACCTCGACGACATCCTCGCCGGACTGACTCCGTACGCCGGGCGCGGCACGGTGACCAGCCGCGACGCGCGTCGCGCCGACGAGGGCACCACGTTCGAGGCGTCCTGCTACACCGACCCCCTGGCGCTGGAGCACCTGACCGGCAGTTGGCAACGGGCGGTGCGGCACTTCGCCGACTGGGACGCCCCCGTGCAGTTGCGCTGGACCACCAAGTACGCCGACGTGGACAGCTTCGTCGGCCTGCCCCACCACGGCCGCACCCGGGTCCGGTTCAGCGTCAACTGCGCCCCGGTCAGCCAGCGGTTCGAGGGCGGCACCGCCCGGGTGCCGGACCGGCTCGCCGCCCTGCGCCGGCTCGCGCTCGACGGTTATCCCGTCGGGCTGACCATCGCGCCCATCATCGCGCTGCCCGACTGGCGCGAGGCGTACGGCGACCTGCTGGACCAGGTCCGCGCGGCGGTCGACGGGGTACCGGAGCTGGACCTGACCGCCGAGCTGATCACCCACCGGTTCACGCCCGGCAGCCGGGAGGTGCTGCTCGGCTGGTACCCGCGTACCCGGCTGGAGATGGACGTAGCGGCGCGCAGCCGCAAACACGGCAGGTTCGGCGCGGTGAAGTACGTCTACCCTCGGGACACGATGGCCGAGCTGCGACGGTGGTTCACCGACGAGCTGACCGCGCGGATACCCGCCTGCCGTGTCCTCTACTGGACCTGAGCCGGGTCTCAGCCGACCGACGAACGGGCGACCGGCGCGGCGAAGAACGTGTCCGGGTACGGCTCGTCGCGCAGGCGGTAGTGCCACCACTCCCGGTCGTAGTTCACGAATCCGGCGTCGGTCATCAGCCGTCGCAGCAACCGCCGGTTGTCCCGGGCGGTCCCGGTGATCCGGGGGTCGTCGGTGTGCGCTCGGGCGTCGAAGCAGTCGAAGCCCGTACCCATGTCGATGGTGTTGTCCGCGAAGCGCTGCGCCCGGGGCGCGGTGCAGGCCACCAGCGACTGGCCGGGCCGGTACGGAGGTTGGCTGGCGGCGGGCTCGTCGACGAGGGTGAGGTCCATCGTGCTGCCCCGGCTGTGCGCGGTCGGCGCACCGATGTAGCCGTCGGCGAAGAGCCTGTCCTTCGCCAGGTCCGGGTAGAACTCGGCCTTGGTCTGCTGCTCGCCGGGACGCTTCGACCAGGCGACGAAGTCGTCCACCGCCGGCTGCGGGCGGTAGCAGTCGTACACCTTGAGGCTGTGGCCCCCGGCGAGCGCGGCGTCCTGGACCCGACGCAGCGCCTCGGCCGCCGGCCGGGTGAGCAGGCACAGCGGTTCGCGGTAGCCGGCGATCGGCCGGCCCACGAAGTTGTGCGCCGTGGCGTACCGGATGTCGGCGTGGATGCGCGGGTCGACGTCGGTCAGCACCACAAAATTCGGCAACTCGCCCGCGCCCGGCGGGGTCGCGCTCGGGCGGGCGGTAGGGCCGTCAGGCGTCGGTCGAGGGCTCGCCGAGACCGGGGTGGCGACCGTCGGCGTGGGGCGCGGCGGCGAGGAGCAGCCGCCGAGCGCCGCGGCGAGCGCGAGTACGGCGACGCCACCCAACCGTCCTGACCTGCGCACAGGTCCTGTTTACCAAAGGCGGTCGGTGGCGCGCGGCGGATCGGTCGGGGCGTCCCGCGCCCGGTCCAGCGGGCCCGCTCAGTCGCCGGACGTCAGCGGAACCGGGTGGACGCCGACCCTCGTCGCCTCGGGCGTCTCGACCAACTGCGCGGCGAGGAAGCGCAGGGCCGCCTCGTCGTCGTCGATACCCCCGGCCTCGTGGCCGTTGTAGCGCCACACCGACAGCTCGGTCGGTCCCGCGTGGGAGTTGTGGGCGGCGTAGACACCCGAGGGCGGCACGATGTCGTCCATCAACGCCACCGAGTAGCGGGTGGGCCGGCGGCAGCGCCGCGCGAAGTTGACGCCGTCGACGTACGACAGGGTCGTCAGCGTCCGCTCCTCGGCGTCGCGGTGGATCGCCAGGTAGTCACGGATCTCCCGGTACGGGTGGGCGTCGGTGACCACCACGGCGCGGGGAATGTCGCACAGGAACGGCACGAGGGCCACCACCGCCCGCACACCGGGGGCCAACGCGCCGGCCGCGAGCGCCATGGCCCCGCCCTGGCTGTGCCCGAGCACCGCCAGTCGGGTCGGGTCGACCATGGGCAGGGTACGGGCGGCGTCCACGGCCCGTACCGCGTCGGTGATCAACCGTCGGTAGTAGTACGTGCGTGGGTCGGCGATGCCCCGCGTCGCCACGCCGGGCGCCTGCGCGCCGGTCGCGCCCAGGTCCGTCGTGTCGCCCCGGCTCCAGCCGGAGCCCTGCCCCCGGGTGTCCATCTGTAGATGGGTGAACCCGGCGGTCGCCCAGAGCAGGTTCTCCAGCGGGTGCCCACGCCCGCCGCCGTAGCCCACGTACTGCACGACGGTCGGCAGGGCGGTGCCGGTGCCGTGGGGAACCCGGAGCCAGGCCCGTACGGGCTGTCCGGCGAAGCCGGGGAACGTCACGTCGTACACGTCGATGGCGGTCAGACCGGTCACCACGGGTTCGAGCCGGACCGGCCACGCCGCGTCGCGCGCCTGGGCGAGCGTGCGCGCCCAGAAGTCGTCGAAGTCGGCGGGCTCGCGCACCACGCCGCGGTACTCGCGTAGCTGCTCCTCGGGCAGGTCCGTGTACATGGCGTCCTTGTCTGTCACGTGGGACGGTACGCCGAGACGCATCCGACAAATTACCGGAACATTTCCGCAACTCTGCCGAACGCTATGACCGACCTGGCGTGTCGTCAACCCCCCTCGGTGAGGCAAGATGACCCGAGGAGCGGGCGTGCCGTTCCGGGACACGGGACGGGCGACGCGGGCGGTGGCCCCTCCCGGAGCGGTGAAGGAGACACGGGTGGACGCGGACGACGGACGCAGGGTGACCATCACCGCGATCGCACGGGAGGCCGGCGTCTCGGTGCCGACCGTGTCACGGGTGCTCAACGGCCGGTCCGATGTGGCCCCCGACACCCGGGAACGCGTCGAGGAGCTGTTGCGCCACCACGGCTACCGGCGCCGCAGCAGCCGCAGCGTCCGCCGCGCCGGCCTCGTCGACCTGGTCTTCAACGACCTGGACAGCCCCTGGGCCGTGGAGATCATCCGGGGCGTCGAGGACGTCGGGCACGGCGCGGGTGTCGGCACCGTCGTCTCCGCGATCCACCGGCAGCCCACCGCGGCCCGGCAGTGGTTGCAGAACCTGCGCACCCGGGCCACCGACGGGGTCATCTTCGTGACGTCGCACCTGAGCCCGCCGCTGCACGCACAGCTGCGCCGCCTCAACGTGCCGGTGGTGGTCGTCGACCCGGCCGGCGTGCCGGCCATGGACGTGCCGACCATCGGCGCGACCAACTGGGCGGGCGGGCTCGCCGCGACCGAGCACCTGCTGGCGGTCGGCCACCGCCGGATCGGATTCGTGGCCGGACCGACACATCTGCTGTGCAGCCGGGCCCGCCTCGACGGCTACCGGGCCGGGCTGGAGGCCGCCGGAGTGCCGGTGGACGACGCGCTGATCTACCCGGGCGACTTCTACCACGCCTCCGGCTTCGCGGGCGGCACGGCGCTGCTCGACCTGGCCGATCCGCCGACCGGCATCTTCGCGGCCAGCGACCAGATGGCGTTCGGCGTCTACGAGGCCATCCGCCGCCGAGGGCTGCGGGTCCCCGACGACGTCAGCGTGGTGGGATTCGACGACCTGCCGGAGGCCCGCTGGGCGTCCCCGCCGCTGACCACCGTCCGGCAGCCCCTGGTGGAGATGGGCCGCCTCGCGGCGCGGACGGTACTGCGGCTGGCCCAGGGTGAGGGCATCGACTCCCCCCGGGTGGAGCTCGCCACCGAACTGGTCGTCCGGGACAGCGCCACCACGCCGTCGACCGGGTGACCCACGTCGTTCCAACGGCCTGAACCGGGTCGGATACCCGGTTCCACCGCTACCGGTCGGGCTCCCGGAAGTTCCGGCAACCGGTGGCGCGGTGAGCGGCCCTCGCCGCCCACCGCGCCCAGCGGATCAGTGGTGGTGTGCGCGTACGGCCCGACAGATGGTCACCGGCAGGGCGGGCGCGCCGTCGACCGGCGCGGGATCCTCGGCCGTCGGCGCGACGCCGCCGGCGGCGACCCGGTCCAGCGTGTCCAGCCCGGCCGCGTCGACCGTCCCGAAGATCGTGTAGTTGGGCCGCAGCGCCGAGTCGGCGTACACCAGGAAGAACTGGCTGCCGTTGGTGTCCGGACCGGCGTTGGCCATCGCGAGCACGCCCCGCGCGTAGAGCCGCCGTACGCCGGTCGGGTCGGTGGGCGCGGGCGGCAGGTCGGTGGGCAGCTCGTCGCGGTACCGGTAGCCCGGTCCGCCCTCGCCGGTGCCGGACGGGTCGCCGCACTGCAACACGCTGAGCGTGGGGTACGCGGTGAGCCGGTGACACGGGGTGCGGTCGTAGAACCGCTTGCCGACCAGGTGCAGGAAGCTCTGCACCGTGCACGGCGCGGCAGCCCGGTCCAGGGTCAACCCGATCGGCCCCTGGTTCGTGGAGAGCGTCACGCGGACGGTGCCCCGGTCCGGCGGGCGGCGCGGGTCGGGTGGCAGCGGCACGGGTCGGGCGGCCGGCTCGTCGGGCGTCTCGGTGTACGCGCACGGGCCGTGCGTGGTGCGCGGCGGGCGGTCAGCGGCGGGCGGCGCCGGAGCGTGCGCGACGCTGGCGACGCCGGACGCGTCGACGGTCGCGCCCGGCGCGGCCAGCGCGGTGACCGAAGAGCCGACGACCAGCGCCGCGGCGATCACCGTCACGCCCGCGAGACGGGTCAGCGCACGTACCGACGGGCGGGGTGCCGCCGCGCCGGAGGGCGTTTCGCGTTCACTCGACACAGGGATCCTCCTGGGACTCGCGCTGCCAGAAAGACCGGAGTCTATGGATGCCGGAGCCGGTTGTCGATCGCTGCGGCCGGTTGCCGACCCGTCAGGACAACCGGCGGCGGCGGTGCCACAGCAGCCCACCCAGCAGCACCAGCACCCCCGCGCCACTGAGCGCGGAAACCGACCAGAGCCAGCCGGAACCGGTGTGCGCCGGACCGCTGGCCGCCGCCGGGCGGGGCGGACCGGGCGCGGCCAGCACGGACGGGGTCGCCGAAGGCGTGGCGGTCAACTCTCCCGGCTCGACCAGGCGACCGACGCCGACGTCGCGGGGCAGCGAGAAACCCCAGTCCAACAGGGCCGCGCCCTGCTCCCAGCCCCGCTTCGGCGTCGGCTCGGCACCCAGCAACGTCACCACCAGCCGGCGACCGTCGCGTTGCGCCGCTCCGACGTACGTGTGCCGCGCCAGGTCGGTGAAGCCCGTCTTGCCGCCCAACGCGCCCGGGTACCGGTAGATGAGCTGGTTCTCGTTCTGGATCTGGAACCCCTTCGTCCGCTGTGCCGGCTGCGCGGGGATCGTCGCCAGGTCGGTGAGCGCGTACCGGCGGAACGTCGGCTGCGCGAAGCAGGACCGGGCGATCAGCGCCAGGTCGTACGCGCTGGTGAACTGGCCCTTGCCGTCCAGCCCGGACGGGGTGACGGCATGTGTCTGGAGCGCGCCGAGGTGGTGCGCCTGCTCGTTCATGGCGCGCACTCCCCCGGCCGCGCCGTCCGGGCCACCGCCGAGACGGGCCAGCGCGTTCGCCGCCTCGTTGCCGGAGTTCAGCAGCAGCCCCAGCCAGATCGTCTCGATCGTGTAGCGGCCACCCTCGACCAGGCCGACGGCGGACGAGCCGGGCTCGATGTTCATGTCCGCCGCGGTGACGGTCACCGTCTGGGCGGGGTCGAGTCGGGGCATCATCGTGGCCGCCAGCAACAGCTTCTGGACGCTGGCCGGGGTGCCGTACTCGTGCGGGCCGCAGCCGCCGAGCACCTGGCCGGAGTCGAGGTCCGCGACCAGCCACGACGTGGCAGTGATCGCCGGTGGCGCGTCCACGCCGGCCGGCACGACCAGGCCGCTGGTCGCCAGTCCGACGCCGCCGACCACCCGAGCCTCGGGCACGGTGGGCGGGGGCGACGGGCGCGGCGGCCGGGACACCGTCGGGGCCGACGCCCGCGGACACCGCACGGCCGGCGGGGCGGCAGCGGTACGCGTGGCCGCCGCCGCCGTGCCGACAGCCGGCGCGGAAGCGGGCAGGACGGCAGCCGCCGTGACCGCCAGCAGCGCAGCAGCTCTCATGTGCCCGACCCTAGCCAACAAGATCGCTCGGCGGGAGCGGTTGGCCGCTCGACCATCCGGCGGCGGACCGCTCCACCAGGTAGTCGTGCAACGCGGCACTGCCCCGCAACCGCCGCAGGCTGCGGGCGTGCAGGTCCTGCTCACGACGGGCCAGCTCGGCGCGTACCCGCTGCGCGCTGCCGGTGGTGCGCAGCTCGCCCAGCACCGCCTCGATGATCTCGAACGGGTACGCGCCCCGACGCAGGAGCGCGACGACCTGCGCGGCGCGCAGCTCGGTCTCGTCGTACACCCGGTAGTTGGTGCCGGGCGCGCGGCCCGGCCGCACCAGGTCGCGCGCCTCCCACAGGCGCAGTTGCGAGGTCCGCACGCCGACCAGCGCCGCCACCTCGCCGATGCGGACACCACGGCGCTGGGCCGGCCGGGTCGCCGGCGGGTTGGCCAGCACGGTTTCGAAGGCACCGAGCACCCGGCGGATGTCGGCGCGTTCGCGGTCCAGTTCGGCATGGCCGCCGTCGAGCGCCGCCAGGGCCGCCGGCACGTCGCCCCGGTGCACCGCCGCCATGATCTCCCGGGTACGGCCCCAGCCGTGCCCCTCGGCCAGCCGGCGGGCCACGGTCAGCGCGCGGGCGTGCGCGGTCGTGAAGATCCGGTAGCCGCTCGCGGTTCGCCGCACCGGCGGCAGGACGCCCTCCTCGACGTAATTGCGCACCTGCTGCACCGAGATCCCGACGGTGGCGGCGAGGTCCACGGCTCGCAGGCGATCCTTCGGCATGGCCTCCACCGGGCAACCGTACCGCTTGTCATGTGATTTGAGACTTTCCCGTCCTTAAGTCACAGCCGCACGCTCGATTGTTCGTCAAACCCTCTCTGTGAGGATTAATGAGACAATTTAATGCGTCCCGTGCAGGGCGGGGTCGTTCTGCCATCACTTCGTGAAGGGTTCGCATGTCGCAGCCAGCAAGGTCCGCCGCCGACAGCCACGACATGATCGAGGTACGCGGAGCGCGGGAGAACAATCTCGCGAGCGTCTCGGTCGACATCCCCAAGCGCCGGTTGACCGTCTTCACCGGTGTCTCCGGGTCAGGTAAATCGTCGCTGGTCTTCGGCACCATCGCCGCCGAGTCCCAGCGCATGATCAACGAGACCTACAGCGCGTTCCTCCAGTCGTTCATGCCGAACCTCAACCGGCCGGACGTCGACTCGCTGCGCAACCTCAGCGCCGCCATCGTCGTCGACCAGGAACGGATGGGCGTCAACTCCCGCTCCACCGTCGGCACCGCCACCGACGCGTACGCCATGCTGCGGATCCTCTTCAGCCGGCTCGGCGAGCCGTCAGTCGGTGGCGCGGGCGCGTTCAGCTTCAACCTGCCCGAGGGCATGTGCCTCACCTGTGAAGGACTCGGCCGGGTCTCCGACCTCGACGTCAACGAGCTGGTCGACGTCGAACGCTCGCTCAACGACGGCGCGATCACCGCGCCCAACTTCGCCGTCGGCTCCTGGTACTGGCAGACCATCGTCGGCTCCGGCCTGTTCGACCCCGACGCCAAACTCCAGGACTTCACCCCGCAGCAGTGGGAGGACTTCCTGCACAAGCCAGCCACGAAGATCAAGGTAGGCAGCAACAACTGGACGTACGAAGGGCTCGCGGTCAAGGTCAAGCGGCTCCTCCTGGCCAAGGACCGCGAGTCGATGCAGCCGCACATCCGCGCCTTCGTCGACCGTGCGGTCACCTTCACCACCTGCCCGTCCTGCGCCGGCACCCGGCTCAACGCCGCCGCCCTGTCGTCACGGATCGCCGGCCGCAGCATCGCCGAGTGCTCCGCCATGCAGATCAGCGACCTGGCCGCGTTCGTCCGGACCATCGACGACCCGGGGGTCGCCCCGCTGATCGGCAACCTGCGTGACCTGCTCGACTCACTGGTCGAGATCGGGTTGGGCTACCTCAGCCTGGACCGGGAGTCCGCGACCCTCTCCGGCGGCGAGGCGCAGCGGGTGAAGATGGTCCGACACCTTGGCTCCAGCCTCTCCGACGTCACGTACGTCTTCGACGAACCCACCGTCGGCCTGCACCCGCACGACATCGCCCGGATGAACGACCTGCTGCTGCGGCTGCGCGACAAGGGCAACACCGTGCTGGTGGTGGAGCACAAGCCGGAGACCATCGCCATCGCCGACCACGTCGTCGACCTGGGACCCGGCGCGGGCACGGCCGGCGGGCAGATCTGCTTCACCGGCGACGTCCCCGGCCTGCGCCGCGCAGACACGCTCACCGGCCGGCACCTGGACCACCGCGTGACCCTGCGCGACGAGGTACGCCGACCGACCGGCCAGCTCGGGATCCGCCGCGCCGACCTGCACAACCTGCGCGACGTGGACGTGGACATCCCGCTCGGCGTCCTCACCGTGGTCACTGGCGTGGCTGGCTCGGGCAAGAGTTCGCTGATCCACGGCTCGCTGCGCGGCCGGTCCGGTGTGGTGATCGTCGACCAGTCCCCGATTCGCGGGTCACGACGCAGCAACCCGGCCACCTACAGCGGGCTGCTCGACCCGATCCGTACCGCCTTCGCCAAGGCCAACGGCGTCAAGGCCGGGTTGTTCAGCGCGAACTCCGAGGGCGCCTGCCCGGCCTGCAAGGGCATCGGGCTGATCTACACCGACCTGGCGATGATGGCCGGCGTGGCGAGCGTCTGCGAGCGCTGCGCGGGGCGGCGGTTCACCGACGAGGTGCTCACGTACACACTGCGCGGCAAGAACATCAGCGAGGTGCTGGCCATGTCGGTCACCGAGGCACACGGGTTCTTCCCCAGCGGGCCGGCCCACCTGATCCTCGACCGGCTGGTCGACGTCGGGTTGGGCTACCTCAGCCTCGGTCAGCCGCTGACCACCCTGTCCGGCGGGGAGCGGCAACGACTCAAGCTCGCCATCCACCTGGCGGAGAAGACCAGCACGTACGTCCTCGACGAGCCCACCACCGGCCTGCACCTGGCCGACGTGGACCAACTGTTGGCCCTGTTGGACCGCATGGTCGACGCGGGCAACACATCGTCATCGAGCACCACCAGGCCGTGATGGCCCACGCGGACTGGCTCATCGACCTCGGGCCGGGCGCCGGGCACGACGGCGGTCGCATCGTCTTCACCGGCACGCCGGCCGACCTGGTCGCCCACGGCGACACTCTCACCGCCACCCACCTGCGCGAGTACGTCCACAAGCCCACGATGCGGTGACGGGTCGGCGGTACCCGGGCCGGGCGACTTGACCTGACGCCGCACGGAGGGCGGTCCGGGCGCCCCGGGCGGCGATGTGGGCGGGCCAGCGGCGGCCGGTGCGCGGCCGGCGCTGTCGGGTGGCCGGTGCGCGGCCGGCGCTGTCGGGTGGCCGGCGACGCCGGTGGTCAGGCGACGCGGCGCAGCCACCGCCGCTGCCAGGGTGTCTCGACCGCCTTCGGGTGGTAGCCCGCCCGGACCCAGGACACCGCCCGCTCGGCCGGCAGGTCGTCGAGGATCGCCAGCGCGGCCAGCGCCGTGCCGGTGCGGCCGATCCCGCCCCGGCAGGCCACCTCGACGCGCTCGCCGTCGCGGGCCCTCCGCAGCGCCTCGCGCAGCGCGTCGAGTGCGTCCTCCCGATCGAGCGGCACCCAGAAGTCGGGCCACCTGATCCGCCGGGATGGCCAGACCGGTTCCGGTCCAGGCGCCAGCAGCAGCGCGAAGTCGGCCGGCGGGGCGGTCGCGGCGATGCGGCGTCCCCGCACCACCGCCCCGCTGGGCAATACGAGCAACCCGGGCTGCTCGGACCAGGTCTGCGCGGCATCCATCGGCACATTGTGCCGCGAGCGCGGGCCGGTCATCGTGCCCGGTGGACACGAAAGCGCCGCCCCCGACCGTGGTCGGGGGCGGCGCCGGTGTCGGTGTGCAGGTCGCCTCTCGGCGAGTGGCGCGACGCGGCTCCAGCCGAACGGTATTCCGCGAAGGCTATGTAGGTGAGGCCCGGGGACACTGAGTCACACCGACACTGGTCTACAACCAGCCGACGCCGCCCGATGTTCCCCTCCGGCGAGGTCGTTCGGGCGACGAGTCGGGCCGGCGGTGGGGATGCCGATGGCCGGCACCCCGGGGGGCGCCGGCCATCGATGCGGTCGTGCGTCAGCTGTTCCAGTACTGGCCGACCAGGTCGGCGGCCTGCTGCTCCCACTGGGCGTACGCGTCCGGGTAGGCCGACACCTGCACGGTCTGCGCGGCCTCGGTCAGCGGCATGTCCTGCCAGCCGTCAACCTGACGCAGGCCCTTGAGGAACGCCGTCGTCGAGTACTCCGGGTCCGTGATCTGCTCCGGCGTGCCCCAACCGCTCGACGGGCGCTGCTGGAACAGACCCAGCGAGTCATGGTCGTTCATGTCGCCGAGGTGACCCAGGTTCTCCAGCTTCGACTCCTGCAGGCTCGTCGCGATCGAGATGACCGCCGCACGCTCGGGCAGGCCCGCCTTCTTCGTGGCCGCGATGATGGCCTTGGCGTTGCCGGTCTGCTCGTCGTTCAGGTCGATGTGCGACTGCGCGCCCTGGGTGCCGTGCGGGATCAGCTTGCTCGGGTCGGGCTTGTCGGCCTGCACCACGGCGACCGGCCGGGGGTCGGTGCTCGGGGCGGCGACATGGGCGATCGGGCCGGCGAAGACACCACCGGCGAACGCGAGACCGGCAACGGACAGCATGCTCTTACGGAAGATCGTGTTCATGGGGGTAGCTCCTTCGGGGGTAGGAAACACCCGCCTCACCACAGGGGAACGGCGACGCGGATGTGCGCACCTCGTCCGGCGCTGCACAAACGGGGGGTCTCGGGTCGCGGCACCAAGCGGAGCGGTGCCGGGGCGGCGTCCGACGGGCGAGGGAAGTCGCTCGTGGGCGCCGGGACCGTGTGTAACGACCGCCGGTCCGGGGTCATTCCCGGGCCCTCAGCCGTGGATCCGGAAGCGGACCCGGGGCCGTCCTGCGGTCGTTCGGGGGTCTGCAACGACCCGGTCCGGCCGACCATTCCCCGGGCGGGGTGGCCGTGGTCCTGCGATCGTCAGGGTGTGTAACGACCGCAGGTCGGCCACGATTCCGGCCCGGGGATGCACCCGGTCACACCCCATCGCCACCCGAAACCGGACATCACGCCCAAGGCGCACCACCCGGCGCTCGTCGTCGGGGCGCCCACGGCGACGCCCACCGGCAGCCGCAGGTGAGCGTGCCATGGGCCGGTCCGCCGCCACCCTGTCCACCTGGCGTCCCCTTGCGCTGTTCGGCTGTCCGTCGGGCGGCTGCGGCGGGGCATGGCCGTTGTGGGCTGTGATGCCGGTGAGTCATCAAGATGACTCACCGGCATCAACGCCGCAGGAGTGGTCGCCGCCCCCTGGCATCGGAAAGCTGCCGGGTCGCACCGCACCGGACCGGACCGCACCGGACCGGACCGCACCGGACCGCACCGCACCGGACCGGACCGGACCGGACCGGACCGGAGACATCGTGCGGGAGGCGATGGGCTAGCGCTCGTCCGAGGCCCAGGAGGCGCCCCGGTAGAGGGTGCCCCGACCGTCGGGATCCGGCGTTCCCGCCGGGGGCGCACCGCGGCGAGACAGAGCCGGGTCCGATTCGGGGTTTCGGGCGGCGCGGCGGGCCTTCAGCACCCGCGAGCCGACGAACCAGGCGACGGCCGCGACGCAGACGACGATCACGACGTTCTGGAGGGTGCCGACGTAGCCCTCGACGAGGTGCCAGTTGTCACCGAGCAGATAGCCGGCGAGCACGAAGGTGGTGTTCCAGATCAGGCTGCCCAGCGTCGTGTAGAGCAGGAAGGTCCGCACCGGCATCCGCTCCACCCCGGCCGGAATGGAGATCAGGCTCCGGAAGATCGGGATCATCCGGCCGAAGAACACCGCCTTCACGCCGTGCCGCAGGAACCACGCCTCGGTCCGGTCGACGTCGCTGAGCTTCACCAGGGGCAGTCGGGCCACGATGACACGCATCCGGTCGCGGCCCAGGGACGCGCCGATCAGATAGAGCGCCAGCGCGCCCAGCACCGAACCCAGCGTGGTCCAGAAGATCGCGCCGACCAGGCTGATCCGACCCTGCGCGGCCACGAAGCCGGCCAGCGGCAGGATGACCTCGCTGGGGATCGGCGGAAACAGGTTCTCCAACGCCACCGCCAGACCCGCGCCGGGCCCGCCGAGCCGTTCCACCAGATCGCTGACGTACCCGACGATCCCGCCCTGCGGCGGTTCGGCCGCGGCGGCGGGGGTTCCGGTGGCGAGGACGGCGTGCGACGTTCGAAGCATGCCCACACGTTACGAAGCGATCCTGAGAGCCAACCGTGAGGCGGAGACCTCGCAGGCAGCCACGGACGGGCCGGCTCGCGCTCCGTTGCGGCTCGCCGTGGCGCAGCCGCTGTGCGTACCCCTGGATGTCGGGGAGAACGCGCGGGCGCACGCCGACGCGGTCCGCGCGGCGCGCGCCCGGGTGGTGGTCTTCCCGGAGCTGTCCCTGACGGGGTACGAGTTGCAGGGGCCGGTCGTGCCGATGGACGACCGGCGGTTGACGCCACTTGTCGACGCGTGCGCCGAGGTTGGCACGGTGGCGTTGGCCGGCGCGCCGGTGCCCGGAGACCACATCGGAGTGCTGGCGGTGACCGGTGACGGGGTGACGGTGGCGTACCGGAAGATGTGGCTGGGCGGCGTGGAGGCGCGGCGGTTCCGGCCGGGCGACGCACCGGGCGTGCTCGACGTGGACGGATGGCGGATCGGGCTGGCGGTCTGCAAGGACACCGGTGTCGCCGGGCACGCGCAGGCGACGGCGGCCCTGGGGATCGACGTGTACGCGGCGGGCGTGCTGGAGTCGGCCCGGGACGCCGCTGTGCCGGACGTGCGGGCGCAGCGGATCGTCACGACGCACCGGGTCTGGGTGGCGATGGCGAGCTTCGCCGGGTCGACCGGCGGCGGTTACCGCGAGGCGGCCGGCCGCTCGGCCATCTGGACACCGCACGGTGATGAGGCCGCGCGGGTGGGCACGACACCGGGCGAGTGGGCCGCGACCTCAATCCACTGAGCACACCGGCGTTTCCTGTCGTACCGGTGCGGCAGGATCGGGCGATGAGCGCGATTCCCCCTCGACTGTCCGTGATCACCCTGGGCGCCTGCGACCTGGGCCGGCTGCGATCCTTCTACCGGTCCCTGGGCTGGCCGGAGCTGCCCGCCAGCGACGACGGCTGGTCGGCGTTCCTGCTCGGAGGCGTTCTGCTCGCCCTCTACCCGCTGCCCGAGCTGGCGGCCGAGGCGGCACCGGGTGTCGCCGATCCGGCCGGTGGCTGGTCCGGCGTGACGCTGGCCTGCAACGTCGACGACCGCGCGGGGGTCGACGCGGCCTTCGAGGCGGCTGTCGCGGTGGGGGCGTCGGTCGTGGCAGCGCCGACCGACCGTTCGTGGGGTGGCCGCTCGGCCTACATCGCCGACCCGGAGGGCAACCGGTGGGAGATCGCCTGGGCGGGTACGGCGGTCTTCGACGAACGCGGCGCGCTCGTCTCGTTCGGCGGGTGAGCCGTGCCGTGGTTGATCCCGGGCGACGCCCTTGACATGCTTCGGTCCATGACCGTTTTCCCGCCCACCTTCGCCGACGACGTCGTCGACCAGCCAGCCCAGACGCAGATCGAGGCGTTCATCGACGAGCATCGCCGCGCGCTCAACGAGGCCCTGGACGGGCTGACCGAGGAGCAGGCACGACGCTCGCTGGTGCCGTCGCGGACGACACTGCTGGGTCTGGTGAAGCACGCGGCCTTCGTGGAGAAGGTCTGGTTCGACGAGGCGATCACATGCCGGTCGCGTGCCGAGATCGGCATCCCGGCGACGCCGGACGAGTCGTTCATCCTCGACGACGGCGACACCATCGCCAGCATCCAGCAGGCCCACCGCGAAGCGTGCGAGGCGTCGCGCCGCGCGACGGCCTCGCTGGGTCTGGACGACGTGCTGCACGGCAACCGGCGCGGCCCGCTGCCACTGCGCTGGATGTACCTGCACGTCCTGCGCGAGTTGGCGCAGCACTGCGGGCACGCGGAGATCCTGCGCGAGCAGATCCTGCGCGACTGACGCGCCGACCGTCCGATGTGGACGCGTCAGAGCGCCAGCCGACCCGGGACGGTGTCCCCGAAGCGCCGCAGGGTCCAGCGGGCCGGCGGCCAGCCGCCGGTGTCGTGGTCGGTGACCCACTCGCTGATCGACGCCGGGGGCACCTCCAGGTCGAACGCCCGGAAGATGGGCTGCGCGGCGAGCGCGTGGAAGGCGCCCTCCACGGTCTCGCTGTGGCCGACCAGGACCACGGTGCCGCCCCGGTGCCGGTGCGCGATCTCCATGACGGCGCGGCTGACGCGGACGACCAACTCCGCCCAGCTCTCGTTGCCGTCCTCGAACGGGCGGAAAACTCCCCCACCGGGCACCGCGTGCTCGGTCCGGAAGCGGGCGACCGGCAGCCCGTCGGCGTACGGCGGGGTGTGCCAGGTGCAGAGGCCGCAGTCGGCCAACGGCCGGACGCCGAACGCCGCGGCGATGGGCTGCGCGGTCTCGACGGCGCGGCGCAGCACCGACGAGTACACCGCCACCGGCCCCTCGACGGCGTAGTCGTCCACGAGTCGCTTGGCCAGCCGGTCGGCCTGGTCGTAGCCGAGCGACGTCAGCCCCCGGCACCCGTGCGGGCCGCCCACGATCCCGTCGACCTGATGGACCGACTCACCGTGACGCACGAAGATCAGCCGTGTTCGCATCGGCCCATCATGCCAGCGACGTCCGCGGATAGATCAGCCGTCCGGACGGACGATGGCGTCAGTCGGCGTCCAGGACCTCGCGCAGCCGCGCGGCGAACTCCGCCGGCTTGCCCGCGTATCCGTGCTCGTCGCCGAGGAAGCCGCCGTGGTGACTCGGGAACACCACGGCCTCCTGGCCGAGGAGCGCCGCCGTGCCGAGGGCCGTACGCGCGGTGTAGGTGCCCGACGACTCCGCGCCGACCGCGATCACGATGCGGCTCGACGCGGCGGTGAGGACGGCCGCGTCGGGGCGGTAGTCGGTGATCGCCCATGAGCTGTTGGACAGCAGCGGATCGTCGCGGCTGCCGTCGTCCTCGGTCGGCAGGCCGACCATCGCGGGGTCGGGGGCGGGCTGGGCGAAGTAGGCGTCGGTGAACTCGCCCTGCCACGACGTCATCGCGATGAAGGCGGCCATGCCGGCGCCGAATCCGTTGGCCTGGTACGCCTCGTAGAAGGCGTTCCGAGCGCGCTCGGCTGCGGCGGCGTCCGGGAGCACCGCGTTGATCGGCGGCTCGTGCGCCACCAGCGTGACGACGTCGTCGGGGTGGGTCGCGACGAGTTCGAGCGCGGTCACCGCGCCACCGCTACTGGCGAACACGTCCACCGGACCGGCGGCGAGGGTCTCGATGAGCAGGTGCAGATCGGCCGACTGCTGCTGTGGCGTCTGGTCGGACCGGCCGTCGCTACGGGTGCTGCGACCGAGACCGCGCGGGTCGTACGTGATGACGGTCCGGTCCGTCAGGTGCGGGGCGAGCGCGCCGAAGCCCTCCGCCGTCATCGGCTGGCCGATGAGAAGCAACGCGCGACGCCCGCCGGTCGGAGGCAGTGGACCTCGGACGTCGTAGACCAGGTCAGCGCCGGGTACGGCGAGGCGGTGCGTCTGCGTCGTCGTCATGCCGGTGAGACTACTTAGTCGTTGGCGCGATCGGCGGGTAGCTCACGGGTCTGGGCCAGCAGCGCGTCGAGCTGGACGGCGGTCTGCCGGGGCAACCGGTCACGGTCCACCAGTTCGGCGATGGTGTTCCGCAGGTCGGCGATGCGCCGCTCGCGGTCCCGGGTCCGTCGGTTCACGTCGGCGAGGTCGTCGCGCAGGTCCTCGGCGGTTCTGCGGTCGACGTCGCCACGGGCCACCGCCGCGGCGAGCACCTGGTCGAACTCGTCGCTGACCTGCCGGAAGCTGACCGGCAACCCCTGCCCGACGGACGACGGCACGGCGCTGCTGGGGCGGGGCGACGGGGAGGCCGACGTCGCCGGCTTCGGCGACTGCGTCCGGGGCGGGGGCGCCGTGGTGGAGGGCGACGACGGGCCGGCCACCGGCCCGGGGCCGGACGTGTCGGGTGCGCCGATGCCCTGGGTGAGCAGCGCGCCGAGGCCGACCAGCACGGCGAGGCCGGCCGCGACGGCGAGCGCCACGGGCCGGCGCGGACGGCGTCGGACCGGCGCGGACACGACCGGCGCTGGCCGGGCGGCCGAGCGGTCGATCAGGGTCGGCGGGTGGGCGGCCGGGACGATCCGGAGCAGCTCGGTGGGGGGCTCGACCGGCTGGCCGGTGCCGAACCGTCGGGCGAGCTGTGCGGCGCTGGGCCGCCGGGCCGGGTCGGCGGCGAGGCAGGCGAGGGTCAGCTCGGCGATGTCGGCGGGTAGGCCGGGCACTCGCAGCGGAGGCACCGGCGTGCCCCGCTGGTGCACCTCGATGGCGTCCTCCCAGCTCTGTACGGGCAGCGGCGCCGCGCCGGTGAGCATGCGGTAGAGCACCGCGCCGAGGGCGTACACGTCGCTGGCCGGGTCGGGCGGACCGGCGGCGAGGCGCTCCGGGGCGAAGTACGCGGGTGTGCCCATCACCGGCTCGCCGGACTGGCTGTCGAGCCCACCGAGCGCGGCGATGCCAAAGTCGAGCACCTTGGCCCCGGTGTCGGTGAGCATGACGTTGGCCGGCTTCACGTCGCGGTGTACCACCCCGATGCGGTGCGCGGCGGCCAGCGCGGCGGCGATGTGCCCGGCCACCCGGACCGCCTCCGGCCAGGGCAGCGGGCCGGAGCGCAGCCGGTCGGCGAGGTTGTGGCCCTCGACCAGCTCCATCACCAGGTACGGGACGACGACGCCGCTGGCCAGGGTCGCCTCGGCGTAGTCGTACACCTGGGTGACGTGCGGGTGGGTCAGCCGGGCGGCCGCGCGGGCCTCGCGCCGGATGGTGGCCCGCAGGTGCGGGTCGGCGGCGAGCTGGCCGGCGAGTACCTTGATCGCCACCGGCCGGCCGAGCACGTCGTCGTCGGCCCGCCACACCTCGGACATGCCGCCGAGACCGATCCGCTCGTGCAGCACGTAGCGGTCGTGGAGGCGGAGGGTGGGGGTGAAGGGTGACATGGCCAGACCAGTCTGCCCGGCGAGTGCGCGATCGACCACCCTACGTGTCCGGACCGGCACCGTTCGTCCCCGGAGTGCCGGAATGGGCGGTGATCAGGAGCAGCGGGGCACCGGCCGAGGCTGGATCCGGTCGGCGAGCCGGCGCAGGGCGACGGCGGTCAACTGCCGGGTCGGGGCGAGCAGCGGCCGACGGACGCGCTCGACGACGACCGGGGCGTCCGGTCGGGCCGAGGTGACGTGGCGGTTCATCGCGTCCAGGGCGGTGACGTATCCGGTCGGGAATTCCATGGTCAACTCCTGACATGAGGTCCGGTGGAGGCCCGGACGACGAGTTCGGTGGGTAGCAGCACGTGACCCGCGGCAGCGTCCGTGGGTGGGTCGAGCAGCAGTTCGGCGGCGATCCGGCCCTTCTCCTGCGCCGGCTGCCGGACGGTGGTGAGGCCGGCCGCCGCCGCCTCGGGGACGTCGTCGAACCCGGTCACCGAGACCGGCGGGTGGGTGCCGCCCGGTCGCCGGGCCAGGGCGTCGAGCACGCCGAGGGCGAGCACGTCGGCGCCGGCCAGCACGGCCGTGGGCGGCTCGGGCCGGTCGAACAGCCCGGCGACGGCGGCCGACGCGGCGTGGCCGCTGTTGCCGGGGGCGTTGAGCAGTATCAGCTCCGACCAGGCGACGCCGACCTCGGCGAACGCGTCGGCGAAGCCGGCGAGCCGGCCACGGGTCGTCGGGTGCCGGGCGTGCTCGAACCCGGCCAGGGTCACCGGACCGGCGGGCGCGTCGGGCAGGACGGAGTCCACGAGCAGGGCGACCCGCCGGTGGCCGAGACCGGCCACGTGCGCGGCGACGCCGCGCGCGGCGGCCCGCTCGTCGATGCCGACGAACCGCTCGTCGGCGGCGGCGTCGTCGCGTACGGCCGTGCTGACGTACGGCAGGCCGCGCGCCCGGATGACGTCCAGCGCCCACTCCTCGTCGGCCACGCAGTACACGCAGAAGCCGTCGACGGCGGCATTCTCCACGGCCCGCCGGGCGTCGGCCTGCGCCTGCGGCAGGGGCACGAGCAGCATGCTGGTGCCGTGTCGCTCGGCCGCGACGCCCACGCCGGCGAGGAAGCGGACGGCGAAGGGGTCGGTGAAGGCGTACGACAGCTGCGACGTGAACAGCACCCCGATCGAGCCGACGAAGCCACGGCGCAGGGAGCGGGCGGTCGGGTTGGGTCCCGGGTAGCCGAGCTGGCGCGCGGCGGCGAGGATGCGCTCGCGCAGGGCCGACGAGAGCTGGTCGGGGCGACTGTAGGCATTGGACACGGTGCTGCGGGAGACACCGACGGCGTCCGCCACGGCTTGCAGTGTCGGCTTCACTCGACGCCCCTCTGTATCGATTCAGACTGGATCGATACAGAGACTAGCCCGCCACGTCGGCAACGGTCAATGCGAATGAACCCGCGCGCGCCCCTCAGGGCACCGTCACCGCGGGTAGGTCTCCTCCAGCAGCCGGCCCAGGATCTCCGGCGTACGCTCCGGCGGCTCCGCCTCGACGCAGAGCCGCTCCATGGCCACGGCGTAGTAGTCGAGGTCGTCGCGCTTGTCCAGGTAGAGGGCGCTGGTCAACTGTTCGATGTAGACGATGTCGGGCAGCTCCTGGTCACCGAAGCGCAGGATGGTGAAGGCGCCACCGGCCGCCGCGTGACCACCTGCGGCGAAGGGGATGACCTGAAGTCGGACGGTGGGCGACTTGGTCGCCTCGATGAGCGCGGTGAGCTGGCCCCGCATCACCTCTGGACCGCCGATCGGCCGGCGCAGCGCCGCCTCGTCCACCACGGCCCAGAGCAGCGGCGGCTTGTCCCGGAGCAGCAGTTGCTGACGCTGCATCCGCAGATCCACCCGGCGGTCGATCTCGGCGACGCCGGCGCCGCCGTGCCCGAGCAGCACGACCGCCCGGGCGTACTCCCGGGTCTGCAACAGGCCGGGGACGAACTGCACCTCGTAGCTGCGGATCAGCGCCGCCGCCGCCTCCAGGCCCAGGTAGGACTGGAACCAACTGGGCAGCACGTCGCCGTAACGGTGCCACCAACCGGGACTGTTGGCGTCCCGCGCGAGCTTGAGCAGCGCGTCGCGCTCCCCCTCGTCGCTGACGCCGTAGAGGGTGAGCAGGTCGGAGACGTCCCGTTCCTTGAAGCCGACCCGGCCCAGCTCCATCCGGCTGATCTTCGACTCAGAGGAGCGGATCTCCCACCCGGCGCCCTCCCGGGTCACCCCGCTGGACTCCCGCAGCCGACGAAGCTGGGCGCCGAGCAGCATGCGCAGCACGGTTGGCCCGGTTGTCGGGCCGCCCTCGGCGGGAACCATCGTCACGTGCGGACCTCCGGATACCGACCACGTGGCCGGGCACCGAGCCCGACCGACGTGTAAGCATGCCATGGACCGACAGTGAGGTGAACTCCTCCGGACCGGCGATTCAGTCCCATCGCTGGGACCGCCCGGCGCGGCCCTTCAGTTGATCAGATGGTCGAAGTCCCCGTCGCGGGCGCCGAGCACGAAGGCGGCGATCTCGTCCACTGTGTAGATCAGCGCCGGACCTTCCGGATGACGCGAGTTGCGGACGGCGATGCCGGCCCCTCCCGGCAGTTCGGCGAGTTCGACGCAGTTGCCGCTCGGGTTGCTACGGCGACTCTTCTGCCAGGTCAGATGGGGCAACTGAGGGATCGGAACGCCATTGGGTGGCTGCTGCATGAGAGGCGTCTTTCTGCTCACGAGCCCGCCGGTGCCCGTGGGAGGAGCGGTGACGCGGCGAGGGTGCGGTATCGGGGTCGGGCCGTATGCACGTGCATCTGCTATTGCATCTGCACCGGATGGCGAGCATGATAACGCACGTGATCGGTGCTTATCCGTTCACTTTGCGTTACCCCGAGCGGGGTGATGACCAGGGAAAACTGACACCGACGCGGCAGGCGCGCCGCGCAGACCGGAGGCGGGAGGCGGTCGCGGCGATGGGAGGTCTCCTGCCGGATCCGATGAGCGTTGCCTCCGGCGTCTGTGCGGCGGGTGCCCTGCTCTCCTCCTGGCAACTGCGTCGCCGCGCCGTACGCGCCGAGGCCGAGATCGAACACCTCCAGGCCGAGCTGGCCGCCGAACGCCACGCCGCCAGCCACGACCCGCTCACCGGGCTGCCCAACCGCCGCGCCTTCTACCGTCTCGCGGCCGCCCTGCTCACCAACGCCGACGGTGAGCCGCTGATCGCCATCGTGCTCGACCTCGACGACTTCAAGCAGATCAACGACCGGTACGGGCACGCCGCCGGCGACCAGGTGCTGATCAGCGTCGCGGAACGACTGGCCGGGTTCGCGGGCGACAACCTCGTCGCCCGCCTCGGCGGCGACGAGTTCGCGGGGCTGCTCGCCAGCCCGACCGTCGACCGACGCTGGATCGAGCACGCCACCCGACGCCTCAGCGAGACCGTCGCCGCGCCGATCCGGCTGACCGGGTGCAGTGTCCGGGTCACCGCGTCGGTGGGGCTCGCCCCGGTGACCTGTCCGGCCCAGCTCACCGACGCGCTCAGCCGCGCCGACGCGGCCATGTACCAGGCGAAGAGCCTCTCCGGCCCGCGGGCGCCGCGACAGCTCGTCGACAGCGCCCGCTTCGTGGAGTAGCGGCTCAGGTGGCGCTCGCGCCGAACCACCGGCGCAGCTGACCCACCAGGTCGGTCTGATCGTCACCGACCCACGCCACGTGGCCGTCCGGACGCAGCAGCACACCGGGTACGTCGAACCCGTCACCGACGTCGACGACGTGGTCGACCCGGTCCGCCCAACCGGCGGCCGAGAGGCGACCGGTCGCGTCGAGCAGCAGCCCGCGGCCGGCGCGCATCAGTTCGTAGAGACGTCCCCGGGTCAGCCGGACGTCCCGCAGGTGCCGCCCCAGCAGCTCGTGACCCGCGCCGAAGTCGTAGCGGACCCCGATCGCGGTGACCTTCTCGATCAGGTACCGGTTCACGTCCTCGAAGTCCATCAGCTCCGCCAACAGGTGGCGTACCGCCTGCGGCCCCGGATCCGGTGACAGCAGGAACATCTGCGCACGGGTGTTGACGAGGACGTCGGCGGCCACCGGGTGCCGCTCGGCGTGGTAGCTGTCCAGCAGCCCGTCGGGCGCCCAGCCGGCGACCTCGGCGGCCAGTTTCCAACCGAGGTTGACCGCGTCCTGGATGCCGAGGTTGAGGCCCTGCCCGCCGGTCGGTGGGTGGATGTGCGCGGCGTCGCCGGCCAGCAGCACCCGGCCGACCCGGTAACGCTCGGCCAACCGGGTCGCGTCACCGAAGCGGGACAGCCAGCGCGGCGAGTGCACGCCGAAGTCGGTGCCCGCGTACGCCCGCAGTTGCTGTTGGAACTCCTCGATGGTCGGCGGGACATCGCGGTCCTCGGCCACCCCCTCGGCGGGCACGAGGACCCGGTACACGCCGTCTCCGAGTGGCCCGAGACCGAAGCGGAGGTGGGTCCTGCGCACCTCGGCGACCACGTCCGCCACCGTCTGCGGGGATACCCCCACCTCCATCTCGCCCAGCAGCGAGTCGACCCGGCTGGGTTCACCGGGGAAGTCGACGCCGAGCAGCCGACGGACCGTGCTCCGGCCGCCGTCGCAGCCGACCACGAAGCGCGACCGCAACCGCGTCCCGTCGGCCAGCTCCACCGTCACCCCGTCGTCGTCCTGGCGCAACCCGACCACCTCGCTGCCGCGCCGGACCTCGACGCCGACCTCCACGGCGTGCTCCGCCAGCAGGCGGTCCGTGGTGGTCTGCGGGATGCCGAGGACGTACGCGTGGGCACTGTCGAGGCCGCCCGGCGGCGGCTTGGGGATCGCCGCGAAGTAGCCCCCGAGCGGATGCCGCGTACCCAGGGCGAGGAAGCGCTCCAGCAGTCCGCGCTGGTCCATGATCTCGATGCTGCGCGCGTGCAGGCCGAGGGAACGGACGAAGCGGGTCGGCTCGGCATCCCTTTCCAGCACGACAACGCGTACGTCGTGCAGTCGCAACTCACCGGCGAGCATCAGACCGGTCGGTCCGCCGCCGGCAATGATGACATCGATCACGATTCCCCCCGATTTTCCCAGGTTTGGGCTTCGGGTGACGATTCTGCGGCACGACGGGGGTCTTGCCGCAAGACCCCGGGTGCGATATACGTTAGAGGTGGCAGGGAGCCGGATCCCCCTGCCGTTTCGCGTTTCCGGGCCGCTCAGCGCCGTTCGTCGAGGTCACGCAGCGCGGTGTCGGCGAGGGTGACCAGGCCGACCGGCGACACGAGCCCACGGACGATCCGGGCGGCCGTCGCGCGATCGTCGGGGCCGCCGGTGGGGTCCAACGCCTGGCGGGTCCAGTCGCTGAGGTCGTCGAGCGCGCGTACCGCGAGGAACCAGGCCAGCCGCGCCGCGTCGATGTCGACCGCGCCGTACCCGGCGAGCACGGCCCTCTCCTGCCCGGGGGTGATCGGCGCGAAGGCGAGCACCCCGCCCACGACGAACATCAGGTCACACTCGCGCGGGGCGAGCACGGCGTCGTCCCAGTCGATCAACCAGACCTGGCCGTCCGGGCCGAGCAGCAGGTTGCCCAGATGGGGATCGCCGTGGCAGACCACCGCCGACCCCGACCGGTGGGCGGCGAGTCGCTCGACCCCGGCGAGCAGGGTGGACACCCGGTCGGCGTTCGCCGCCCAGCGTGCCGCCAGGTCGGCGACCAGCGGATCGCCCGAGTCGACCTGGTCACGGAGCCGTCCGGCCACGTCCCTGGTCGCGGCCACAATCGAGGGGTACGCGTCACCGCCGCCCGGTAGCAGCCGTTCCAGTTCGCCGGTCACCGGGACCGCGTGCACGGCGGCCAGCAGTTCCCCGTACGCACGCCAGTGCGCCTCGCTCATCGGGCCGTCCAGCGCCCGCAGGTCGGACACCCACGGGACCACGGAGAGGCGTACCCCGTCACGCTCGGCGTACAGCCGCCCGGCACGGGTGCGGACCGGCGCCGCGACCCCGGGCACGCCCCGCTCGGCCAGGTGCGCGGCCACGATCAGGCCGGCCGGCGTACCGCCACCGCTGACCTTGACGGCATACCGCCCACCGTCGCCCGTCCCACCCCGCCACAGCCGAGCCCGCACATCAGCCCCGTGCGGGATTTCGTCCACAACGGACAACCGAAGCCCAAACGCCTCCTCAACCCACTCCACAACCCCCACACCCCACACCCCACACCCCACCCTTGTTGATCAAGAGGTTCGCGTCACGATCGGCTCGTATTCTGACGCGAACCTCTTGATCAACGTGGTCCGGTCCGTCAACGCAGGGTGGACAGGTGCCGGTCTAGGGCCGCGTACGACTCGGCGGTGCCCTGCGCCATGCCGGCCTCGACCATGCCGTCTCGCTGGGCGGCGGTGTCGAAGCGAGTGGTGCTGGTCAGCAGCGTGCCGCCGTTCAGCTCGGTGAAGACAAGCGTCTCCACCGCCACCTGGCCGGGCATGCCCTCGAACTCGAAGGTCTGCACGATCCGCTCCGGCGCGGTGATCTGCCGGAACTCACCCCGGAAGGCGTAGTCGTTGCCGTCCGGAGCGTGCTCGACGATGCGATAGCGGCCACCCTCGCGGAAGTCGATCTCGACGTCCGCCGGATTGCCCCGGCACCACCATCGCTTGAGGTGCTCGGCCTGGGTGTGCGCGGCGAAGACGAGGTCTCGCGGGGCGTCGAACGAACGGACCATCGTGATGTCCCGCTCGGAGGACACGTCGACCGTCAGGTCACGGGTCTCGGTCATGGCTGGTCTCCTTCAGGTCGTGTAGATAGTCGTCGAGGGCGTCGTAGCGTTCGGCCCAGAGCCGGCGGTACTGGTCCACCCACTCGGCGACGGTGCGCAGCGGCGTCGGATCGAGGCGGCACCGCCGCCACTGGGCGTCGCGGGTCCGCACGATCAGCCCGGCGCGCTCCAGCACCCCCAGGTGCTTGGAGATGGCCTGGACGCTGATCGGGAACGGCGCGGCCAGTTCGTTGACCGTCGCCTCACCGGTGGCGAGCCGGGCCAGGATGGCGCGGCGGGTCGGGTCGGCGAGCGCGCCGAACACGGCGCTGACCGGGTCCGCTGTCATGTCGCTTTCAACCACCTAGCTAATTAACCGACAGGTTGAATCTACAGCTCGACCGCCGACTGTCAACGGTTTCACCGGACCAGGACCGTGATTCGACCCGACACACGGGTACGGGGAGAACAGCCCGATACGACCGACGAGAGGAACCCCTCGTGGTGAGCGTCCGCGCCCTGGTACTCAACTGCACCCTCAAGCCGTCGCCGGCCCCCTCCAGCTCCGAGCAACTGGGCCGGGAGGTGCTGGCCGAACTGGCCCGTCAGGGCGTGGACGGCGAGATCGTCCGGGTGGTCGACCACGACGTGCGCTTCGGGGTGTCGACCGACGAGGGCGACGGCGACGGTTGGCCCGCCATCCGCGCCAAGCTGCTCGACGCCCAGATCCTCATCATCGCCACGCCCATCTGGCTCGGCCAACCCGCGAGCGTCACCAAGATGGTCCTCGAACGCCTCGACGCCGAGCTGTCCGAGACCGACCACGAGGGACGACTGCTCACCTACGGCAAGGTGGCCGGCGTCGCGGTCGTCGGCAACGAGGACGGCGCGCACCACACCATCGCCGAGGTGCAGGGAGCGCTCAACGAGGTGGGCTTCACCGTCGCCGCCGTCGGAGCGACCTACTGGGTCGGTGAGGCCCTGCACAAGGTGGACTACCGCGACGCCGGCCCCAAGACCGACACCACCGGCCGCACCACCAGGGCCCTGGCGCTCAACAGCGCCCACCTGGCCCGGTTGCTCGCCGAACAGCCGTACCCGCCGCCGGACGCGCAGGGCGCCGCGGTCGGTCCGAGCCGCGAGCCGGCCTGACGGTCCGTCCGGCCGCCGAGGGTACGGTCAGCGCCAGCCGTAGCCGGCGCGCAGCGCCTGCCCGACCCGGTCGAACCGGGGCCGATCCAGCACGGCGCCCTCGCGGCGGATGCTGTCCTCGCGCATGGTGAGCACCCGGTCCAGCCGGACCCAGCTCGGCCGCTTGTCCCGGTCCCACTCGCCGGGGCCGAGCGCGAACCAGTGCCGCTGCCCGTCCCGCTCGCTCTGACTGGACAGCATCAGCCCGAACAGCGTCCGGCTGTGCCGCCCCACCACCAGCACCGGGCGGTCCTTGCCCTGGCGGGGGTCGTCCTCGTACGGCACCCACGTCCAGACGATCTCACCCGGGTCGGCCTGGCCGTCGACCTCCGGCGCGTAGCTCAGCTCACGCCGCTGCAACGCGTTCACCTGCCGGGGGCGGGCCACCCGCGCCGGAGACGGCCCGGTACGCCGGGGCGACGGAATTGCCGCGCCCACCCGGGAGATGCGTTGCGCCACGTTCCTCAACAGACCAGCCACGGCGGGCAGCCTACCGGCCCCCGCGCGGTCCCCCGGAGCCGGAGCGCTGCGGCAGACTGAGCCGATGGACCAACTACCCGACGACCTGCCGATCCTCGAACGGCGCGCGGTGCGCGTGGTCGTCATCGACGACTCCGACCGGGTGCTGCTGTTCCACACCCGCGACCCGGACCACCCTCGGCTCGGCACCTGGTGGGAGCTGCCCGGCGGCGGCATGGACCCGGGCGAGACGTACCGCGAGACCGCGGTGCGGGAGCTGCGCGAAGAGACCGGCATCGTCGTCACCTCCGACCAGGTGGGCGCGCCGACCTGGCGACGGCGGGCCAGCTTCCTGCACCGCCAGTTGCGCCACGTTCAGGACGAGGTGATCGTCGCCGTACGACTGACCGGTCCCGGCCCGGACGTGGACGAGACGGACCGACTCGACTACGAGCGGGAGGACTACTTCGGCTTCCGCTGGTGGCCACTTGCCGACGTGGTGACCAGCGCCGAACGCTTCTATCCCGGTCAGCTCCCCCGGCTGATCACGCCCCTCCTTGCCGGTGAGCGAATCGACGAGCCGTTCGAGCTGTGGTCGTGACCGGGCTGGTGCGGATGCCGGACCGGGTCGCGCCGGGCAGAGTGGAGGCATGACGACCGACCTGCACGGCCCGCTGTCCGCGTACGCCGAACGGCTGCACGCCGCCATCGGCGATCGGCACCACGTCGCCTCCCCGCTCGGCGCCTGGCTGCTGCTCGCCGTCAGCGCCGCGACGACCGAAGCCGCCCAGGCGACCGGCCTGCACACGGCCGACGCGGACGCGGCGAGCGGGCCAGAAGCGGTAGCCGGGTCAGACGCGGCGGCCCGGTACGCGACGGGCGAGGGGCTGGCGGCGGCCCTGGGCACCGACCTGGCCAGCGCGGCCGACGTGGCCCGCACGCTGCTGGACGCGCCGCACCCGCTGGTCGCGTCCGCCACGGCGTTGTGGCTGCGAGCGGTTCGAGGAGTCGACGAGCCGGCCGGATGGCGGGCCACGCTCCCCGCGACGACCGAGGTCGGCCCGCTCCCCGACCAGGCCGGCCTGGACGCCTGGGCGCGCGAGCACACCGACGGCCTGATCGAGACGTTCCCCCTGAAGGTCCGACCGGACGTGGTGTTCGCCCTGGCCAGCGCGCTCGCCACCCGGATCTCGTGGGCCGAGCCGTTCGACGTCACCGACGCCCGCGCGCTGGGTCCCGGTAGCGCCTGGGCGGGCGACCTCCGTCAGGCGTTGCGCAGCCCGAGCCACGGGCACCAGGGGGCCATCGTCACGACCGAGCGGGCCGGCGACGTGATCGTGCACGCCGCCCGCGCCCAGGCAACCGACGGCGCGGGGCTGGTGGTCCTCTCGGTGGCCGCCGCGCCGCACGTGCCGGCGGGCGATGTGCTCGCCGCCGCGTACCGACTCAGCGTTGGCGCGGCCGACGGCGCGCAACCGACGGGTCGGCGGTCACTGTTCGACCTGCCGCTCGGCGAGACCCCGCTGTGGACGCTGCGCGAGGAGCGGGTCCGGACCCGCGCGCGCGACGGCCGCGAGGAGCGGCATCAGGCGGTACTCCCCTGCTGGTCGGCGCGGAGCGAGCACGATCTCATGGCCGCGACGCTGGGCTTCGAGGCCGCGGCCGGCACACTGGCTCGGGCACTCGGCCAACCGGTCCAGGGCTTCGAGGCGGGTCAGGTGGCGATGGCCCGGTACGGCCGGTACGGGTTCGAGGCGGCGGCGGTGACCGGGATGTTCGGCACGGTCAGCCTGCCCCCGGAGGGAGTCGCCCGTACTGCCGAGCTGCGCTTCGGCCACCCGTACGCCGTGGTGGCCGTCGCCACCGACAGCAGGGCCGACGGGACCACCGGCCCGTGGCACGGGGTGCCGGTCTTCTCCGCCTGGGTCACCGAGCCCGAGGAGCTGCCCGACGCCGAGAGCTGACGCCGTCGATCCGCACTGGATATCACCAATCGCTCGTCGGCCAGGCGGGATCGGGCTCGCTCCCGTCGCGGGGCAGTCGGGCCACCATCTCGTGGAACTCCCGTACGGTCACCGCCTCGCGCAGGGTCGCGAAGACGGCGCCCGTGCCCAGCCGTGCCGTGGCCGCGTCCACTCCGGCACGCTGGCTCACCCGGCGCAGGAAGTCCACCGGACCGGCGTCCATGGGTGGCGGCGTGGCCGGCCCACCGACGTCGAGGCCCACACCCGTGTCGAGCGCGTCGCCGCCGGTAGTGACGGCCGGGGCCGGGTCGGTCGGGTGGGCATCCGGCGCGAAGTCGTACAGGTAGCCGTCGACCTGGTCGGGGAGGTGCCCGGCGGGGTCGGGCGCGGCACCGGTGACGCGTTCCGCCATCGTGGTGAGCACCGCGCGGGCGAGAGCGGCAGCCTGCCCGGTCGGTAGGCCGGAGCGCCGGGACACCGCGTCGATGAAGTGCCCAAACCCGTCGCCGCCCGCGCTGTCGGTCACGCCGGGGCGGTTACCCGCGCTCGACGGGGGCAAACAGCGCCGCAAGCGGGCCAGCGACAGTCAGCGCAGCAGGTCGGCGGCCGACAGGTGGTCGAAGATGAGCTGATCCACCGGGGAGGTGCGGTGCCGGTCGGCGTACCCGAGCCAGGCCATCTCGGCGATCTCGCTGGCCGGCCGCAACCGTCCCCGGTATCCGGCCCGGTAGCAGGTCATGCGCACCGCGACGCCGGCCGCGTGGCCGTGCGCCTGGGCGGTGAACGTGCCCAGGTGCGTCGCCCCGCGCACCTCCACCTCGACGCTCAGCTCCTCACCGATCTCCCGGCGCAGGGTCTCCAGGTCGCTCTCCCCGGGCTCGCGCTTGCCGCCGGGCAGATACCACACGTCCTTGCCCTGCGACCGGGTGCTCAGCACCCGCCCGTCCTCGATCAGGATCCACGCCACCTTGTCGATCTCGCGCACGCCGCCTCCCGCCTCGCTGGGAGCGCGCACGCTACCACCTGACGCCGGCGGGAACATTCACGCGGCGAGCAGGTCGAGCAGGAGCGCGGCGGTCCAACCGAACGCCGGTGAGCCCAGCCCGGCCCCCGTGTCGGGATGGAAGTACTCGTGGCAGCCCGCGCCGGCCACCAGATCGATCATCGAACGGCGAAGGCCGGCGGCCAGCTCCGGGTGACCGTGGACGGTCAGCCCGCGCCGCACCAGCCAGCCGATGTTCAGCCAGCTCGGCCCCCGCCAGTAGCGCAGCGGCTCGAAGTCGGGCGCGGTGCGGTCGTAGCTGGGCAGCGGCCGATCCATCCGTTCGGCCACCCCGAAGCGCGCCGACGTCGCCTCGACGACGAGCGCGTCGACCTGCCGGGCAGGCAGGTTGGGCAGCAGCAACGGCGCGAGCCCGAGCACGGTACGCGCGCCGACGAGCCGGCCGGCGCGCAGGTCGCGGGGCTGGAACGTGCCGGTGACCGGGTCGTACAGCCGTCGTACCAACGCCTCGGTGACGCGGTCCGCGCGGACCCGGTGCGGGCCCGGGTCGAAGCCGGTCAGCCTGGCGATGTCGGCCAGCGCGTGCTCGGCGGAGCCGAACGCGGCGTTGAACAGCGGGCACTCCACCAGGAACGGATGGTCGTCGGCCAGGTGACGGTCGGCGTAGCCGTGGTCGCGGTAGGCCGCGACGATCGCCAGGTAGCGCGCGTAGTCCAGGTCCGTGGGGCGGTGCGCGGCGTCGGCGTGCGCGGTGTCGTGGCGACGGTACGCGCGCATCACGGCCGCCTCGGCGTGGACCGCGGCCATCGGCTCGTCCCAGGCGGGGCTGTTGTCCAGACCGGACTCCCACGGGTGTACGACGCACACCAGCCCGTCGCCGGCCACATCCCGCCACTCGGCCAGATAGCGCTGCTGGGCGACCAGCGCCGGGTAGAGCCGGCGCAGCGCGGCCAGTCCACTCTGGTCGGGCGCCCGCCGATAGGCCAGCAGCGCGGCGAGCGCGTGCACCGGCGGCTGGACGAGGCCGGAGGTGTCGACCCCCGGTGCGCCCGGCACGTCGGCCGAGCGCCACAGGTCCGGGCCGGGGAAGTACGCGCCGACCCGCAGCGCCGGATTGAACACGATGTGCGGTACCCGTCCGTCGGCCCACTGCGCCCGGAACAGACTCGCCAGCTCCCGCCAGGCCCGCCCGGGCCGGACGTGGGCCAGCCCGATCGCGATGAACGCCGAGTCCCAGCTCCACTGGTGCGGGTAGAGCGTGCGCGACGGCACCGTGTGGTCGTGCTCCCAGTTCACGTCGAGGGTGGCGACGGCCAGCCGGCTCAGCCCGGCCGGCTCGGCCGTACCACCGATGCGGGCCGGTACGGCGTCGGCGGTCATGCGGCGGCCCGGCGGGGCAGCGCGTGCCGCAGCACCGTGACGGCCTCGCCGAGGGCGCGGACGGGGTCGCCGCGGAGCCGGCACTCGAGGGACAGCCAGCCCCGGTAGTCCAGCTCCAGCAGGGTCCGTACGAGCCCGGTCCAGTCGAGGTGCCCGGCGCCCGGCTGGTACCGGTTGGAGTCGCTGACCTGCACGTGTCCGAGGTACGGGGCGGCGGCCCGCAGCGCCCGGTGCACGTCGTCCTCCTCGATGTTCATGTGGAAGGTGTCGGCGACCACCCGGACCGAGGGCAGCCCGAGGGCGGCGCACAGGGCGACCGCCTCGTCGAGCCGGTTGACCATGTGGTCCTCGTACCGGTTGAGGGGTTCGAGGAACAGGGTGACCCCCTCGGCCCGAGCGTGTTCGCCCAGCTCGCCGAGGGTGTCCAGGAGCACCTGCCGGTCGCCGGCCGGCGGGCGTGGCGGCTCGAAGGGCGGCAGCCGCCGGGAGAACATCCCCCACGCGGCCGGGGTCATCACCCCGATGCCGCCCAGTTCGGCGATGACCGAGAGCTGGGAGCGCAGGTTGCGGACCGCGTCGGCGGACCGGTCGGGGTCGAAGTCGCCGATGAAGTGGGTCATCTCGACGCAGACGGTGGGCATCACCACGCCGGCGGCGCGGGCCCGGCGCAGCTCGGGCAGGCGGCGGGCGAACGCGAGGTCGCCGCGACCGCGCAGCTCGATGCCCTGGTAGCCGAGCGCGGTGGCGAGGGCGTACTTCTGGATCAGGTTGGTGCCCGGCAGGAGTTGTTCCTGGCAGGCGAGCGCGATGGTGGTCATCTAGAACCTCAACACCACTTGGAGGACGTCACCGGCGCCGCGGTCGAGCAGCGCGAGGGCGTCGGCGACCGCGCTGGCGTCGACGATGTGGCTGACCAGCGGCAGCGGGTCGACGCTGCGGTCGGCCACCAGCTCCATGAAGGTCTGTGCCACCCGGTCACCGGTCCACCGGCCGGCCATGCCCGGCGCGGGGGTGGGCCCGGAGACCTGGGCGGCCACCATCTGGATGCGGTTGTGGTGGAACTCCTCGCCGAGGCCGAGCCCGTCGGCCTGGCCCTGGTAGAAGCCGGCGGCCACGACCCGGCCGGCGTGGGCGGTGGAGCGGATCGCCTCGTGCAGCGCCGGGTACGCCCCGGACAGCTCCAGGCAGACGTCCGCGCCCCGGCCTCCGGTGGCCTCGCGCAGCACGGTGGCGGCGGACCGGACCTCGGCGTCCACGGTGGTCCGTGCGCCGTAGTGGGTGGCGTGGGCCAGCCGGCCGGGCACCCGGTCGACGGCCACCACCCGGGCGCCGGACAGCGCCGCGAGGCGGGTGGCGAGCAGCCCGATGACGCCCTGCCCGAAGACGCCGACCCAGTCGCCCAGGTGCAGGTCGCCGGCGAGCACGGCGGTCAGCGCGATGGCGCCGGGCCGGGCGAAGACCGCGGCGAGCGGGTCCAGCCCGACGGGCAGGGGTCGGACCGCGTCGGCGGGGAGCACGGCCTCGGCGCGGTGCCCCCAGATGCCCCACACGAGCTGACCCGGATGCCGGTCGGCGACCTCCGCGGCCACCTCGACGACCTCGCCGACCTCCTCGTAGCCGAAGCCGACCAACGGGTACGGCACGGGGGCCTGACGGGGGACGAACATGCGGGCGGTGTCGTCCCAGTCCTTGCGGAGCCGGGGATTGCTGCCCCGGTAGAGGGTCAGCTCGGTGCCGGCGGAGATGCCCGAGTAGCAGGTGCGGACCCGGACCTGGCCGGGACCGAGCGAATCTGGCGGGCAGGGCTCGAGACTGATCTGTCGAGGCCCGGCGAGGGAGACCACCCAGTTGCCCATGTGTCACATCCCGGTAGCACTGGGCTCCAGGATAGCCAAAAAATAGCCATATGTCTTGCTATTGATCAATCGAAGGTGTTGGATCCCTCTTGTACCCTTCGAGAGGAGTGCCACCGATGTCAGCACCTCCGAGGCGGATACTCGCCACCACCCTGATCCTGGCACTGGCCACGTCCACCCTGCTGGCCTGCGGAGACGACGGATCCGACAGCAACAGCAAGAAGATCACCGTGTGGAGCCTGGAGGACGTCGCCGACCGCGTCACCGCCACCAAGGCGATAATCGCCGACTTCACCGCCAAGACCGGAATCCAGGTCGACCTCGTCACCGTCAACGAGGACCAGTTCCCCTCGCTGATCGCCGCAAACGCCGCCGCCGGCGAGCTGCCCGACGTGGTCGGCTCGGTCTCGCTGGCCGGCATCCGTACGCTCGCCGGCAACGAGCTGCTGCACGCCTCGGCGAACGCGGAGGTCGTCGACGCGCTGGGCCGGCAGACGTTCTCCCCCCGGGCGTTGGAGCTGACCTCGGACGACGGCAAGCAGCTCTCCGTGCCCAGCGACGGGTGGGGGCAACTGCTCGTCTACCGCAAGGACCTGTTCGACGCCGCCGGCCTGCCCGCCCCCGACACGTACGAACGGATCGCCGCCGCCGCGACGAAGCTGAACACCGGCGGGGTCGCCGGCATCACCGCCGCCACCTCGGCGAGCGACGTGTTCACCCAACAGACCTTCGAGCACCTGGCCCTGGCCAACGGTTGCCAGCTCACCGACGACTCCGGCGCCGTCACCCTCGACTCCCCGCAGTGCGTCGAGGCGTTCCGCTTCTACGGCGACCTCATCCGCACCAGCTCCGTCAAGGGCGCGCAGGACGTGGACACCACCCGGGCCACCTACTTCGCCGGCAAGGCGGCCATGGTGATCTGGTCGCCGTTCATCCTCGACGAGCTGGCCGGGCTCCGGAACGACGCCAAGCCGACCTGCCCCCAGTGCCAGGGCGACCCGGCGTTCCTCGCCAAGAACAGCGGGTTCGTCACCGCGATCAAGGGTCCGAACGGCACCGAACCCGCCCAGTACGGCGAGATCAGCTCGTGGGCCGTGCTGGACGGCGCGGTGACCGACCCCGCCAAGTCCTTCGTGGAGTTCATGCTCGGCGACGGTTACCCGCGCTGGTTCGGCATGTCCCCCGAGGGCCGCTTCCCGGTGCGTAAGGGCACCCCCGCCGAGCCGGAGGCGTTCCTGACCGCCTGGACCACCAGCCCGGCCGGCGTGGACACCAAGAAACCCCTCACCGACGTGTACGGCGACGACGTGCTCGCCACCCTGCGCCGCAGCCCGGACACGTTCGGGCGCTGGGGGCTCAGCCAGGGCCAGGGAAAGCTGGTCGGCGCGATGCTCGGTGAACTTCCGGTGCCCAAGGTGCTGGCTGACCTCACCGCCGGCAAGTCCGACGCGGCGGCCGCCGCCGGTCGGGCCAAGAAGGACGTCGAGGCGATCAAGGCGGGCGTCAATTGACCACCACCGCGCCCGGCCGCTCCCCCACCGAAGAGCGGCCGGAGCGGGCGCGTCGTCGACCGCTGACGCTGCGCCGCCGAGAGTCCCGCGCCGGGCTGGCGTTGGTCGCGCCGACCCTGCTCGTCACCATCGTCGTCATCGGCATCCCGATCGTCTGGACCGTGGTGCTCGCCTTCCAACGGGTCCGGCTCGCCACCCTGCGCAAGACCGGCCTGTTCGGCGAGCTGACCCTGGACAACATCGACCGGGTGCTGCACACCCCCGGCTTCGCCGACACGCTGTGGGTCACGCTGCTCTACAGCGTCGGCGGCACCGTCGGGTCGATCGTGCTCGGCCTGGTCGCCGCGCTCGTCGTCCGCCGGCCGTTCCGCGGTCGCACCCTGGTACGGGCCTCCATGCTGCTGCCGTACGTGGCGCCCGTGGTCGCGGTGACCTTCGTCTGGCAGGTGATGCTCGACCCGCAGCTCGGCATCGTGAACCACTGGGGGCAGCGCCTGTTGGGCTGGGACGCGCCGGTGCCGTTCCTCACCCAGGAGTCGACCGCGCTGGCCACGGTCATCACGTTCGAGGCATGGCGGTACTTCCCGTTCGCGTTCCTGTTCCTGCTGGCCCGACTCCAGGCGGTGCCCGGCGAACTGGAGGAGGCCGCCCGCGTCGACGGGGCCACCCCCACCCAGCGGTTCCGGCACATCCTGCTGCCGCAGCTCCTGCCGGTGATCGCCCTGCTCGGCGTGCTGCGCTTCATCATGACGTTCAACAAGTTCGACGACGTCTACCTGCTCACCGGCGGGGCTGCCGGCACGGAGGTGGTCAGCGTCCGGGTTTACGAGTTCCTCACCGCCCGTACCGACGTCGGGGCCGCCGCCGCGCAGGCGGTCGTGCTGGCCGTGGTGCTCATCGTGTTCGTGCTGATCTATCTGCGCTTCTTCGGACGGAGGGTCGGCTGATGGACCGGGACATGGTCGAGACGGTGAGCCTGCGCTGGCTGCGCCGCCTGGTGATCGCCGCGTTCCTGGTGGTCACCGTCTTCCCCTTCTACTACATGCTGGTGCTCTCGGTACGCCCCATCGAGCGGCTGCTGCTCGACCCGGGCGCGCTGGTCGTCGGCTTCGGCGAGCTGACCGTGGCCACGTACGCCGAGGTCCTCAAGGCCACCGACGACGGCGGCCAGGGATTCCTCACCTTCATCCGCAACAGCGCCCTGGTGGCGGTCGCGGCGACCGTCCTCACGCTGCTCGTCGCGATCCCCGGCGCGTACGCGGTGGCCCGGCTGCGGTTCTTCGGTCGGCGGCAGGTCGACTTCCTGTTCCTGGCGGTCTACCTGTTCCCCTCGATCGTCATCGCGATCCCGCTGTTCGTGGTGTTCAGCCTCGCCGGGCTGCGCGGTTCGCTGTTCGGGCTGGTGCTGGTCTACGTCTCGCAGACCCTGCCGGTATCGGTCTACATGCTGAAGAACTACTTCGAGACCATCCCGGTCAGCCTGGAGGAGTCCGCGGCCATCGACGGCGCCGGCCGGCTCGGCATCATCCGCCGGGTCAGCCTGCCCCTCGCGATGCCGTCGATCATGGCGGTCGCGCTCTACGACTTCATGATCGCCTGGAACGAGTTCCTGTTCGCCCTGCTGTTCCTGGTCGACAAACCCGACCGCTGGACGGTGTCGCTCGGCCTGTCGCTGCTCTCCGACGGCGTGGAGGTGCCCAAGACGGTGCTGATGGCCGGGTCGGTCGTCCTCACCCTGCCCATCGTGATCCTCTTCTTCGCCAGTGAACGGCTGCTGACCGAGGGCCTGACCAGCGGCGCGGAGAAGGGCTGAGCCGCCACCGATCGGCGCACCCGCCAGCCCGGCCCCGGCCGACCCGGTTACCGTGGGCCGTATGGCCAACCCGACCCGCTGGGCGACCGACACCGGTCCGGAGCACTCGCAGTGGTACGTCGACCGGTTCCGCAAACTCGCCGCCGAGGGCGCCGACCTGGCCGGCGAGGCCCGACTGGTGGACACCCTGATCGAGCCCGGGTCACGGATCCTCGACGCCGGCAGTGGCACCGGTCGGGTCGGCGCGGCCCTGGCCCAGCGCGGGCACACCGTCGTCGGGGTGGACGCCGACCCCGTCCTGGTGGAGGCCGCCCGCGCCGATCATCCCGGTCCGCGCTGGCTCGTCGCCGACCTGGCCGACCTGGACCTACCGGCGATGGGAGAGGGCGAGCCGTTCGACGCCGCCGTGCTCGCCGGCAACGTGCTCGCGTTCGTCGCCGTCGGCACCGAGCCGGAGGTGCTGCGCCGCCTCGCCGGGCACCTACGCCCGGACGGCGTCCTGGCGGTGGGCTTCGGCACCGAACGCGGTTACCCGCTGACCGCGTTCGACGCCGACGCGGTCGCCGCCGGGCTGCGCCTCGAACACCGCTTCGCCACCTGGGACCTGCGCCCGTGGCGGGACGACGCGCCCTTCGCGGTCAGCGTGCTGCGCCGGCCGGCAACCTGACGCCGGGGCAACGTCGGGACGGGGCGGCGAACGGCCCGAGCGGCGTCAGGACGGGGCGGCGACGGCCCGCGCCGCGGCCGGATCGAGGGTCGCGCCCGCCGGCACGAGACTGACCAGGCCGGCGGGCAGCCGCACCGGTCGCACGTCGCGGTACCCGAGCATCGGCAGCACCTCCCGGTCGGCCAGCACGTACCGCCGGCCCAGATCGGTGACCACCGACACCGCCCCACCGGACGCGCCGGGCGCCGCGGCGGCCTCGACCACCGCGCCGCCGCCGGGCTGCACCACCACGTGGTCGGCCAGCGCCGCGCCGCCGGACGGCGCGGTCCGCGGAACGGCCGCCAGGTCCGGCAGGTGTACGCCCCAGCGCACCTCGCCCGCGTCGTCGTCGCCGACGCGGGTGCAGATCGCCGCCTCGTCGGTGGCGGCGAGCCGGGGCGGGGCGGGCGGCGGAGCGGTCGGGCCGCTCGGGGCGAGGTCGGGCATCGTGGGCAGCGCCGCGAACCGACCCAACGTCATCGGCTCCGACTCCCCCTGCCCGGTACGGGCCAACAGCAGCCCGGCCTGCAACTCGGTGATCCCGGCCAGCCCGTCGTCGAGCGCCACCGCGTACTGCCGGCCGCCGCCGGAGTTGCGGACCAGGTAGACCTGCCCGATGGTGGCGCCCGGCACCCGGGCGGAGGGCCGGCCCTCGCCGGGCAGCGGCGGCGGGGCCAGGTCAACCCCGGCGGGGAGGGCGTTGAGCAGTGCTGGCGCGACGGGCACCGCCCGTGTCCGGGTGGTCGCCAGCGCGGCCAGCACCCGGTTGGGATCGCGGATCAGGTAGCGACGCTGGTGCCACACGAGGTGCAGGTCGCCGTCCGGATGGCGGAGCAGCAGCGCCTCGTCGCCGAGGGGCCGGCCGCCGTCGGGGTCGACGCCGATGAGCAGGGCCGAACGGGAGTCCGCGCCGGCCGTCGTCGAGCAGACCGTCCAGGGCGACTTCGCGAGGCGACCCGGCGCGGGCAACGAGTCCGGCGCGTCGGCGATGCCCAGTGGCAGGCCGCGCGGCACGCCGTCGATCGACCGCCGGGAGACCAGTACCGTCTTCGACCGGTCCGCGCCGACGATCAGCAACGCCGAGGCGTAGTTGAGCACCGGGTGCAGCTTCTGCTCGCGGTACACGAACCGGGCGCCGGACTCCTTCTCCACGATCACCGCGCCCGGGTCCCGCCAGCGGGTGCCACCACCGGCGAACAGGCCGTACAGCGCCGCGCCCCCGAGCCCGATCACCGCGACGAGGACGCTGGCCAGGCCCGCGCCCGCCAGCCGTCGGAACGGCGACTGGGCCGGGTCGGTCTCCCGCATCACCAGCGCGGCGACCGCCCGCTGGACGCTGAACTGGTAGGAGTGCAGCTGATCCTGCCGCGACGGCATGGGGTCCCTTCCGCTGGTTCGACCGGGCACAGGATATGCGCTGCGTCGATGTCCCGTGGACCCTGCGTGGCGGGGCGGAACCCGGTCGGTACCATTCGGGGACGAATCCGGCGGCGAGAGGGCACCGTGGGCGCGCGTTTCGAGGAACTGGCCTGGCGGGAGACACCGATCGGCGCGATCAGCCTGCGGCGGCGTCGCGACCCGGCGCTCCAGGTCGAGGTGTACGAGGTCAAGCTCGACGACGAGTACCTGATGTCCAGCCTCTTCCCCGTCGCCGAGATCGAGCTGGCCCGCCTCGGCCTCGCCGAACTGACCGGCGACACGCTCGACGTGGTGGTCGGTGGCCTCGGACTGGGCTATACGGCGTGCACCGCGCTGGCCGACCCACGGGTACGGGCGCTGCTGGTGGTGGAGGCCATCGAGGACGTCATCGACTGGCACCGACGAGGGCTGCTGCCCTTCGCGGCCGGGCTGGCCGAGGACCCTCGGACCCGCTTCGTCCGGGCCGACTTCTTCGCCGCCGTGGCCGGCGACGAGGGGTTCGACGCCGAGGCCCCCGGGCGGCGCTTCGACGCGGTCCTCCTCGACGTCGACCACTCGCCGCGCAACGTCCTGCACCCGAGCCACGCGCCGTTCTACACCCCGGACGGCCTCCGTCGGCTCGCCGCGCTGCTCCGTCCGGAGGGTGTCTTCGCGCTCTGGTCGGACGACCCACCGGACGACGCGTTCACCGCGGCGCTCGGGAAGGTGTTCACGACCGTACGGGCGCACGTCGTGCCGTTCGCCAACCCGCTGACCGGTGGCCAGTCCGCCAACACCGTCTACGTCGCCCGGCGCTGACGCGCCCTCGCCCTCGCCCTCGCCCTCGCCCTCGCCCCCGCCCTCGCCCTCGCCCTCAACCCCTCGCCGATCTTGCAGATTCTGTTGGTGATATGCGGGCCGAAGTCCTTTTTGCCGGGACAGAAAGTGCAAGATCGCGCAGGGGTGGGCGTCCGGGGGGTGTTTGGGTTTCGCGGGGGCGGGAAGGTGGGGCCCGGGGTCGCCGCATCTCGCGCCGCGACCGAGTTACGGGAGGTCGCGATGCGTGCCCTGCTCTGGGTCGTCGGCGTGGTGGCTGGCGTGCTGATTCTGCTCGGGCTGATTCTCGAGGCCGTCCGCTGGCTGATCATCATCGGTCTGATCGCGCTGGTGATCGTGATCGTCCTGGGTGTGGTCAAGGGGCGGCAGGCCATGCACCACCAGGGCCGTCGACGGTGACGGTCAGAACCAGTCCGCGCGCATGTCGAGCGCGGAGCGGTCGAGGCTGTCCAGCAGGTCGAACTGGGGTCCCGTGCGGGGCAGTTCGACGCTGAAGAAGTAGCGGGCGGCCTGCCGCTTCCCGGCGTGGAAGGAATCGGCGCTTCCGGTGAGCGGCAGCGCCAGCACCTGTTCGAGCCAGATCCAGGCGATCACCACGTGCCCGACCGCCTCGAGGTACGCGCTGGCGTTGGCCAGGGCGACCACCGGATCGCCGCCGGCCCAGAGCCGCCGGGTGACGGTGGTGATCCGTCGCACCGCCGTGTCCAGCCGCTCGGCCAGTTCGGCGGCCTCGCCGCCGGCCACCCGCGCCCGCGCGACGGTGTCCCCCATCGTCTCGGTCAGCAGGAGCAGGCCCGCGCCGCCGTGCATGGTCATCTTGCGCCCCAGCAGGTCCAGCGCCTGGATTCCGTGGGTGCCCTCGTGGATCGGGTTGAGCCGGTTGTCGCGGTAGTGCTGCTCCACGTCGTGGTCGCGCGTGTAGCCGGCGCCGCCGAGAACCTGGATGGCCAGGTCGTTCGCCGCCAGGCACCACTGCGACGGCCAGCTCTTGGCGATCGGGGTGAGCACGTCCAACAGCAGGTGCGCCCGCTCGCGGTCCGCGTCGGTCGGCGCGGTCTTCTCCTCGTCGAGCAGCCGGGCGCAGTAGAGCACCAGGGCCAGCGCCCCCTCCACGTAGCTCTTCTGGGCCAGCAGCATCCGGCGTACGTCGGGGTGGTCGATGATCGGCACCTGCGGCGTGGCCGGGTCCTTCGCGCCGACCGGTCGGCCCTGCGGCCGTTCCCGGGCGTACGCCAGGCTCTTGAGGTAGCCGGTGTAGCCCAGCGCGGTGGCGCCGGCCCCGACGCCGATCCGGGCCTCGTTCATCATGTGGAACATCTGGGCCAGTCCCTGGTGGGGCGCGCCGACCAGGTGGCCCACCGCGCCGGGCTGGCCGCCCGGGGTGTGTCCGCCGTCGCCGAAGCTGAGCAGCGCGTTGGTGGTGCCCCGGAACCCCATCTTGTGGTTGAGCCCGACCAGCGCCACGTCGTTGCGCTCCCCCAGCGAGCCGTTCGGGCCGACCAGCACCTTGGGTACGACGAACAGCGAGATGCCCCTCACCCCGGGCGGGCCGCCGGGTATCCGCGCCAACACCAGGTGGACGATGTTCTCGGCCAGCTCGTGGTCGCCACCGGAGATCCACATCTTGGTGCCGAACAGGCGGTACGTGCCGTCGGGCTGCGGCTCGGCCCGGGTGACGATGTCAGCCAGTGAGCTGCCGGCGTGCGGCTCGGACAGGCACATGGTGCCGAAGAACCGGCCCTCGAGCATCGGCCGGACGTAGGTGTCGACCTGCTCGGCGCTGCCGTGAGCCAGCAGCAGGTTGGCGTTGCCCAGGGTCAGCAGCGGATACGCGGAGGTGGCCACGTTGGCCGCCTGGAACCAGGCGAAGCAGGCCGCGGCGACGGCGTGCGGCAGTTGCAGACCACCGACGGAGTCGTCCATCGCGGCGGTGAGCAGGCCCGTCTCGGCAAAGCTGCGCAGTGCCGCCTCGATCTGCGGGATCGTCCGCACGCGGTTCCCGTCGATCGTGGGCTCGGCGAGGTCGGCGGCCCGGTTGTGCGGGGCGAACTGGTCGGTGGCCACCCGCTCGGCGAGGTCGAGGGCGTCGTCGAAGGTCTCCCGGGAGTGCTCGGCGTAGCGGGGACGCTCGACGAGGTGCGCCACCCGCAACCAGTCGTGCAGCAGGAAGTCCAGGTCACGGCGGGAGAGCAGGGTGGACGGCACGGAACTCCTCGGCAGGGCTGGGGTGTGTCGGCTCGGGGCGGCGGCCCGGCGTCGCCCGGTCCCATCCTGACCGATCAGTCGGGAGCGCACCACCGGCGGCCCGGGGCGGTGTGGCCGGCGTACCCGACCCGGTGGCGGGGGCGGTGTTTCGCCGGGGCCGGCACGGGGATACCGCGCCAACGGTGGCGGACCATCGACGGTACGGCGGTGTCGCCCGTCGGGTGAGGAGCGGGCCGATGTCCATGCTTCCCACCGAGGAGGATCCTCGGTTGACACCGGTACTCGTCGAGGACCGGGTCTGCACGGGCGTGACCACGCTGCGGGGGCGCGTCTTCCTGAGCTACCCGTCGGCGGACGGGCCGGGTGTGCAGGTGGTCGAGGCGCTGCCGGACGGCCGTCGCAACCCGTACCCGGACGCCGCCTGGAATGCGCGGGACCAACCGCCGGACGGGACGTTCGTGCACGTCAATGGATTGCGCGCCGGCCCGGACGGTCGACTGTGGATCGTCGACTCCGGGTCGCCCCAGCTCGGCGGCGACCAGGTGCCCGGCGGGGCGCGGTTGATCGTGGTCGACGTGGACGGCGACCGGGTGGACCGGGTCTACCACCTCGACGGCGCGGTGCGTCCGCACAGCTACGTCGACGACGTCCGGTTCCACGACGGCACCGCGTACGTCACCGATGCCGGCGCGCCCGGCCTCGTCGTCGTGGATCTCGACTCGGGCGCGTGCCGACGGGTGTTGGACGGGCACCCGAGCACGGTGGGCAGGCCGGTGGTCGCCGACGGCCGGGCGCTGCGGGATCCCAGCGGGGCCGAGGTGTGCCTGCACACCGACCAACTGGAGGTGTCGCCGGACGGTCGGTGGCTGTACTACCAGCCGGCCTCGGGTGGGATGTCCCGGATCGGCACCCGGTGGCTGGACGACCCGACGCTGTCGGACGAGGAGTTGGCCCGGCGGGTCGAGCCCTGGTCGGACACCCCGAGCACCGGCGGCACGGCCATCGACGCGCGCGGCACCATCTACGTCAGCGATGTCGAGAGCCGCCGCATCCTCGCGGTGGGGCCGGACCGCAGCGTGCGTACGCTCGTCGCGGACCCACGCCTGAACTGGGTGGACGCGATGTGGCTCGACACCGACGGGCAGCTCTGGCTGCCGGCGGCCCAACTGCACCTGACGGCCGGGTTCAACGGCGGGCATCCGGCCGTCGCCTACCCCATCCGGATCTACCGGATGCCGGTCGACGCCGGCCCGCCACCGACGGACCACGCCTGACGGCGATATTCCCTCCCTACCCGCTGCCGGCCCAGATCGCCGCTCACCTCGGCGCGACCAGCACAGGGTAGGAATCGTCGATATCCTGCCTCGCATGCATCGAAGCCGTGTGTACGCGTTGCTCATCGACGCGCCCGAGGCGGAGGCCGCGCGGGCGGCGGAGTTCTGGTCGGCGGCCCTGGGCGTCGGCACCCGGTCCCACCCGGAGGAGCCGCAGTTCGTGGGGCTGCACGAGGCGGTGCCGGGCCTGGTCACCGCCGTCCAGGCCGTCGACGACGCGCCGCGCTACCACCTCGACATCGAGACCGACGACGTGGCGGCCGAGACCGCCCGGCTGGTCGGCCTGGGCGCCACTGAGGTGACGCGGTGGATGGAGTGCCGCATCCTGCGGGCGCCCGGAGGGCACCTGCTCTGCGTCCTGCCGGTCGAGAGTCCACCCGAGGTGTTCGACGCCCAGGCCCGGACCTGGTCGTGACGCGCGCACCTGTCGCAGGGCCGCAGTAGGGTTCCGGCCATGGCTGATCTGGTGTTGGTGGCAGGAGCGTGGCTGGGGTCCTGGGCGTGGGACGAGGTGACGCCGCCCCTGCGGGCCGCCGGCCACCAGACCTTTGCCCTGACCCTCTCCGGTCTCGCCGAGAGGCAGGGAGTGCCGGCCGGCCAGCAGACCCACGTGCGGGACATTGTCGACGAGATCGAACGCCGCGACCTGCGCGACGTGGTGCTCGTCGGGCACAGCTACTCGGGCATCCCGGTGGGGCAGGCCGCCGAGCGGATCGGTGACCGGTTGACCCGGGTGGTCTTCCTCGACTCGGAGGTGCCGGTCGACGGCGGGTCGTTCGCATCCGGCTGGTGGCAGGGGCAGGCGGCGTTCGAGTCGGTGCTCGCCGCCAACGGCGGCGACTGGCCGCCGCTCGCCCCAGCCGAGTTCGACGGTCAGGGTCTCACCGACGAGCAGATCGCGCGGCTGGTCAAGGGCGCCACCCCGCATCCGGGGCGCACGCTGACCGAGCCGGCCGTGCTGAGCGGTTACCTGGGCGACCTGCCGGCGACGTACGTCAAGTGCCTGCTCGACGGGCCCGAGCCCAACGACACGGTGGCGGCGCTGCTCGCCAGCGAGCGCTGGCGGCTCCTCACGATGGCCACCGGCCACTGGCCGATGTTCTCCCAGCCCGCCGAGTTGGCCGCGCTGCTCGCGGCGGAGGCGAGCTGACCGGCGGCCGGTGCGGCACGCCGTCAAGGTCGGCTCGGGGGCATCGGTGCCATGAGCGTGATGCCTGTGAGTCATCAAGATGACTCACAGGCATCACGCCTCGGGAGGCAGTTGCCTCCAGTCAGGAGCGGCACAAGCCGGGCGACGGCCAGCCAGGAGCGGCACAAGCCGGGCGACGGCCAGTCGGGACGGTCACGGCGTGACGGTGTCGAGGGTCCTGATGTGGCGCACCGGGGACGCGAGCAGCCACAGCACGGCGAGCACACCGCCCACTCCGGCGACGACCAGGGTCGGCCGCAGTCCGAGGGTGGTGCCGAGCACGCCGCCGACCAGCGCGCCGAGCGGCCGGATGCCGTAGTTGACGGCGCTGTACGCGCCCGCTCGACGACCCCGCGCGTCGTCCGGGGTGACGGCGGCGAGCAGGGCGTTGAGGTTGACGTCCATCAGCATCACGCCGACGCTGGACACCAACTCGATGGCCGCCAGCATGGCCACCTTCGCCCAGGTCGGGCCGTTGATCAGCGCCGTCAGCGCGAGCGGGGCGGGGAACACCACCGCGCCGATCATCGCCGTACGACCGAGCCCGATGGCGCGCGAGATGCGGGGTGCCAGGGCCGCTCCGGCCAGGCCACCGAGCGCTCCGACGCCGAACGCGACGCCGATCGCGCCGGCCGACAGGCCGAGTTGACGGTTGGCGTAGAGCACCAGCAGCGCCGACGCGATGAAGGTGAAGAAGTTGACGGTGCTGGTGCAGCCGAGCGCGGCGCGCAGCACCGGATGGCGCAGCACCAGCGCCATGCCCTCGCGGACCATTCCGAGGGTGGACGTCTGCCGTGGCGGTGGCGGGGGTTCGGTGACCGGGATACGACGCAGCAGCAGCGCGGACGCGAGGAAGGACACCGCGTCGACGAGGATCGCCACCGGCGCGCTGAGCGCCTGGACGAGTCCTCCGCCGACGGCCGGGCCGACGATGAACGACAGGGACCGGCTCACGCTGAGTTTGCTGTTGGCCTCCACGTACGCCGAGCGTGGCACCAGGGCGACGAAGAACGCCTGCTGCCCCAGGGCGAACAGCACCGCTGCGGCGCCGGTGAGCAGCGCCACCAGGTAGAGCTGGGTCAGGGTGACCGCGCCGAACAGGTACGCCACCGGGAGGCTGAGCAGCACGACGGCGCGGACCAGGTCCGCGATGATCAGGAGGCGGCGTTTGTGGGTGCGCTGGTCGACCCACGCGCCGAGGAACAGGCCCAGCAGGTTGGGTAGCCAGATCAGCGCGGTGAGGACACTGGCCTGCACGGGCGTCGCGGCGAGCAGGGCAACGGCGATCAGGGGCAGGGCCAGCTCGCTGATCCGGTCGCCGAACGCCGTGATCGTCTGACCGATCCAGAAGGTACGGAAGCGCCGGTCGCGGTGCGGGGCCGGTGCGGCCGGGGCGTCGACGGCGGTCATGACGCGGACGGATCGTCGGCGACCTCGGGCAGCAGGTAGCGCAGCATCCGGACGACCTGCGCGCCGGCCGGGGGCGTGTCGTCGTCCTTGCGCCGCACGTACGGGGCGAGCAGCTCCTCGATCGCCTCTTCGAGGTGCCGCAGTTCGTCCGCCGTGGCGACGAAGCGGGTGTCGGACACCCCGGCGAGCCCGCGCCACTCGGCCTCCAGGCGGGGCTCGTCGTGCAGCAGCCACTGCTGCGGCGTCTCCGCGATCCGCGCGAACATCTCGCCGCGGAGCTGCCGCGCCGCGGCCTGCCCCTCGGCGTCGTCCGGCAGGCTGAAGCGGAACCCGCGGGCGGTCGCCTGCCACCAGCGCTCCCGCTTGCTGGTGCTTCCGTCGGCGTCGGCGACCAGGCCGAACGTCGCGAGGTGGCGCAGGTGCCAGCTCACCACCGACGGCGTGGCCCCGACGTGCGGCGACAGCCCGGTGGCGGTGGACGGGCCGTGTCGCTGGAGCCGGTCGAGGATGGCCAGGCGGACGGGGTGTGCCAACGCCCGCAGGGCCTGCGGCTCGGTGATCTCGAAATCCCCGTACGGATTCTTGAGAGACATGTTTCGAAAGTAGTCTCTCAAGTCCCTCCGGGCAACCCGGTCAGCTCACCCCCAGGCGAGCGAGCGGCTCGACCAGTTCCCGCTCCTCGTAGCTCAGGTGCGACAGCAGGGCGTCGGTCAACAGGTTCACCGCGGCGCGCAGCTCGGCCAGCCCGTCCGGCGCACCGACGTACGCCACCAGCGCCTTGTCGACGCCCTCCAACACCTCGTGGATGACGTGGTGCTCCTGCTCCAGCCGGTCGACGACCGGGCGCAGCCGCGGGTCGGCCTGCCGCAGGCGCGGAAAGAGCGCCTGGTCCTCGATGGTGTGGTGGGTGGTGACGATGCGGCAGTAGGACTCGCAGTACGCCCCCAACGTCCACCGGTTCTGCCGCATGGTCATCGTGTTGATCTGCGACCGCGCCGCGCCGGCGTCGATCTCGCCGGCCGCCACCTGCTCGATCAGGTCGTGGATCTGCGCCAACTCGGCGCGCAGCCCGTCGTGCACCTGCACCAGGTGCTGGCCGGTGGCCTGCTCGTGCGCGGTGTAGGTGCGGGTGGGATCGGGCGTCGGCCCGGTGGGGCGGGCCGCCTCGTCCCAGACCTTCCGGTCGCTGAGCCGGCGGCCGTCATCGGGTGTCGGCACCACCGCGAAGGCGCCGGCGCTCACCCGCGCCCGGCCCCGCGGCGCGGGGGGCGCGACGACCGCCGCCGGCTGCGTGTCCGCAAGGACCTCGGCGGGGGTACGCACCGACGCGGCGTCCCGGTCGCGCTCGGTCGCCACCAGTTCACGCACGGCGGGCGCCACCTCACCGGCGAACCGGCGCAGGTCGTCGGGGTCGTCGCTGGCCAGGATGAACGTGCCGATCCCGTCCCCCAGCGCCAACTCGGTCAGCTCCCGCACCCACTGCTCGACGGGTCCGTGCAACGGGCCACGGCCCACCGTGGAGAAGGTGCCGGAGATGTTGAGCAGCCGGCGGACGTCGGCGGGTGAACGGCCGGCCTCGTGCGCCGCGTCGTCGATGACGGCGTTGCCCCGGGCCAGGTCACCGGGTTCGAGGTAGCCGAGCGAGGGCAGCCAGCCGTCGGCCCGACGACCGGTGAGCGCGAGCATGCGTGGCTTGTACGCCCCGAGCCAGATCGGCACCGCGTGGGCGGGGGCCGGACCGCGCTTCGCGCCGATGACCCGGTGGAACTCGCCGTCGACCCGCACACCGCCGCGTGCCTGCGCGTCCCACATCTGCCGGAGGACGTCGATGCCCTCCTCCAACGCCCGGACGCCCTGCCCGGGGGTCAGCCGCCGCCCGCCCATGGCCTCGATGGCATCCCAGAAGGCGCCCGCGCCGAGGCCCAACGCGACCCGACCTCCGGTGAGCAGGTCGAGGCTGGCGACGCTGCGGGCGAGCACGGCGGGTGGGCGCAGCGGCAGGTTGGTGACGTTCGCGGACAGGTGCACCCGGTCGGTCCGGGCGGCGATGAAGCTCAGCAGCGTCCAGGTGTCCAGGAACCGTGGCTGGTACGGGTGGTCCTGGAAGGTGACCAGATCCAGCCCGACCTGCTCGGCCAGGACGGCGAGCCCGACGGTGCGGTCCGGGTCGTCGTTGCCGGGCGTGGTGAACGAGCCGAAGACCAGGTCGTGGCCGTAGTCGCTCATGTGCGAGCCTCCTGTCGTACGCGCCGCGTCGCGCGATGCGTCGCGACGCCAACCTTATGTCAGACAGAACATCTGTTGCCAACATGGTCTGTGACTTCGGCTATCGTCGGGGTATGACGGGTGCCACCGACCGGCCGGACCGGCCCGATCCGCTCGACGACGATCTGGGCTGGATGCTGGGGATCGTCTTCCGTGGCTACGTCCGAGCGGCCGAGCACGCGCTGACCGATTTTCCCGGCGGCCCGCGCGGCTATCAGGTGCTCACCGCCTCGGTCACCGGCCCGGGTCGCAATCAGGGCGCGATCGCCGAGGAGTTGGGGATCGACCGCACGGTGCTGACGTACCTGATCGACGACCTCGAACGCCCCGGCTTCGTGGCCCGGCGGGCCGACCCGTCCGACCGGCGCAGCCGACTGGTGGACGTCACCGACGCCGGGCGGGCGGCCTGGGAGCAGCGGCGCGAGGCGCTACGACGGGTGGAGGCGCACCTGTTGGGGTCGCTCACGCCGACCGAGTCGACGACCCTGCGCACCCTGCTGCAAAGAGTGGCCTGCTCCACCCAGGCCACCGACCCCCTGCGCAACCTCTGCGAAGCGGTAACCGAAATCCACCCCGCCCCACCCGCAGAACGGCGTTGATCAAGAGGTTCGCGTCAGGATTCAGGCCTGCGGTGACGCGAACCTCTTGATCAACAGGGAGGGTGGGGCGGGATCAGCGGACGTGCACGAACACCGGGTTGGAGTAGAACCACAGGTCGTCCCACGGGCTCTCGAGACCGTCCGCGAGGGGCTCGGCCTCGTCGGTGCTGGTGCCGCGCACCCGGGCGTACGTGTCGGCCTCGACATTGCGCAGGGTGTGCCGAATGACGTAGTCGTGACCCTGCCGACGCCAGTCGCGCGGGCCGAACCGGGCCACCACCTTGGTGGTGGGGTTGGTGTCGGCGTCCAGGTTGGCGCTCGGTCCGGTGATCTGCCCGACGATCAGGTCGACGCGGCGGACCTCCGGCCGGTCGCCGTTGCCGTTCACCCCGTCCTGCGGGCGGAACCGGATCTCGATCTCGACGTCGGTGCGGCTGCGACGGTTGACCGTGATGGTCTCGCCGACCTCAGCCGTCTTGCCCTGCGACGTGGCGGTCACGTCGAGGCTGCGGATCAGGTCGCCGGTGGTCACCCAGATCCGGCCGTTGCGCAGGCCGTCCATGATGTCGCCGTAGTCCTGGCGCGCGTACACGTAGGTCTTGCTGTACTCCCCCGGCCAGAAGTCCGAGCCGCCGCGCGTCCAGTGCACGTGCGAGTCGGACGTCGCGGTGATCCACCAACGCCGACCCTCGCCGAGGAGCGAGTCCCAGAGGCCACCGACCCGTGCGGTCATCTGGTCGAAGCCGCCGTAGGTGGGGTGGTTGCCGTACCCGCCGCGCTTGCCGCCGTTGAGCGGACCGGCCTGGTGACCGGGCGCGCCCTCGAAGCCGATGTACACGTCGGGCGCGGCGTTGTTGCCGTTACGGAACTCGCGCGGGGTGTCCTGGCCGTAGACGCCGAGGCCGGGCGCCGAACGGGAGGCGTGGTGGGCGATCACCAGCGGCTTGTGCGGCATGCCCCGGGCGACCTTGAGGAACTCCACCATCTTGGCCTCGGTGTCGCGGGCCGGGTCGGTGGGGAACGCGTCGTACTTGGCGAAGCGGCTCTCCAGCTCGAAGAGCTGTTTCGCCTCGTCGTCGTGGCGCGGGATCATCAGCGTGTGGTGGTCCAGCGAGGGCGCGTCGAACTCCATGCCCCAGAACTGGAGCACCTCGGGGACGAGCTTGCGCGAGCGCAGCAGGTCGGGGTACGCCTGCTCGATGTTGACCTTCGAGTGCGTCGGTCCACCGTGGTCGGTGCACATCGCCCAGGTCAGGCCGAAGTTCTTGGCCATGATGGCGTTGGTGACGATCGGGTAGACCGCGTCCGCGCCCTTGTGGAAGACGATCGGGCTCCGGGTGGTGTCGAACTCGCCGCTGTACTCGGAGTGGACGTGGTGGTCACCCGCGCGCCACGACCGGTTCTTGACGCCGCCCCGGTCGCCCTCGTCATCGCCGGGCCGGCGCTCCTCGTCGGCCCACGCCGCGCCGCCGCCCACCAGGGGACTCGCGGCGGCCAGCGTCGCGCCGACACCCGCGTACTTGACCAGCTTGCGCCGCGACAACTGCGCGCGCTCGACCTCTTCGGCTTGCTTGTCTCTCACGTCAGAGCCTCTCCTCGATCAAGCGAATGCTCTTTCGATCAAGGAGCCTCGAAGAGGTCGGTGAACGCCCGCCGTACGCCGGACGGGTACCCGGTGAACTCCCTGGCCGAGCCCGTTGAAGGGCACGGCGGCGCGGGCGCTGGGTGACGAAACGACAGCGGGGCGACAGGATCAGGGGCGTTGGCGCCCCCGCTCCACGCGTGCCGATTCGGCCGTCGACGGCGCGGCGGGCGCGGTGACCACCGTCGGCGCGACGTCGACGGCCGGCAACCCGGTCCGACCGGCGACCGGCAGGACCAGTTCGCTGCGCCCGAGGTCGACCCGGACGGTCGCGTCCCGGTCCTCGGCCATCGTGAACTCCGGGTCGCTCTGACCGAGCACCAGGCCGAGGACGTGCCCGGCCGGCACCACCGCGTCGTACGCGTTCAGCGGCACGGTGACCGTGTACCACCGGTCCGCCCGCAGCGGCGTGGTGAACCGCAGCGAACGATGGTGCGCGGCGTCGAGCCAGCCCCGGGCCAGCACCGCGTGGTCGGAGACCTCGGTGATCTCCTCGGTGTCGTGGTAGCAGGCGTCGTCGGCCTGGGTGGACGCACCCCAGCAGGACTCGGTGTCCAACGTCCGCACCGCCCCGAACCAGCTCCGCTCGGCGGTGCCGTAGTCGACCAGGCGGGCGCTCAGCTGCGTGGTCGGCCGATCCACCCGGACGCGCAGTCGCACCGACGCGCTGCCGGAGATCCGCAGCGCAGTGTCCAGCGGAGCGGAGAGGAAGACCAGCCGGCCGGCGGTCGCGCTGTTCGGCTCGGCGACCACCGCGTCCTCGGTCAGCGCCTCGTCGACGTACTCCCGCTCCTGGCCCGGCCGCGCGGCGCGGCCGCCGAGGGTACCGGTGACGCCGTCCCCGACGCCGAGGTGAACCCGCATCTCCCGGGTGCCGGGCGCGGGCCAGTCGCGCTGCGTCGTCCACCTGCCGGGGGCGGTCTCCAGGTCGACCCGCGGTTCGTCCATCACCCCGTTCGGCAACCCCTGCAACCAGTAGTCGAACCAGCGGTGCAGGGTCGCCACCCACTCGGCGCGTCGCACGTCGAACGGATCCTGGTGGCCGGCCTGGGAGAGCCACAGCTTGCGGGGTACGCCCCGCTCGGCCAACTCCTGCCACCAGCGGGCGAACTGGTTCGTGGTGACGTTCAGGTCGTTGAGACCGTGTGCCACGAAGACACTGGCCCGCACCCGGTCGGCCGACGGCCGGTAGTCGCGCTGCGCCCAGAACCCGTTGTAGTCGCCGGTCTGCTCGGCGCTGTCCGCCCGCAGCCGGGCGAGCACCGCCGCGCAGGCGGACTGGGGGCGGCTGCTGACGTCCGAGTGCAGCCAGCCGGGATAGTCGGTCGACACCAGCGTCCCCTGGTATCGCATGTAGTCGTACCAGCTCGAGATGGCCGAGACCGGCACGATGGTGGCCAGGCCCGGCACGCCCGTGGCGGCGACCCCGTTGGCGACGGAGCCGTCCCACGACTTGCCGATCATGCCGACCCGGCCGGTGCTCCAGCCGGCGTCGACCGGTCGTCCGTCGGCGGTGTACGCGCGGACCCGGCCGTTGAGCCAGTCCACCACCGCCCTGGCGCTGCCCACCTCGACCGGGCCTCCGACGTCCTCGCACCCGGTCGAGCGGGCGGTGCCGGCAAGGTCCACGGCGAGGAAGGCGTAGCCGCGCGGGACGAAGTAGTTGTCGTAGAACAGGGGCACCGAGGCGATGACGCCGGACGCGTCGTACGCCTTGAACTCGCCCTCGTTGCCCCGGCCGCAGCAGAGGTAGTAGGGCGACGCCTCCATGATGACCGGTACCCGGATCCCTGCGGCGGCGGCCTCCCGGGGCCGGACGATGTCCACCGCGACCCGGTCGCGGACGCCGTCGCCGTCGCTGTCGGCGCGGGTCTCGACCCAGACGCTCTCCCGGATCGCCCTGGCATAGGAGTAGGCCGGGACCGTACCGGTGCCGACGACGTGGGGTGGGGTCGGACGGTGCCGGTCGGTCGGGTCGGCGGTGGCGGGCGCGGCGGCGAGCGCCGCGACCAGTAGGCCGGCCAGGGCGGCGGCGCTTCGTGCGCGGGTTCGGGCGGTCGGCATCGGTGTCCTCCCGGGTGCGGCGCGTCCAGGACATTCCATCGTATCGATGCCTCTTTGCCCAGTGGCCACGGCGGCGCGCCGTCCTCAGATCCGGGCGCGGGGCAGCCAGCCCAGGAAGCGGTGTCGCGCGTTGGGCAGAGGCAGCGTCGGCAGGTCCTGGGCGGCGGCGACGAGGCACGAGCCGAGGTAGACGGCGAGGGAGGCGCGCGCCCCGCCGAACTCGGCGAGCAGTTGGCTCTGCTTGGTCGCGCAGGGCCACTCGCGGCCGCAGCCGGTACACGTCCAGCTCGGCGGGTTGGGCAGGTGCTCGGGGAGCTTGGCACGGCGATAGCGGCCCACGACGCTGTTGTCCGCGCGGACGTCGCGTCGCCGGCGCTCGGGCCCTTCGTTGCGTCGTCCGGGTGGCCGGGCGGCGGGCAGGTAGCGCCGGACGGTGCCGAGGAGCGCCCCGACGCGTACCAGGGCGTCCGGCCCGACGTGGTGGGCCAGCAATGCCGTGAGCAGGTAGTGCCCGAGCAGGTCGAACGAGTCGCGGTTGAGCCGTAGGTCACGGCACAGGTCGACGAACTCGGGCGTGGTCAGCGGGACGCGGTCGTCGAGCGCGCGGCGCAGCACCTCCCGCAGCGCGACGCCGAGGCTCATCAGCGCGTCGCCCTCGCCCAGTCCCAGGCTGTCCTCGTCCGCCACCCGCGCCAGCGCCTCGGCCACCGCCAACCGTACGACGCGGTCCGGATCGGTACCGTCCAACGACTCACCCCCGCCTGTCGGCCGGATCTCCGGCTGTGGCCCGGACGTCGGGACGCCCGGGGGATCATGAACAAGATTTCGCTGCCGCATCGGAGGCGACTAGGACAGCGGGCGCAGGATCGCCGCGTGCGATAGCCGGAAAGCGAAGTCGGCTCGGCAAAACGGCGGATCGACGGACGTGCACGGCCGGTTGCCGTATGGTGGAATTCCCATCAATGGATATGTGATTTGCTGGGAATGACGCCACCACCACCGCCGAACCCGGTCGGCTACGCGCCGCGATCACCGGCACGTGCGCCCAGCCACGTCCCGACCCCACCGCCGGCCCCGATCCGACCGGCGGTCTCCTCTCGGACGGAGACAGCGGATGACGTCACCAGTGCAGGCCCGAGCATTCGAGAGTCACGACCCGGCGGCCATCCACCGCTTCCTGGCCAGCACGTACACCGCGGACCTGCGTATCCACGCGGGCGAGACCGGCTACCACCTCGTCCACCAGCGCGTCGACGCCGGGCCGTTCGCCCTCGCCACAACCGGCCAGAGCGCCCATCTCGACATCGAGGTGGGCGACATCGACGGGCTGATCGTCTGCCGTACCCGCAGCGCCCTGATCAGCCGTACCGCTCAGGGAGAGACCCACCGCTTCGGCCCCGGCGACGTGTTCCTGACCAACCGGCCGGGCGAGCCGTTCAGCCTGCGGTGGGAACCCGGCGAGGTGGAACTCTGCGTACTGGACCTCGGGGTACTGAGACAGGTGGCGACCGCCACGCCGGCTCGGCGGCCCGGCCCGATCCGTTTCACCGACCTCGGCCCCGTCGACGCGACCCTCACCCGGCAGTGGCGACGGACCACCAGGTACGTGAACGACGTCGTCCTGAACAGCCCGACCGCCAGCGCCCAGCCGCTGGTGATCGGCAGCGCCGCCCGCATGCTCGCCGCGGCGGCGCTCGCGATCTTTCCCAACACGGCGTTCACCGACGAGACCGCCCGGGACCGCCACGACGCCAGTACCGCGACCCTGCGTCGCGCCATCGCCTTCATGGAGGAGAACGCCGACCGGGACATCGGCGCCGCCGACATCGCCAACGCCGCCGCGGTCTCCCTGCGCGCGGTGCAGCTCGCCTTCCGTCGCCACCTCGGCACCACACCGATGGCGTACCTGCGCCGGGTCCGGCTCGACCGGGCGCACCACGACCTGGTCCGGGCCGACCCTCGACGGGAGACCGTGTCGGCCATCGCCAGCCGTTGGGGGTTCGCCAGCCACAGCAGGTTCACCGCCTGGTACCACGCCAGCTACGGGGTGCCGCCCCGCGAGACGCTGCACGCCTGAGGTCGCCCCGGCGCGGACCTTGTGAACACGTCCTGGTGGCGACGAAAATCGATGCTGTGAGGCTTCCGTCGAGGTTCGCCCGGCCGCTTGTGTGCCTGCTGCTCCTCACCGGCTGCGGCACCTCGCCCGGGACCACCGACGGCCCTACGGGCGACCCCCCGCCCCCGTCCCCGTCCCCGTCCCCGTCCCCGTCCCCGGCAACCTCCGTCTCCCCCGCCGCCTTTGACAAGGCGCTGCACGACGAGTTGATCGCGATGCTGGAGCGCGACCAGGCCGACCGTGCGGGCACCCCGCAGACCGAGTCCGACCAGGCGCGCACCCTCCGGCTGAAAGAGATCATCCGTACCCACGGCTGGCCGACCTTCGCTCTCGTGGGCGAGGACGGGGGCAACGCCGCCTGGGCCATCGTCCAGCACTCCGACCTGGACCCCGCCTTCCAACAGGAGGCGCTGGACCTGCTGCGCGCGGCCGTCGCCGCCCGCCAGGCGTCGCCGGGCAACCTCGCCTACCTCGAGGACCGCGTCGCCGTGGCCAAGGGCGAGCCCCAGGTGTACGGGACACAGATCCGCTGCGGGCCGGACGGTCCCGTCCCGGCGACCCCGATCAGGGACGAGCCGGGCGTCGAACGCCGCCGCGCCGAGGCTGGCCTGCCCACCCTCGCGAGCTACCTCGCCGAGATGACCACGATCTGCGCCCAGGACACCAACTAGGCGGGTGCCCGTCCAGCGCGTGACGGCCCCTCAGGGCCGCTCCCGCTCACGGGCGGCCCGCACCTCGGGCACCGAGGCTTCCAGCAGGTCGGCGAGGCCACGGAGCTGCTCGGCGACCCGGACACCGAGCGGGGTGAGCGTGTACTCGACGCGCGGCGGGATCGCGGTGAGCACCTCGCGGGTGAGCATTCCGTCGCGCTCCAGCGTCTGCAGGGTCTGGGAGAGCATCCGCTCGCTGACCCCTTCGATGCGCCGCCGCAGGGCGTTGAACCGGTAGCTGCCCTCGCCGAGCGCGAGCAGGGCGAGCGAGGCCCACTTCGACGTGACGTCCTCGAAGGCGGCACGGGAGGTGCAGCTCCGCGCGAAAACATCGCTGACGAATTCCTGGGTAGGCCCCGCCGGGTCGTGGGCCGGCACGTCGGTCACGTCACCAGCCTACCCGAGGCTTACTCAACGACTTGTGCTGTAGATTCGTAAGTGCTTACTAGAAGTAACCGCTTATCGGAGGTCCCCATGCCCACCTATGCCGTCACCGGCGCCACCGGCCGCCTCGGCCGGCTGGTGATCGAGCACCTGCTCGACGCCGGTGTGCCCGCCGCCGAGATCGCCGCCGTCGTCCGCAGCCCGCAGAAGGCCGCCGACCTGGCCGCCCGCGGCGTCGAGATCCGGCAGGCCGACTACGACGACCCCTCGACGCTGCCCGGCGCCGTGGCCGGCGTACGCCGCCTGCTGCTCATCTCCGGGGACACCCCGGGGCAGCGGGTGCCCCAGCACACCGCGGTCATCGACGCCGCCCGGCTCGCCGGGGTCCAGCGCCTGGTCTACACCAGCATCCTGAAGGCCGACACGACCACGAACCCGCTCGCTCCCGAGCACAAGGCCACCGAGGAGGTGCTGGCCGCGTCGGGCCTGTCGTACACGGTGCTGCGCAACGGCTGGTACACCGAGAACTACACCGATCAGCTCCCGCAGTACCTGGCGAGTGGCACCATCCTCGGCGCCACCGGCGGCAGCAAGGTCTCGGCCGCTCCCCGGACCGACTACGCGGCCGCCGCCGCGGCGGCGCTGACCCGGAACGAGGGCGGCAACACGGTCTACGAGTTGGGCGGCACCGCGTTCACCTTCGACGAGCTGGCCGACGCCGTCACCGAGCTCACCGGCACGACTGTCGTGCACCGGGACATGTCGACCGCCGAGCTGGCCTCCGCGCTGCGGAACGTCGGGCTCGACGCCGGCACCGCCGGGTTCGTGGCCGCCCTCGACCACTCGATCGCCATCGGCGAGCTGGCCACCGACAGCGACGACCTCAGCCGGTTGATCGGTCGACCCACGACCGAGCTCCGCGACGCCATCCGCGCCGCGCGCGCCTGACTCGGGCCCGGGTTCGTTGTGCCGGCGGGCGACGGGGGCACGCCCTCCGTCGCCCGCCCGTTCAATCGGCGGACGCCGGCGTCAGCAGGCCGGTCAGCAGGCTGCGCAGCGTCCGCTCGAAGAGGTCCGTCGGGGGCGTCGGCGGCCCGACCCGGCCGAGGGCCGCGACGAGATGTGGGTACGCCCCGAGGTCGACGCCCGCGAAGCCGGGTGACCCGGCGGCGGCCTCGCTGCGGGCGAACAAGCTCACCACGCCGGTCAGCACGGCGATCGCCTCGAACTTGGCGCTGACGGCGCAGCGCACGGGTTCCAGGATCCGGATGCAGTTGTCGAACCAGGCCAGACTCTCGGGACCGACGCCCGACGGCCGTTGGATCACGTCCACCAGCCACGGGTGGGCGCGGAACAAGCCCAACTGCCGGCGGGCAACCAGCAGCATCTCGTCCCGCCAGTCGGCCTGCTCCGGCGGGTACGGCCGCAGCTCCCCCACGACACGGTCGGTCATCAGGTCGAGCAGGTCGTCACGGGACGACAGGTAGCGGTAGAGCGATCCGGCGCCGGTGCCCAGCGCCGCGGCGACGGCCCGCATCGACACCGCGGCGAGCCCTTCGGTGTCGGCCAGGGTGATCGCCGCCGCGACGATCGCCTCCCGGCTGTGCGTCGGCGCGGGGCCACGGGTTCCCCGTTCGGGTCTGGCCCAGATCGGCTGCCGACCGGCCTCGCGGTCTCCGGACCTCCTGGCTGCGTCGGTCACCGACCCACTCTAGAGCCGCTGACGGGGTCCGCCCGGCAGGCACCGCGCGGGGTCGCGCGGCGGGCCACTCCTTAGGCGGGGGTTTCTCGGGCCGGGACCCGACCGCTACCGCTACTCCCAGAACCGACGAATACGAATACGAATGTCAGTCCGATCGGACAGATCGGCTTGGGCTATTGTCCTAATTATCCCTCATTGGACCATTTGACGTGATGTGGTGGTCAGCGCGCTTCATCGGCGTCATTCAGGCCGTATCACGCAGGACGCCACTCGTTGGACGTCTCCTGCGAGTAGTACCCACGGAGGGTGTTCTGTGACAGCTAAACCCAAGAATTGGCTACGGCGGCGGGTGGTCCTGCCGTCGCTCGCGACTGGCGCAGCCGCCACGGTGGCAGCCAGCCTGCTGCTCTTCAGCTCGACCGCAGCAAACGCGCAGGAAGCACCGGTCAACCTGGGGACGGCGGCCGACTTCTCCGTCCTCGCCGGAGCGGAGCCCACCAACACCGGCCCCAGCTTCCTGGCCCAGAGCCTCGGGCGGTTCCCCGGAAACACCGCGTCCGGCTTCGGAACGGCCACCATCGGCGGGGAGGTGCACCTCGGCGACGCGGTCGCGCTCCAGGCTCAGAGCGACCTGACCACCGCCTTCAACGACGCCGCCGGCCGGACCCCGTTCACCAACCTCCCGGCGGAGCTGGGTGGCAACACACTCAACGAAGGGGTCTACCGGATCGGGGCCGCCCAACTGACCGGAACGTTGACGCTCAACGGCCAGGGCGACCCGTCGGCCGTGTTCATCTTCCAGGTCGACTCCTCGCTGACGACGGCGTCGAACAGCAGCGTCGTCCTGACCAACGGGGCGTCGGCCTGCAACGTGTTCTGGAAGATCGGCAGCTCGGCGACGATCGGCACCGGCACCACCTTCGTGGGCACCATCATGGCTCAGGCCGCGATCACGATGGCCACGGGCGCGACCCTCCAGGGCCGCGCGCTGGCGCGCACCGCCGCCGTCACCCTCGACACCAACGTCATCAGCGCACCGAACTGCGCCGGGCCGACGGGCCCGCCTGGACCGACCGGCCCACCCGGGCCCACCGGCCCGTCCGGCCCGCCCGGCCCGTCCGGCCCGCCCGGCAGCCCCGGAGCACCGGGTAGCCCTGGTGCACCCGGCAGTCCTGGCGCACCCGGCAGCCCCGGCGCACCCGGCCCGTCCGGCGCACCCGGCCCGTCCGGCGCCCCCGGCAGCCCCGGAGCACCGGGCAGCCCCGGAGCACCCGGCAGCCCTGGAGCACCGGGCAGCCCTGGCGCACCCGGCAGCCCTGGCGCACCCGGCAGCCCTGGAGCACCGGGGAGCCCTGGAGCACCGGGTAGCCCCGGCGCACCCGGCAGTCCTGGCGCACCCGGCAGTCCTGGCGCACCCGGCAGCCCCGGCAGACCTGGTGGGGGCGGCGAGCAACCCATCCTGCCGGTCACCGGCGGCGGTGCAGTCCCGGCCATGACCGGCGTCGGAGGTGTGATGGTCGTCCTGGGCGCGGTCGCGTTCTTCCTCGCCCGGCGTCGCCGCCTGGAGTCCTGATCGGTGGGCCCGGCCGGTGTGATCCCGGCCGGGCCACCTCCCGTTGTCGGCCCGCTCCCCACCAGGGGCGGGCCGACGACGTGTTCGCCATGGACCGTCAGCCGGTGAGCCCCAACTCGCGCATGAGGGCGTCCTCGCGCTCGTGCGGGAGGTAGCGCAGAACCTGTGGCGGTCGCCGTCGCAGCGCGCCAGGTCGGTCTGGGCGAACTGCGGGCTGCCGGCCCTGCCCTGCGGCGTCGCGAAGTCCAACGTCCACTCGGTCGGTACGAGAACGTACCTTCGGTGCGAGATCGAGAACGTCCAGGACCGTCACCTGGGCTCCGGTAAGCCCAGCTGTCAGTCGTTCCAGGCCACCGTCACTATCACCGCGCTACGCCAATGGTTGTGGACCTTTGAAAACGCGGCCTAGGGTGGTCGCCATGCTTCCGCGCCGCCACCACGACCAAGGGTGGGTCCTGGCGGTGACCCTGGCACGCTCCGACAGATCGGCCGCCTGGTGAGCGGTGCGCCCGCTCCCGCGCAGCGAGGTGATCGGTCACGCCCCGACCGTCGCCGGCCCACGGTCGCCGACGCCTGCGCGCGGCTCGCCCGGTCGCGTCCCTTTGAGATCGGCATCGTCGTCGTCATCCTCGCCAACGGGATCGTCCTCGGTGTGGAGACGTACGAGGGGCTGTTCCCCGCGAGCGGCGCGCTGCACGGGCTGGAGCTGTTCTTCCGCGCCGTCTTCACCATCGAGATCGGCGTCCGGTTGGCCGCGTACGGCCGGCGTCCACAGGACTTCTTCCGGCACGGTTGGAACGTCTTCGACTTCCTCGTGATCGCCGCCATCTTCGTTCCGGGCCTGCACGGCGACGCGGCGCTGTTGCGCGTGGTGCGGGTCGCCCGGATGGTCCGGCTGGTGCGGTTCTCGCCGGGCCTGCGGACCATTGTCTCCGCGCTGTGGCGCAGTCTGCCCGGCGTCACCGGATTCCTCGCGCTGGCCGTGGTGACGCTCTACGTGTACGGGATGGCCGGCTGGCTGATCTTCGGCGACCGGTATCCCGACGAGTACGGGGACATCGGCAGGTCGTTGCTGACGCTGTTCGTGCTGCTGTCGCTGGAGACGCTGCCGGACCTCATCGAGCAGGGGCTGGCCATCTCGCCGTGGACGCTGCTCTACTACGTCAGCTACGTGGTGATCACCGTCAACCTGCTGCTCAACATCCTCATCGCGGTCATCGTGAACTCCATGGAGGAGGCCCGTCGTCTGGAGATGACCGAGCGGTTGGCCCCCGGCTACGACGAGGACGGTGACGGCATCCCCGACGAGGTGGACCGCATCGCGCTCACCCAGCGGCTGGACGACCTGCGCGCGGTCATCGGCGAGTTGGAGCGGGAGTTGCGGATCGACCGGGAGGACGCGCACGGCCGGCCGCATCGCGTCCAGGTGCGCTCCGAACGCTGACCCCGCGATCGTTCCCCGCGCGTAGCGTGGAACCGTCATGGACACCGACCCCAGCGCGATTCGTGCGGATCTGCACCGTCGACGCGACGAGACCACCGCCGAGATCGCCGCGCTCGAGGGCGACCTGCGGAGCCTGTTCGAGGCGTCCCGGTCCTCGAACGCCGACGACGAACACGACCCCGAGGGCAGCACGATCGCGTTCGAGCGGGCACAACTGAGCGCCGTGCTGGCCGCGGCCCGTCGACGCGTCGCCGAACTGGACGAGGCGCTGAGCCGCGTCGCGGCGGGCACCTACGGCGTCTGCGAACGGTGCTCCCGCCCGATCCCCGCCGAACGGCTCGCGGCTCGCCCGTCGGCGCGTACCTGCGTCGCCTGCGCCAGCCGACGGTGACGGTGGCGACGCCCGCGGACCCGGTGCCCGGCGGACGCCGCGGGGGTGTCCGCGCACGGACGGGTTCCGGTCAGACGACGGTGGGACTGCGGCGTTCCAGCAGCACGACGTCACGCCAGCGGTCGCGGTGGCGGCCGATCCGTTCGCGTACGCCGATGACCCGGAAGCCGGCCCGGCGGTGCAGGGCCAGGCTGGCGGTGTTCTCGGGGAAGATGCCGGACTGGATCGTCCAGATGCCGGCGCCCTCGGTCGAGGTGATCAGCGCGTCGAGCAACAGCCGGCCGACCCCGCGCCCCTGAGCCGCCGGGTCGACGTAGACGGAGTGCTCGACGACGCCGGCGTAGACCGGACGGCTCGACGTCGGCGTGACGGCGACCCAGCCGAGGACGAGGCCGTCGGCGACCGCCACGAACCGGTGCGCGGCGATCCGGCTGGCGTCGAACGCCGCCCAGGTCGGTGCGGTGACCTCGAAGCTGGCGTCGCCGCCGTCGAGGCCGAGTTGGTAGATCGCCAGGACGCGGTCCGCGTCGCCGGGGCTCATCGGTCGCAGGGTCGTCTCGGCCACGGGTGGGCTCCGATCTTCTCTCCATGGTGTCGCGGGTCTGGTGTGTCAGACAGTTGTACCGTGCGGGGACACCGGCCTTCCGCCGCGCTCACCGGCGTCCCGCACGTCCCGGCGTCCGCTCGTCGAAAGATGTGATGTATCGATTCGATGGTGGCAGCTCGCCGCGTCGGTTCAACCGGCCGCGATTGTGAACGTCGAACCTTCCCAGCAACTCGCAGGTTCCCTTACCGCAACCGGACCGCAACGGCGTGAGCCGCCGCGAGCAACCGGCGCGGTCCGTCGCGGAGAGCGCGAGGAAACGTTGGATGTCTATGCGTATAGGCCCCACGGCGTCGTTGACGCATCCAAACCGCCCTCCGTATACTCCGAATGATCATCTGATCTTTAGCCGAGCCGGGCGAGGAGCGCATGCCGCAGATCACTGGCGTCACCGTCGAGGACGTCCGCTTTCCCACCTCGCTGACCGCTGACGGGTCCGACGCCATGAACAAGGACGGCGACTACTCGGCGGCCTACGTCATCCTGCACACCGACGGCGTCGACAGCGCCGGCGTACCGCTGGCGGGTCACGGCCTCACCTTCACCATCGGTCGGGGCAACGACATCGTCGTGGCGGCGGCGGCCCACCAGGCCCACCGCCTGGTCGGCCTGGACGTCGCCACGATGGCCGCCGACATGGGCGCGGTCTACCGCCTGCTCACCTCCGATACCCAGCTGCGCTGGCTCGGCCCGGAGAAGGGCGTCGTCCACCTGTCCCTGGCGGCCGTGCTGAACGCGGCCTGGGATCTGGTCGCGCGACTGGCCGACAAGCCGCTGTGGCGGCTGCTCACCGACATGTCCCCCGAACAACTCGTCGACATCGCGGACCTGCGTTACCTGTCCGACGCGCTGACCCGGGACGAGGCGCTGGCCATCCTGCGGGCACAGCAGAGCACCAAGGCCGACCGCCTCGCCGAGCTGGCCCGCACCGGCTACCCGGCCTACACCACCTCGGCGGGCTGGCTCGGGTACGGCGACGACAAGCTGCGCCGGCTGTGCCAGGAGGCCGTCGACTCCGGCTACGGTTACGTCAAGCTCAAGGTGGGCGCCGACCTCGACGACGACATCCGCCGGTGCACCATCGCCCGGGAGATCCTCGGCCCGGACCGCAACCTGATGCTCGACGCCAACCAGGTGTGGGACGTCGACCAGGCCATCGAGTGGGTCAGGGCGCTGGCCCGTTTCACCCCACTGTGGATCGAGGAGCCGACCAGCCCGGACGACATCCTGGGCCACGCGGCCGTGCGCCGCGCCGTCGCTCCCGTCGGCGTCGCCACCGGCGAGCACTGCCACAACCGGGTGATGTTCAAGCAGCTCTTCCAGGCCGAGGCCATCGACTTCTGCCAGTTGGACACCGGCCGGCTGGCCAGCGTCAACGAGATCGTCGCGGTGCTGCTGCTCGCCGCGAAGTTCGGCGTCCCGGTGTGCCCGCACGCGGGCGGCGTCGGGCTCTGCGAGATGGTCCAACACGTGTCGGTGCTCGACTACGTCGCGGTGTCGGGGGATCTCACCGGCCGCGTCACCGAGTTCGTCGACCACCTGCACGAGCACTTCACCGATCCGTGCGTCATCCGGGACACCGGTTGGGGCAGCGGATACGTCCTGCCCGACGCGCCCGGCTACTCCACCCGCATGCACCCCGAGTCGATCGAACGGTACCGGTTCCCGGACGGCCGCTACTGGGCCTCGGCCGAGGCGGCTACCGTGTCATCTCCGGAGCCGTACGTCATCGCGGGTGGAGCCGCCACCCCCGCCGGCCGCTAGGAGGTGTCATGTCCCGCACCGACGAGGTCGTGAACGGCATCAAGCGGATGATCCTGGAAGGGACGTTCAAGCCCGGGGACCGGCTGCCCATCGAGAAGGACCTCGCCGAATCCCTCGGCGTCTCGCGGGGCTCGCTGCGCGAGGGGATGTCCGCGCTGTCGATCCTCGGCATCGTCAACATCCGCCAGGGTGACGGCACGTACGTCACGAACCTCGACGCGCCGCAACTGCTGGCCCCGATGGGCTTCGTGGTCGACTTCCAGGGGCAGGGCGACGGACGGCACATCCACACCGTCCGCCGTCTGCTCGAATGCGAGGCCGCCCGGTTGGCCGCGACCAGGATCACCGACGAGGCCCTGGCGCAGGCCGCCGAACTGCTCGACGAGGCGGCCCGGATTGCCGGCCGGTCACCGCAGGACCACGAGCGCATCATGGAAATCGACATCGCATTCCACCGGATCATCGCCGCACACGCCGACAACCCGGTGCTCATCGGCTTGATCGAGGCGTTCGCCGGGCGCACCCTGCGCGGGCGGCTCTGGCGGAGCCTGCACGAGGAGGGCGCGGACCGGCGTACCCACGACGAGCACGTGGCGATCCTGAAGGCCCTCCGGGCGCGCGACCCGGAGCGGGCCCGCACCCGGATGGCCAACCACCTGATCGGTGTGGAGGAGTCGCTCCAGGGGTTGCCCGACGAGGGCTGACCGGCGCCGTCGACTGATCGCCCGCCCGTGCCGCTCGTCGGTGACACCGTTCCCGGTGCACCGCGCGCGCTCACGGGCGGGCGACCCCCGTCACCGCTCGTCGCTCTTGCTTCCGGTCATCGCCGCGACCAGATCGTCGGTGCTGACCTCGTCGGCACGCAGCCGAGCCGCCCGCCGGCCGAGACGCAGCACCTCCACCCGGTCGGCGATCTCCAGAACCTGCGGCATGTTGTGGCTCACCAGCACCACCGACATGCCCGCCTCACGAGCCCGCCGCACCACGTCGAGCACCCGCTCGGTCTGCACGACGCCCAGCGCCGCGGTGGGCTCGTCGAGGATGACCACGTTCGTCGCCCAGATGATCGCCCGCGCCACCGCGACGCACTGCCGCTGCCCGCCGGACAGCATCGCGATCGGCGTGGTGACCCGTGGGATCCGTACGCCCAACTCGTCGAGGGCCACGGCTGCGCCCTGGCGCATGGCGCGCTTGTCGAGCAGCCCCAGCCGACCGAGCGGCCCGGACCGCAGGATCTCCCGCCCGAGGTAGAGGTTGGCGGCGACGCTGAGGTCGTCGGCGACCGCGAGATCCTGGTAGACGGTCTCCACCCCCGCGCGCCGGGCGTCCACCGGAGTCGAGAAGTGGACCGGGCGACCACCGACCCGGATCTCGCCCTCGTCCGGCGCGTGCACGCCGGAGAGCGTCTTGACCAGCGTGCTCTTGCCGGCGCCGTTGTCACCGATGAGGGCGACGACCTCGCCCCGGTGGACCGTGAAGTCGGCGCCGCGCAGCGCCTCGACGTGGCCGAACCGCTTGACGATCCCCCGGGCTTCGAGCACCGGCGGCTCCTCGGGAGACCGCCGCTGGTCGTTGTCGGTCGTCGGCGCGGAGGTCGTCGCCATCACTGCACCGGGGGGTTGGCGCAGCTGGGCTCGAGCACCGCCTTGATCTCCGGCGAGTCGATGTTCTTCTTGGTGACGAAGGTGACGCCGGTGTCCGCCGACGCCAGCGGCGCCTTGTCCCGGAGGTGCTTGACCATCTTGTCGACGCCGAAGTAGCCCATCTTGAAGGGATTCTGCACGACCAGCGCCGAGATCTGGCCGTTGCGCAGTCCGGCGATCTCGTCCGGGGCGGCGTCCCAACCGATGATGACCACCTTGCCGGACTTGCCCGCCGCCTGGATGGCCTGCGCCGCGCCGAGCACGCTCGGCTCGTTGGCGGCGAAGATGCCGGCGAGGTTGGGGTTCGCGGTGAGGATGTTCTCGGTGACCCGCCGCGCCTCGTTGACGTCGCTGCGGCTGGGCTGCTGGCCGACCAGCTTGAGGTTGGGGAACTGCTTGAGGCCCTCCTTGAAGCCGTCGACCCGCTCGGTGTTGGTCTGCGAGCCGGGCTGGAACTCCACCAGCGCCACGTCGTGGTTGCCGGGGCCCAGCTCGGTGGCGAGCAGCTTGGCCGCCTCGACGGCCGAGGCCTTGTTGTCGGTGGCGAAGAGCGGCACGCTCGACGGCTGCGGGCTGGTGCCCGAGTCGATCATCGCGACCGGGATGTTCGCGCCGATCGCCTGGTCGGTGGCGGGTGCCAACGCGCGGGAGTCGGTGGCCGCGTAGACGATCCCGTCGACCTTCTTGGTGACGAAGTTCTGGATCAGGTTGACCTGACCCTCGACGTCGGTCTCGGTGGTCACCCCGTCCCACTGGACGGTGACGTTGCCGGCGCGCTGCGCGGCGCACTCGGCGCCCGCCTTCACCGTGTTCCAGTAGTCGGCCCCGACGGCCTTGGGCACGACGGCGAGCTTCAGCGGCCCGGAGGCGTCCTTGGTCGCGCCGTCGCCTCCGTCGCGGACCTCGACTCCGCCGCAGGCGCTGAGCAGCGCCGCCGCCGCGGCGGCGGCGAGGACGGCCTGCGCGCGCAGGAGGTGACCCCGGGGACGTCGGCGGATGGTGGTGTGTGCCATGGTGTGCGTCCTTCCTCTGGTGAGCTGCGGGAACGGCAGATCAGCCCCGTGACTCCAGCCGCCGACGGCGGTACTGGTCGAAGTAGACGGCAGCCCAGATGATCAGGCCGACGATCACCTGCTGGTAGTGGATGCTGATGTCGAGCAGGACGGCGCCGTTGCGGACCAGGGCGATGAGGAAGGCGCCGATGATGGTCCCGACGATCCGGCCCTGCCCGCCGAACAGGCTGGCGCCGCCGATGACCGCGGCGGCGATGACGTCGAGTTCCAGCGAGATGCCGTAGTTCGGCTGCCCGGAGTTGACCCGGGAGGCGGCGATCATGCCGCCGAGGCCGACCAGGACACCCGCCAGGACGTACACGTAGGTCAGGTAGCGCCCCACCGCGATGCCCGAGCGGCGGGCGGCCTCCAGGTTGGAGCCCATCGCGTAGGTGTACTGCCCGAAGCGGGTCTGCGAGAGCAGGAAGGCAACCCCGACAGCGACCAGGGCGGTGATCACGACCGCGAACGGAATGCCGATGATCTCGCCGTTGCCGAGCAGCTGGAACGACTTGGGCAGCCCGTAGACGCCGACCGCGCCGGTGATGATGAAGACCAGGCCCCGCCCGACCGACATCGTTCCCAGCGTCGCGATGAACGGGGGTATCCGGGCGACGGTGACCAGCAACCCGTTCAGCAGTCCCGCCAGAGCGCCGACACCGATCGCGACCGCCGTGGCCGCGAGGAGCGGAAAGCCCAGGTCCCGTACGACCATCGCGCCGGCCACGCCGGCGAGCGCGGCGACCGAGCCGACCGACAGGTCGATTCCCTTGGTGATGATGACCATCGTCTGGGCGGCGGCGATGATGGCGATCACCGCGGTCTGCGCGCCGATGTTGAACAGGTTGTCGGCCGTCAGGAAGTAGGGACTGGCGAAGCTCAGCGCGACGAACAGGACGACGAGCGCGGTCGCGGCGGTGAACTCGGACAGCGCGTGGGAGATCCGCTCGCGCAACCAGTCGTTGAGCGCGCCGCCGTGGGCCTGGTCGGTCGCCTCGACGGCGCTCATCGCCGGGCCCGGCCGTCGTCCACTGTGTCTCGCCCGGCTCGGCACGCGCCGCCGCCGGTGATTGACGCTCTCGCTCGCAACCGGACCTCCCCAGGAAGTCACGCACGGGCCACGCCCCGTAGCGCCCGCACGATAGATCAGATGTTTGCAATGATCAGGCGTTACCTTGCCATGGTCACACTCGTGTTGCCAAGGTCTTACCGGCATGTTGTGGCATCGTTATTCGCACCTCGGGCACGATACGTCCGACCAAAAGACCCGCTAACCGTGTCCGGTCCGGGACGGCGACCGACGTCGTCAACGGAGGGGTCTGCCGCACGGCCACCGGTCGCCTTGAGCATGTTATCGATAACATGCTATGTTCCGCCAAGGAGTCGAGGGCACGTCCCTCCCGTTCGGAACCACCGGCACCTCGAAGGGCATCGGGTCCCACGACCCGGTCGACGGCCGGTGAGCTGTCCGAGCCACACCTGTCCGGCGTACGTCATTCCCGCGTCCGCGCACGCGGCAGTCCATTGTGACGTTTACCCCGCAGGCAGCACCGTTGTCGACCCGTCGGACCATCCCGGGCACCGCCGAATCTCGCCCCGCACGACCCCCGGCAGCCCTTCGCCGATCGGGCCGCCCGACCTCGACTCCGCCGCCACCATTTGTCGAAAGGCAGGACCATGGACAAGATCCCCGACGAACGCACACCGCGACCCCTCCTCCGGGGCCGTCGGGTGCTGGTGCCGCTCGCGGCCACCCTCGCGGCGGTCGCCGCGACGGTGGCGGTGACCTCGGCCGCCAACGCCGGCACCACGCTGGGCGCCTCGGCGGCCGAGAAGGGCCGCTACTACGGCGCCGCGGTACCGGCCTTCAAGCTGTCCGACAGCCAGTTCGCTGGCATCGTGAACCGGGAGTTCAACCAGCTCACTCCCGAGAACGAGATGAAGTGGGACGCCACCGAGCCGCAGCAGGGCCGGTTCAACTACAGCGGCGGGGACCAGATCGTCGCCCACGCCCAGTCGCACGGCATGATCGTCCGCGGCCACACGCTGCTGTGGTACCAGCAGCAGCCGGGTTGGGCGCAGGGCATGTCCGGCACCGCGCTGCGCAACGCCGCCATCAACCACGTCACCCAGGTCGCCACCCACTACCGGGGCAAGATCTACGCCTGGGACGTGGTGAACGAGGCGTTCGCCGACGGCGGCAGCGGCGGTCGACGCGACTCGAACCTGCAGCGCACCGGCAACGACTGGATCGAGGTGGCGTTCCGGGCCGCCCGCGCCGCCGACCCGGGCGCCAAGCTCTGCTACAACGACTACAACACCGACGGCATCAACGCGAAGTCCACCGGCATCTACAACATGGTCCGCGACTTCAAGTCCCGCGGCGTGCCGATCGACTGCGTCGGCTTCCAGTCCCACCTGGGCACCTCGGTGCCGGGTGACTACCAGGCCAACCTGCAGCGCTTCGCCGACCTCGGCGTCGACGTCCAGATCACCGAGCTGGACATCGCCCAGGGCTCCAACCAGGCCAACGCCTACGCCCAGGTGACCCGGGCCTGCATGGCCATCGCCCGCTGCACCGGCATCACGGTGTGGGGCGTACGGGACAGCGACTCGTGGCGCAGTAACGACAACCCGCTGCTGTTCGACCGGTCGGGCAACAAGAAGGCGGCGTACACCTCCGTCCTCAACGCCCTCAACGCGGGCACCGGCACCCCGACCACGCCGCCGCCCACCACCCCTCCGCCGACCACTCCCCCGCCGACCACCCCCCCGCCCACGACGCCGCCGCCGACCACTCCTCCGCCCACCGGTAGCGGCTGCACCGCCTCGGTGTCGCTGAACTCCTGGAACGGTGGCTTCGTCGCCACGGTCAAGGTCAACGCCGGCTCGACGGCCGTACGGGGTTGGTCGGTCCGGATCACGCTGCCCTCGGGCGCCGCCATCACCAACACGTGGAGCGCGCAGGCCAGCGGCTCCTCGGGTGCGGTGGACTTCCGCAACGTCGACTACAACGGCCAGATCGGTGCGGGCGGCAGCACGGAGTTCGGTTTCCAGGGCACCGGCGCCGGTCCGTCCGCGACTCCTACCTGCACCGCGAGCTGACCCGTCCCCTCTCAGCTCACCCCCTGAGCGCCCCCGGGGCCGCGCGGACCACCGCGCGCCCCGGGGGTGCTCGCCGTCATGGGGGTGCGCCTACCCCGCGTCAGGCGTCGAGGCAGGAGCGGACCGCGGCGGTGAGCCGGTTGGCGCGCTCGTCGCCCGCGCCGTACATCTGGTTGACCACGTAGCCGAACCCCACCTCGTGGTACGCGTCGGCGAAGGCGAGGTTGCCGCCGGCCCCGTCGTGGCCGAAGCTGCGCTCCCCCAGCAGCGGCCGGGCCGGCTCGGAGTGCAGCAGGAAACCGGTGCCCCAGCGCTGGCCGGTGTCGGGCGGGCCGTGCCGTTGCTGGCCCCGTGAGCGGACGACGACCGCGTCGTCGACCGAGGCCCGGGTGAGCAGGGGTCCATCGCCCACGTCGGACACGCAGGCCGCGTAGAGGCGCGCGAGGCCGTCCGCGGTGCTCACCGCTCCCGCGCCCGGAATGCCGGCCGCCTGGATGTCCGGGTCGTTGAAGCTGACCAGACCGTCGGCGTCGGCGGGGAAGGCGAACGCGCCGCCCATGGTGATCCCCCGTTCGGCGACCGGGTCGACGAAGGGATCGGCGTCCGGTGGTGGGGCCAGATTCCAGGCGACGCCGTCGCGCTCGGCGGCGGGCAGCCCGAGCCAGGTACGCAGTCCCAGCGGGCCGGCGACGGTGTCGCGGAAGTACGCGCCGGGGAGCTGACCGGTGACGCGGTGGATGACCTCGCCGACGAGCCACCCGTAGGTCATCGAGTGGTAGCTGTGCGCCGTACCCGGCTCCCACAGCGGGGTCTGCGCCTCGATCGCCGCGATGACCGGATCCCACGCGAGCACCTCGTCGAGGGTCAGCGGCCGGTCCAGCGCCGGCAGGCCGGACTGGTGGGTGAGCAGCCACCGTACGGGGATGTCGGCCTTGCCGTGCTGGCCGAACTCCGGCCAGTAGCGCGTCACGGGCGCGTCGAGGTCGAGGCGCCCCTGCTGGGCGAGCAGGTACGCGCAGATCGCCAGGACCCCCTTGGTGCAGGAGAAGACGACGACCGGCGTGTGCGCCGTCCAGGGGCGTCCGGTGCGGGTGTCGGCCAGACCGCCGTACAGGTCGACGACCTTGCGACCCCGCACGTAGAGGGTGACCGCGGCGCCGACCTCACCGCGGAGGGTGAAGTTGTCGCGGAACGCGTCGGCGACGCGCCCGTAGCGCTCGTCGACGTCGCCGTGGATCTGCGGCTGCGTGGCCACTGCCTATCCCTTCAGTGAGCCCTGGATCAGGGCCTTGATGAACTGTCGCTGGAAGATCAGGAACACGATGAGGGTAGGTGTGAGGATCAGCAGCGAGCCAGCGCACAGCAGCACCAGGTCGGTGCCCCACTGGCCCTGGAACGCGCCGAGCGCTCCGGCCATCGTGCGTTTGGTGGCGTCGTCGACCAGCACGATCGCGAGCAGGAACTGGTTCCACGTCCAGAGGAACATCAGGATCGTCAGCGACGCGATGGCGGGGCGGGCCAGCGGCACCTGGACCCGCCAGAACAGCTGCCAGGTGCTGCTGCCGTCCACCCGGGCGGCCTCGGACAGCTCGACCGGCACGTTGGTGAAGTGGGCGCGCATCCAGAACACCGCGAACGGCATGTAGAGGCCGATCAGCGGCAGGATGATGGCCCACCGGGTGTTGAGCAGACCGAGGTCCTGCATCTGGTAGTAGAGCGGGGTGACGACGGCCTCGAAGGGCAGCGTGAGGCCGAGCAGCAGCAGACCGAAGACGAGCCGGCCGCCGGGCACCCGCAACTGACCCAGCCCGAAACCGGCCATGGTGGCGATGAGCACGGACACCGGTACGACGCCCGCCACGATGAGCAGGCTGGAGCGCAGCAGTGCGCCCATGTTGGCGGCGGTGAACGCGTCGGCGAAGTTGCCCCACTGCGGGTCGGACGGCCAGGCCAGACCGTCGGGCACGGTGCCGCGCGGTTGCAGGGCGGCCGAGAGCATGCTGACGAACGGCAGCAGGGTCACCAGGATCAGGGCGATCAGGAAGACCCGACCGGTCAGCTGCTCACGTCGGCTCAGGTTCACGGCTTCTCCCCCCGGGTCAGTCGCTGGATCGGCAGCACGAAGGCCAGCACCAGAAGCATCAGTACGACCGCGAGCGCCGAGGCCAACCCCACCTGACGCTGCGAGAAGGCCAGCCGGTAGATCTCCAGACCGGGGACGGTGGTCTGCAGTCCCGGTCCGCCGCTGGTGGAGATGTAGACGATGTCGAAGCTGGCCAACGCGGCGATGATCGTGACGGTGAGGCAGACCCCGATCTCCTGACGCAGGCTGGGCAGGGTGACCGCGAGGAACTCGCGGACCGGCCCCGCGCCGTCCAGCCGGGCGGCCTCGTAGAGCGCCGGATCGATCTTGCTCATGCCGGTCACCAGCAGGATCGTGCAGAGGCCGAGCAGGACCCACGCCCCGATCACCCCGACGGCGGGCAGCGCCGTGTCGAAGTCGCCCAGCCAGGCGCGGGCCACGCCACCGAGCCCGACGGCGCGCAGCACCTGGTTGACCAGACCGTTGGTCGAGAGCAGCCAACTCCACGCGATGCCGGCCGCCACCAGGGGAATGACCTGGGGCAGGAACAGGATCGTCCGGACCACGGTGCCGAACGCGCCGGTGGTGATCCGGCGGACCACGCTCGCCACCAGCAACCCGAGCGCGACCGGGATGAGGCTGAAGAAGACGATCAGGATGATCGCGTTGGAGATGATCTTCAGTAGGTCGCTGTCGGTGAAGACCGTGACGTAGTTGTCCAGGCCCGCCCAGCGGGCGACCCCGATCCCGTTCCAGTCGTAGAGCGAGTACTGGACGGTCAGGGCGAGGGGCCGCAGGACGAAGACCGCGTACATCACGAAGGCGGGCAGGACGAACAACCAGCCGGTCCCGGCCGCGCGTGCCCACCGGCGTCGGTGGGCCCGCGCGGACGCGGGACGGGCGGGACGACCCACGGACGACGCCCGGCCGTCCCGCCCTGGTGGTGCGCTGCCGAGGGCAGACGTCATCGGGACAGTTCCTTCTCGTACTCGGCCTGGACCGCCTTGACGTACCCCTCGGGCGTCTGCTGGCCGGCGACCAGCTTCTGCATCTCGGGCGTGATCGCGGCGGCGAAGATGCCACCGGTCGCGTTCGCGGTGAAGTCGACCGCGCCGTTCTCGGCCCCGAGCTGCTGCGCCGCCTTGAGGGTCTCGGCCAGCACGGTGTTCGGGGCGGCGGCCGGCACCGGAAGGTCGCTCGGGCCACCCGGGCTGGACCCGCCGACCGTCACGGCGATCTCCCGCGCCTTGGCGTCGGTGTGGACCCAGTTGAGGAAGAACGCGGCGGCGTCCGGGTTCTTGGCCTTGGCGGAGACCCCGAAGGTGTTGGGGGCGGACATCGCCACGTGCTTGGCGCCGGCCGCCTCGCCGGGGAACAGGAAGAAGCCCACGTTGCCGGCCATCGTCTTGTCGAGGTTCGCCGACTCCCAGTCGCCGTTGAACATGAACAGACCGTTGCCCTGCTGGAACTGCCCGACCATGCCCGCGTAGTCCAGGGCGTTGGCGTCCTTGGTGAAGTAGCCGGCCTGCGCCCACTTCTGGATGGTCTGGGTGGCCTTCAGCGCGGCCGGCGTGTCGAAGGTGGCTCCCGGCTTCTGGAAGATCCAGTCGGCGACCTGCGCCGGGTCGCCGAACTGGTTCTGCAGCGCCTGGTGCGGGAAGTTGATGCCCGCGGTGTTCTTGTTGAACTGCATGATCGGCTGGACCCCGCTGGTCTTCGCCTTCGCCAGCACCTGCTCGAACTCCGCGACCGTGGCCGGCGGCTGGGACATGCCGACCTGGGCGGCCAGCTTTTTGTTGTAGAAGACTCCGGTGACGCTGTAGCCGAGCCCCATGCCGTAGAGCGATCCCACGCCCCGCGTCTCGTCGCCGACGCGCAACTGCACGAGCTGCGAGGCGGGGAACTTGTCCCAGCCGTACGCGGTGACGTACGGGTCGAGGTTCTTGAGCAGGTCGTCCTTCACGAGGTCGACCATCGTGGGAAGCCGGATGATGTCGGGCGCGTTGTCCGAGGCCATCACGCGGGGGGCGTTCTCCACGATGACCGTGAACTGGTCCTCGCGGATATTGAAAGTGACGTTCGGGTGCTGCTTGGAGAACTCGTCGGCCAGCGCCTTGGCCAGCGGGAAGCCGGTCTCCGCGTACATCTGGAGGGTGACCGGCCCGGTGCCCAGGTCCGTCTTGACGGCGGCGTCGGGCCCGGCGGTCGACGACCGGTCGGCTCCGGGCGCGCTGCACGCCGTGGCGGCGAGCCCCAGCACCAGCAGCGGTCCGAGGACCAGCGCGCCGCGTCGCGGGAATGTCGTCAGCGTTTGTGCCATGTCATGACTCCTATGTTTCCTCCGCGCGTCCCACGACCCACGGCCGCGCGACGGCTCCACCGGGACCTTCGCGACGGGCGAGCGGCCACGACACGTACGCCGTGACCATCTCGCGCCGCCGCGCTCGCGTACCGACTCAGCAAGCGACCGACGGCGTCTACCGACGCGCCAAAAGTGGCCGCTAAACTGATTTAGCAGAGCATGCGCGTGACACCGGAGGCTGTCAAGGACAACCTGGCAACGGTCCGGAAACATCGGGTTCACACCACGCCCGACCCGACCGGGGCCGGGCTCCGTGCGCCGACGCATCATGATGGGCGGGAGCGGGAGCCCGTGGCGCCGCGCCTGATTCGGAGGACAGATGGGCCGCAACAGAGCAACCCTGGCCGACGTCGCACGGCGGGCCGGGCTGTCCAAGACCGCCGCGTCGATGGTGCTGAACGGCAGGGAGGGCACCCGGCTCTCGGCCGAGGCACACCAGCGCGTGTTCGCCGCCGCCGAGGAGCTGGGCTACCGGCCCAACCTGGCGGCACGCAGCCTGCGTACCCGCAAGACGGCGACCATCGCGTTCGTCTCCGACATCGTCGCCACCACCCGCTTCGCCGGCGGCCTCATCCGCGGCGCGCTCGACGCGGCCCGGGAACGCGACCACGTGCTGCTCATCACCGAGACGCAGGGCGATGCCACCTTCGAGCAGTACGCCATCGAGGCCATGCTCGACCGGCAGGTCGACGGGGTGATCTACGCGGCGATGGCCACCCGGCGACTCACGGTGCCCCCCGCCATCCTCGGCGGCCCGGTGGTGCTGCTCAACGCCACCAGCTCGGACAATCTGCCCTGCGTGCTTCCCGACGACGACCGGGCCGGTCGCGCGGTCGCCACCGCCCTGCTGGAGTACGGTCACCGCGACGCCATCGCGCTCATCGGCCGCAACCGGATCAAGGAGGGCGACCAGGAGATCTCCCTCGCCGCTCGGGCCCGCCTGCACGGCATCCAGCAGGCGTTGAGCGACGCGGGCGTCACCCTCCTGGCGGAGTCCTTCTGCACCGAGTGGCTGCCCGAGCACGGTTACGCCGCCACGCGCGCCCTGCTGAACCGAACCCAACGGCCAAGCGCCATCATCTGCATGAACGACCGGCTGGCGTTCGGCGCCTACCAGGCACTCGGCGAGGCGGGCCTGACCGTCCCGGACGACATCTCGGTGATCTCGTTCGACGACGATCCGATCGCCGCCTGGCTACGTCCCAGCCTCGCAACCACCGCGCTACCGCACGAGCAGATGGGGAGGCGCGCGGTCGAACTGCTCCTGGATGGCGGGGCCGCCGAGCGGTCGCTCGTCGCGATGCCGCTGCGCCGACGCCGGTCCCTCGCGCCTCCCGCCTCCTGATCCGGGCACCCCCTCCGCGGGCGGGCCCGTACCGGCACGCGCCCGCGCCCGGCGCGGCGGGGCCGGACGACGACAGGTCCGGGCCGGGGCCGTGCCGCCCCGGTCCGGACCTGTCGAGCTGTCAGCGCGGTGTGGCTAGCGCCGGGTCCAGCGTTGGTTGGAGGCCCCGGTGCAGGTCCACAGGAGCACCGTGGTGCCGTTGGCCGTCGCGTTGTTGTTGACGTCGAGACAGAGGCCCGACGACGCTCCGCTGATCGTGCCGTTCGAGTTGAACGTCCACCGCTGGTTGGCGCCGCCGTTGCAGTCCCAGATCTGGACCTTGCTGCCGGCGCTGGCGTTGGTGGGCGCGTCCAGACACTTGCCGAGCGCCTGGAGGGTCTGCCCGTTGGCCGTCCACCGCTGGTTGGCGGCCCCGTTGCAGTCCCAGATCACCGGCTGGGTGCCGTTGGTGGTGTTGCTCTGCGGGACGTCCAGGCAGCGGCCGGAGGCAACGCTCGACAGCGCGAAGGAGGTGGTCGGCGGCGGCGTGGTGGTCGGCGGCGGCGTGGTCGGCGGCGGGGTGCTGGTGTCGCCGCCACTGACCCGGTACACCACCGTGCCGTGCGCCGGAACGCTGGCGGAGATGGAGCCGGTGCTCGTGCTGGTGGTGTTGCTCCAGGCGTCCACCAGGTTGAAGGAGCTGCCGGACTTGCCGACGGCGGCGGCCGTCGTGGAGATCGTCGTCGTCGAACCGCTCTGGTTGAACAGCGCGACCGCGACGTCACCGTTGGCCAGCCGCTTGGCCAGCACGCGACGGGTGCCGTCGAACGACACCTGGCCGGCCTGCAAGCCCAGGGCGTCCTGGTTGATGCCGATCAGGTTCGCGTTCTTGAGGATCGTCTGCGTCGCGGCGTTCATGTTGCGGACGTCGTTGCCGGCGATCAGCGGCGACGCCATCATCGCCCACATCGCGAAGTGGCTGCGCATCTCGGTGTCGTTCATGCCGCCCCGGCCGACCTCCATCATGTCCGGGTCGTTGAATCCACCCGGGCGCGCGTACGAGGCCAGCGGGACGGTCACGTTGATGATGTTCTGGATGCCCATCGGGTAGCCGTTGGTCTGCCCGGTGTCCCACGCGTTGGTGATGTCCTCGGTGGTGCGCCACATGTTCGCCACGTCGCCCCAGTTGCGCTGCGGGCCGGTCTTGGCGTGGATGCTGTTGGAGTTGATGCTGTAGACGATCGGCCGGCCGGTCGCGGCCAGCGCGTCGCGCATCTTGGCGAACGTGGTGACCTGGTCGTTGATGCTGCCGTTCGGGGAGCACCAGTCGTACTTGAGGAAGTCGACGCCCCAGGCGGCGAACTGCCGAGCGTCCTGCGCCTCGTGGCCCTGGCTGCCGGTCGCGCCGGGGTAGCTGTTGAAGTACTGCGCGCAGGTCTTGTCGACGGGCACCTGGTAGAGACCGAACTTCAGCCCCCGGGCGTGCAGGTAGTCGCCGAGCGCCTTCATCCCGCTCGGGAAGCGGGTCGGGTCGCCCTGGAGGTTGCCGGAGCTGTCGCGGTTCGGGTTGAACCAGCAGTCGTCGACCACGACGTACTGGTAGCCCAGATCGCGCATTCCGTTGCTGACCATCGCGTCGGCGGTCTGCCGGATCAGCCCTTCGTTGATGTTGCAACCGAAGGAGTTCCAGCTGTTCCACCCCATCGGGGGTGTCCGGGCGACGCCGTTCTCCAGCGCCTGGGCCCCGGGTGCCCGCAGGCCCACGAGGGCGGCGGCCACGAGGAGCCCGGCCGCCGCTGCCCGCCCCCAGTGACGGGCTCGGATTCGCTTCATTCGGGAGCGTCCTTTCGGTAGTGCCATCCACGGGGGACGGCAACCCGGATGAGGCGGGCACCGTCGTGTGCGCGACCACTGTTAGCGTTAACAGCAGACGCCGGTCATATTACGGAGCCGTTTCGTCGAATTCAACTACTTCCATGTCTCGACGTGTCGGCGAGCGGACCCACCAGGGCAGGCGCAGGCCCCGTCGGTCACGGATGACCGACGGGGCCCATTCCCGCCGCAGACGGCCGGGGTACGGCCGGTCGGGGCGAGCCCGCCTCAGCTACGCAACTGCCACTGCTGGTTGGTGCCGCCGTTGCACGACCAGAGGATGAGCTTCGTGCCGTTCGCCGTTGCGGCGCCGTTCGCGTCCAGGCAGAGGCCCGACTGCACGCCGGTGATCGTGCCGTTGGCGTTGACGTTCCACTGCTGGTTGGCCTGGCCGTTGCAGTCCCAGATCACCACCTTGGTGCCGTTGGCGGTGCCGGCACCGGAGGCGTCCAGGCACTTGTTGCCGTACACCATGAGCTGCCGGCTTGCGGTCACCGTCCACCGCTGGTTGGTGGCTCCGCTAATGCAGTCCCAGAGCTGGGCCTGCGTGCCGTTGGTGGTGACGGATCCGCCGATCTCGGCGCAGCGACCCGACTGGACGCCCACGATCTGCCCACTCTGCGGGTTGGTGCTGCCGCCGCCCTGGACGCCGGCCGCCGCGATCACGGACTGCGCGCCCGACGGCCAGTTTCCGTTGGAGACCGTGACGTTGCTGTTGACCACGTTGCCCCGGTCGCCGTTCGTCACGTTGGTGCTGCCGTTGGTCGACCAGTTGTTGGTGACGGTGAAGTTGCCCATGTTCTCCGCGTAGTAGTAGTTCGCGGTGGCCCAGGTGCCGGTGGAGGAGAACACGTTGTTGCGGGCGGTGTAGTAGCGCGAGCCCTCGTCGAAGTAGAGCCCGAACCAGCCGTTGGTTCGCAGGCAGTAGTTCTGGTTGATGGTCCCGCCCGGGTTCGCCGAGAGCGTGTAGATGCACCCGCCGTCGGTCATCTGCTGCATCACGTCGTGCACGTAGTTGCCGATGACCTGGTTGTTCGACGCGGTCGTGGCCGTGGAGTAGCGCGGCTGGTAGTTGTAGAGGCCCCGGTTGGCGTAGTGCTGGCTGCCACCGGCGTCGTTGGCGCCCCAGCCGTAGCCGACGGACAGCCCGGTGTACGGCATGTTGTAGACCTCGTTCTGCGAGACCAACGAGGTGCTGACGTAGGTGGTCAGGATCGACACCACGCCCCGGTACTCCACGCCCAGGTCGTGCACCCGGTTGTTGCTGATGGTGACGTTCCGGTTGACCATCCGCTGGTCGCCGGGGTGGTGGGCGTCGGCGCGCACGCCGCCGACCACGATGCCGCCGGCCGAGTTGCGGGCGATCTCGGAACGGGTGACCGTGATGTTGCTGGTACCCAGGCCGACACCGCTCGCGTGGGCGTTGGCGTCGTTGCCGATGCCGATGGCCGTCTGACCCAGGTTGACGAACTGGGAGTCGCTGAAGGAGATGGTGTTGGCGGCCGACACCTGCACGGCGGCGGGCATCTGGGCCCAGCTCGGCCGGGTGGCCTCGAACAGCGGGCAGCCCTCCTGGCAGGAGGTCAACGCGTCGGACGGGCGGGCCCAGGTGCCGACGATGTGCGCGCCGGTCTGCTGGTCGGCGAAGCCGTTGCTGCTGCTCGGGCCGAGCCAGCTCGTACCGGTGAAGGTGATGCCGCTGAACGAGATGTGGTGCGCGGGCGCGTCGTACGTGCCGCCCACGTTGACCAGCGACTGGAGCTGCGGCAGCTCCACGGTGACGCTGTTCATGTTCTGCCCGGCGAGCGGGATGTAGTTGAGCTGCCCGCTGCCCGGGTTGAGATACCACTCCCCCGCCGAGTCGAGGAACTCGTACGCGTTGGCCAGGTAGAACGGGCCGGCCCGGTGCGGACGGGACAGGGTGTCGAAGCCGAACGTGTTGTTGTTCCAGGCCGGCTGCTGCATCGTCAGGAAGTTCCCGCTGATGCTCTGCACGGGCGAGTACCGGTCGGTGAACGAGCCGACGCTCTCCACCTCGACCCGGCTCTGGTTACCGACGTTGTTCAGGTAGCTCAACGCGCTGTTGCTGAACCGCATGCCGGTCGTGGTGAAGGTGAAGTCGGCGCGGTTGACGGCGGTACGCGCCCGGGTGGCGATGGCGCCGTTGACGTAGAGCTGGCGGCTGTCCAGCCCGGTGGGGACGCTGGCTCGCCAGATGTTCTTCGCGGAGTCGACAAGCGACCAGCCGGTGACCGCCCGCGCGCCGCTGATCGTCGGGTGGGCCGAGGCGGCCGCCCGCCAGATCACCTGGTAGCCGTTGGTGCCGGAGTCGGCGGCGGTCAGCCGCAGCGGCGAGGTGAGCCGGTACACGCCGTCGGCCAGTTCGACGACGATGTCGCCGGACATGGAGCTGTTGAGCGTCCGGACGGCGGCCTGCGCGCCGGCCAGCGAGCACGGCTGGCTGGCGGAGCAGGTGCTCCCGCCGCCGGACGGGGACGCGTAGAGGGTGGTGGTCGCCGCGGCGGCCGGTGTGGCCGAGGCGGTGACGGCGACCATTGCGGTCAGTGCCGCCGTGGCGGCGCCGGCGAGGAGCCGGCGCGCCACGGCGATGGATGAGACGGACACTGGACGGTCTCCTGGGGGGGTAGAGGTGGGGTGGTGGGGTTAGCGCTAACAACATGGGCGTGCCGACGCCCGGTCAGGCGACGACCTTGCGGAGGTGGTGCAGGCCGTCGACGGCGAGGCGGTCCTGGGTGGGGGCCAGGGGCCGCCAGATCGACGCCGCGGTGGCGATGGTGGCGTTGTCGGACGTGAACGACTCGATGCAGACCGCGCCCCGGTAGCCGGTGCCCCGCAGGACGGAGAAGAAGCGCGGCCAGTCGAAGTGGTCCGCGCCGGGAGCGCCCCGATCGGTGCCGCTGACCTGGACGTGCTTGATGTGCGGACCGGCCAGCGCGAGGGCCGCGTAGGGGTCTGCCTCCTCGATGTTCATGTGGTACGTATCGATCATGATGCCGACGCTCGACGGCAGGCCGTCGATCGCCTCGATCGTCTGCTCGACGGTGTTGAGCACGCTCGTCTCGTAGCGGTTCAGCGCCTCGACACCGATGCTCACGCCACACTCGCCGGCCCGGTTGGCGACCGGCGCGAGCGCCCGCCGGAAGTCGGCGTAGCAGGCCGCGCGGGCCGCCGCCGACATCCGCCAGGTACGCCCGACGGCCGCGTACACCGGACCGCCGACGCAGGGCGCGCCGACCGCCGCCGCGCTCGCCACACACCCCATGAGGTACGCGACGGTCGACTCGACGACGGCCGGCGGGGCGTCCACCAGGTCCCGCCCGGGCGGGGTGACCGCGCAGACCCCGGCCGCGGCGAGGCCGTGCTCGGCCAGCAGGTCCCGCGTGCGGACGGGATCCCAGTCGCCGGGCTGCTCGATCGGCAGTTCGACCGCGTCGAACCCGAACGAGGCGATCCGCGGGATCAACCGGGCGAGGGCCTCGTCGTCGACCGGCGAGGCCCACACCCAGGGGTTGACGCCAATGGCGTACACCGCAACCTACTTCCAGCGCTGGGGGTAGCCGGGCAGGTCACGGCAGCCGCACATCGCGTAGTGCAGCGGCGGCATGCTCGCGTCGAGGTACTGGTCCAGGTTGTCCTGGGTGATCGTGGGCTGCGGCAGCTTCCACGGGCTGGACACCTGCTTGCCGTCCAGGATGTCCAGCGCGGCGACGATCGGCGTCCGCCACTGGTACGTCGGGTAGGTCGGCGCGATGGCGGTGAGCTGCTTGTCCTTCCAGAGCTTCAGGAAGTCGAGCTGGTCCTCGCCGTTAATCGGCGGTACGGGCTTGCCGGCGTCCTGGAACGCCTCGACCGCCGCCACGGCGACCGCTCCGGCGTCCATCCAGACCCCGTCGATCGTGCCGTACCGCTGGATGTAGTCGTTCACGATCTTCTTGGTCTTGGCGGGGTCGCCGTCGGTGAACTCCACGCCCACGACGTCGACCTTCGCCTTGTCCAGCGCGATCTTCGCGGCCGACCAGCGGGTCTCCAACACGTCGACCCCGGGCAGGATGCGCAGCGCCAGCAGCTTGCCGCCGGGCTTCATCTTCTGGCTGACGAACTCCGCGCCGACGTGGCCGAAGCCGTAGCCACCCACCGGGTTGATGAACGTCACCGGGCAGGTCGTGTTGACGCCCCGGTCGAAGACGACCACCGGCAGGCCGGCCTTGCAGGCGGCCTCGACGGCCGGGGTGAGTGTGGCGGTGGTGTTCGGCGACACGATGAGCGCGTCGCAGCTCTTGCCGAGCAGATCGTTGATGTCGGCGATCTGCTTCTGGTCCTTGCCCTCGGCGTCGACGTGCACGAACTCGCTGATGCGGGACTTCTGCGCCTCGACCTCGGCCTGCATGGTCTTGAAGCCGACCTGCCGCCACGGGTTGTTCAGCGCCGCGTTCGAGAAGCAGATCTTGTGCGGACCGGCCTTCTTGAACTTGGCGGTGTCCACCATCTTCGGGTTGAGCACCTGCTCCCACGGCTTGTCCGCCGGGCCCGTAGGGGCGGCGTCGAGCAGGGCCAGCTCGTTGTCGTAGTCGGCCTGCACGAAGAACTTGGACTGCTCCCCGGTGCCGGACCCCGCGGCGGCGGACGCGCTGCCGGACGGGGACGCGGTCGGCTCGTCGGTGGCGCATCCGGCGGCGGCCAGCGTCAGCACACCGGCCGCAGCCAGGGCGGTCATGGATCGTCTCATCGAATCACCTTTATCTTGAGGAGGAGGAACGCGAAGCCGAGACCGCCACGGCGAGCAGGATGATCAAGCCTTGGACGGTCGATCTGAGGGCACCGGAGACGCCGGTGAAGTTCATCAGCGCGAAGAGCGTCTCGAGGGTCAGTGCGCCGAGCATCGCCCCGACGACCGAGCCGCGACCGCCGCCGAGGGCGACCCCGCCGAGCACGACGGCGGTGATCGCGGCGAACTCCAGGCCGACTCCGGCCTGGAACGACACACCGCTGTACCCGCCGAGCAGGATCGCCGCGACCGCCGCCGCGACACCGCTCAGCACGAACGCGATCGTCTTGGTGAGACCGACGCGTACGCCGCTCAACTCGGCGGTGCGCGGATTGTCCCCGACGGCGACGAGCGTGCGGCCGAAGTCCGAGCGGGTCAGCACCACGGCGATCGCGGCGACGACCACCAGCACGAGCAGCGCGTACGGGATCCGGCCGAGCAGCGGCACGTCCTCGATGGCCCGTCGACCGAACCGACGGAACTCCTCGGAGAGGCCGCCCTTCGGTGCGCCGTCGGACCACAGGTAGACGGCGCCGACGAGGATCAGGAACATGCCCAGGGTGGTGATGAAGGAGGGCACCCGCAGCACCGTGGTGACCAGACCGTTGACCAGCCCGACGAACGCGCCACCGACGAGCAGCAACGCGACCACCGGCCAGGTGCGCGACGGGTCGCTGTCGATGAGGCGGGCAGCCACGACGACCTGCGCCGTGACCAGGGAGCCCACCGAGAGGTCGAACTCCCCGCTGACGATCACGAAGTACTGACCGGCGGCGAGCAGGATGATCGGCGCGGAGCGACCCAGGAACGACATCAGCGACCCGGGGGCGAGGAAGTCGGGTTGCACGAACGCGATGATGATCAGCAGCACCGCCAGGAGCGCGGCGATCGGCGCGATCCCGTCGAGGCGGATCCGGAGGGTGAGCGGACGGCGCTCGGCGACCCGCATGGTCAGGACCCCGCCTTTCGCATGGCCCGTCGGGCGTAGACGGCGACCGCGGCGATGATGATCACGCCACGGATCACCTGCTTGAAGAACGCGTCGACCTCGAGCTGGTTGAAGACCGCGTCGATGCTGGCGAGCAGCAGCACGCCGCCGATCGTGCCGAGGACGCCCCCGCGCCCGCCCGCGAGGGCGGTGCCACCGAGGACCACCGCGGCGATGGACTCCAGGTCGTAGAGCCCCTCGGTGCCCACCCGCGGGGCGCCGGAGCCGAGCCGGCTGGCCAGGTAGACGCCGGCCAGCCCGGCACAGAGGGAACACAGCACGTGGGCCGTGACGAGGACCCGGTCGTTGCGGACGCCGGAGAGCCGGGCGACCTCCGGATCACCCCCGACGGCCACCAGGTGGTGGCCGAACCGGGTACGCGAGAGGACGAACCAGGCCGCCGCGGTCACCGCGAGCAGCAGCAGGAAGGACACCGGCACCGGGCCGACCCGCTGGTAGCCGAGCGTCCGGACGAGAGCGGGCGCGCTCTCGCCGGCCGGGCCGTCGTAGCCGTTGTCGAGGTAGCCCTTGAGCAGCAGTCCGACGCCGAGGGTCGCGATGAACGCGTTGATCCGCAGCTTGGTGACGAGCAGCCCGTTGAGCAGTCCGACGCCGGCGCTGACCGCGAGCGCCAGCCCGATCGCCGGAAGCAGGGCGCCGTCGCTGCCGTTCATCGCCTCGGCCGCCACCAGGGTGCTGAGGCTGATCACGAACGCCACGGAGAGGTCGAGCGACCCACCGAGGATGACCAGGGTCTGCCCGACGGCGACGAGGCCGAGGCCGGCGGCGACGTGCAGCAGGCTCACCGTCGTCGACTGGTTGAAGAGCTGACCACCGTCGAGCATGACGATCAGCCAGCCGACCACGAGGGTGAGGGCAAGGGCCACGTACACGCCCGGCACGGCACGGCGGGCGGGACGCAGCGACAGGGCGGTCATGAGACAGCCTCCCGGACGGTGGTGGTGCCGACGGCCAGGGCGACGACGTCCTCCTCGGTCGCGCCGGCGGGCAGCTCGCCCGCGATCCGACCGTCGCGCAGGACGACGATCCGGTCGCTCATACCGAGCAGCTCCGGCAGCTCCGACGAGATCATCAGCACCGCCGCGCCGTCGCTGGCGAGGCGGCGGACGAGGTCGTGGATGGCGGACTTCGCCCCCACGTCGATGCCCCGGGTCGGCTCGTCGAAGATCAGGATGCGCGGGCTCAGCGCCAGCCAGCGGGCCAGCACGACCTTCTGCTGGTTGCCGCCGGAGAGGAAGCGGATCTCCTGGTCGTCGCCGGCCGAGCGGACCTCCACGGCGGCGAGCAGCTCGCGTACCCGTGCCGTGCGGGCGGCGCGACCGGACCGTGTCGCGAAGGCGGCCCGGCTGGCCAGCAGCGCGTTGTCGAGCACCGATTGCCGTGCCACGATGCCCTCGCCCTTGCGGTCCTCGGTGACGTACGCGATGCCGGCCCGCATGGCGGCGCGCGGCGAGCGCAGCCGCACCGGTTCGCCGTCCAATTCGACGGCGCCGGTCGTGAACGGCGCCACGCCGAAGAGCGCCCGAGCGAGCGCGGATCGTCCGGAGCCCTGTAGGCCGCCGACGCCGAGCACCTCGCCGGCGCGCAGCTCGAGGTCCACTCCCCGCAGCTTGCGGTTACCCCCGTCGCGGACGGTGAGCCGTACCGGCCCACGGTCGTCGGGACCGGCCCGCTCGGGGTAGTAGCTGGACAGCTCGCGGCCGACCATGTGCCGGACCAGCTCGTCGGCGGTCGTGCTCGCGGTGTCCACCGTGGTCACCCGGCGACCGTCCTTGAGCACGGTGATCCGGCTGGACAGGTCGAAGACCTCGGTGAGCCGGTGCGACACGTACAGCAGACCGATCCCGCGCTCCTGGAGGCGGCGTACCAGCCCGTAGAGCAGTTCGACCTCCTGGTCGGCCAGCGCCGCCGTCGGCTCGTCCATGATGAGCAGTCGCGCGTCCAGGGCGAGCGCCTTGGCGATCTCGACGACCTGCTGCTGGGCGACGCCGAGCCGCCCGACCCGGGCGTCGGCCGGCAGGGCGGTCTCGCCGATCGAGGTGAGCAGCTCGCGGGTGCGGTCGAGCATCGCGCGGCGGTCGACCAACCCACGCCGGACCGGTTCGTGGCCCAGGTAGACGTTCTCCGCGACGGTGCGCTCGGGCAGCAGGTTGAATTCCTGGTGGATGATGCCGACGCCGGCGCGCTGGGCATCACGGGGGCCGTGGAACGCGCGCGGTTGGCCGGCGAACTCGACGGTGCCCTCGTCCGGGGCGTACCCGCCCGAGACGATCTTCATGAGCGTCGACTTGCCGGCGCCGTTCTCACCGACGACGGCGTGCACCTCGCCCGGCGCGACGTCGAGGTCGACGCCCTCGAGGACGCGTACACCGAGGAACGACTTGCCGATGCCCCGCAGGGCCAGCAGCGGTGCCGGTGGTGGATCTGACATCCCGATAGCCCTTACAGATAGTAGTCATCGACGAGGTCAGCACAGCCGCCGGTAGGCCGTTCGACGCGCTGAGTGACGCACTTTCGCAGCTTGCTGAAGAACTTGCGTTTTTATGGTGCAAACATTTCCTTGACATCGAGGAAACATCACACGTATGAAGATAGATGTTTGGATGCGGGTCCGCAATCCTCGATCTGCGGCGACAGCCAGGCCCAGCACTCGATCGGCACGAGTGCGGGCATGGACCGGTCAGGCCCGACTACCCCTACCCGGGGGTAACATCAGACGCTCGACGTTATATTGACAGTCCTCAATGGATGATTCATCCTGACCTCGCAGACCATGGACGAGATCACAGCCCACATCACGCTGTGTGACATCCAGCGGGGCTGACTGCCGTCTCGGCGTACGGCACGACGACCGCGACCAGCACACCCGTGGCTCTCGCGCGCCCAGGCACGACCTGACGCGCTGTCGGCCCGTGCTCGCAATCGCCAGTTGCCCGCCCAAACCTAGGAGACGGCATGCGTCGCCCCACAATGATCATTGGATTGATCGTCGGCCTGTTGGTGGCCCTCGGCCTGGCCCCGCCAGCGTCGGCCGCCCCGGCGTTCCGCGCCCTGTTGTTCACCAAGACCGCCGGCTACCGGCACGACTCGATCCCGGCCGGGATCTCGATGATCCAGCAGCAGGCCGCCGCGAACAACTTCGAGGTGGTGGCGACCGAGGACGCGAGCGTCTTCACGGCCGCCAACCTCGCCACCTTCGACGTCGTCATCATGCTCCAGACCTCCGGCATGGTCTGGACCTCGGCCTCCCAGCGCCAAGCCATCGAGGGCTACCTCGCCAGTGGCAAGGGCATCGTGGGCGTGCACAACGCCACCGACATGGGCATCGAGTCTGAGTACCCGTGGTGGGACCAGATGATGAACGGCGGCGCCCACATGCCCGAGCACTCCCCCGGAGTCCTCGCCGGCACCGCCATCGTCGCCGACAAGCAGCACCCCTCGACGGTCGGCCTGCCGGACCGCTGGAGCCGCAGCGAGGAGTGGTACAACTTCGACTCCAACCCGCGCGGCAACGTGCACGTCCTGGTGACCGCCGACGAGCGCACGTACAACCCGGGCTCGCGGGCGATGGGCCCGGACCACCCGATCTCGTGGTGCCGCAACACCGGTGGCGGACGGGTGTGGGCCACCGCGATGGGCCACGCCATCGACTCCTACAGCGAGACCTACTTCCGCAACCACGTCCTGGGCGGCATCAAGTGGGCCGCCGGCAACCTGCCCGGCGACTGCGGCGGCACCGTCTGGGGCAACTTCGAGAAGCGCACGCTCGACGACAACACCGCGGACCCGATGGCGCTGTCCGTGCTGCCGGACGGTCGCGTCCTGTACGTCCAGCGGGGTGGCCAGGTCAAGATCTTCAAGCCGAGCACGAACAGCACCGTCACCGCCGCCACGCTGAGCGTCTACACCGGCGGTGAGGACGGCCTCACCGGCGTCGCGATAGACCCCGCGTTCGCCAGCAACGGATACGTCTACCTGTACCACTCACCAGCGAGCAGCTCGACCGACGTCAACCGGGTGTCCCGCTACACGCTCTCCGGTGACACGCTCAACCTGTCCACCGAGGCCCGGATCATCGACATCCCCGCGTACCGGGACCGGACCTTCGCGGAGCCCGGACACACCGGCGGCTACATCGACTTCGGCCCGGACGGCAACCTCTACATCGGCACCGGCGACGACACGCCGCCCAACCTCGACCCCAACTGGCAGGGGTACGCCCCGCTGGACTGGCGCTCGGGCAAGTCCAACCTGGACGCCGCCCGCTCCGCCGGTAACACCAACGACCTGCGCGGCAAGCTGCTGCGCATCAAGCCCTCGGCCAGCGGCGGGTACACCATCCCGACGGGCAACCTCTACCCCCAGGGCACGGCGCAGACCAAGCCCGAGGTGTACGCCATGGGCTTCCGCAACCCGTTCCGCTTCTCGATCGACCCGGTCACCGGCTGGGTCTACCTGGCCGACTACGGGCCGGACCGCAACCCGCCGACGACCAACCGCGGCCCGGAGGGTCTCGTCGAGCTGAACGTGATCAAGACGGCCGGCAACTACGGCTGGCCGTTCTGCCACGGCAACAACCAGCCGTACGCGCCGTTCAACCCGGACACCGGTGTGGTCGGGGCGAAGTTCAACTGCAGCGCGCCGGTCAACAACTCGCCCAACAACACCGGCCTGGTCAACCTCAAGCCGGTCGTCTCGCCGAACATCTGGTACGGCTACCCGGCCTCGACGACCTTCCCCGAGCTGGGCTCCGGCGGGTCGGCCCCGATGGGCGGCCCGGTGTACCGGTACAACGCGAACAACCCGTCGGCGACGAAGTTCCCGCCGTACTACGACGGCGTGCACTTCTTCTACGAGTGGGCCCGCAACTACGTCAAGGAGGTCCACTTCGACTCCTCGACGGCGGTCACCCGGACCAACCCGTTCCTGCCCGGCGGCAACTTCAACAAGCCCATGGACATGGAGTTCGGCCCCGACGGTTCGCTGTACCTGCTGGAGTGGGGCTCGAACTTCGGCGGCGGCAACAACGACTCCGGGCTCTACCGGATCGACTACATCCAGGGCGGCCGGTCACCGATCGCGAAGGCCGTCGGCACGCCGACCAGCGGCAGCGCCCCGCTGACCGTCCAGTTCAGCAGCGCCGGCACCAACGACCCGGACCCTGGCAACACCCTCAGCTACCAGTGGACCTTCGGTGACGGTGGTACGTCCACGGCAGCCAACCCGACACACACCTACACGACCAACGGCGACTACACCGCACAACTGAAGGTCACCGACAACACCGGCAAGACCGGCTTCGCCAACGTACAGATCACGGTCGGCAACACCGCCCCGGTGGTCACCATCAACGTGCCCCCCAACGGCGGCATGCTGAACTTCGGCGACAAGGTCTCGTACACGGTCAGTGTCTCCGACCCCGGCGGCGCGGCCATCGACTGCACCAAGGTGTTCGTCAACCCGGCCCTCGGCCACGACGACCACGCCCACGAGACCACCGAGTACCCGGGCTGTTCGGGGACCATCTCCACCGACCTGCTCGGTGGGCACCCCGAGGGCGCGAACCTGTACTACGTGCTCAACGCCCGCTACACCGACAACGGCGGCTCGGGTGGCGGCTCGCCGCTGACCGGCTACGCGCAGGCGATCCTGCAGCCGAAGCACAAGCAGGCCGAGTATTTCAGCAGCCAGTCGGGCATCCGGGTCGTCGACCAGAGCGCCGCGGAGAGCGGTAAGCGCGTCGGTGACATCTCCAACAACGACTGGGTAGCGTTCAACCCGATGAGCCTGTCGAACATCAGCACCGTCAGCTACCGGCTCTCCTCGCCCAGCGGCGGCGGAAGCATCGAGCTGCGGGCCGACTCGCCGACCGGCACCCTGCTGGCCACGACGTCGGTGCCCAGCACCGGCGGCTGGGACAACTACCAGTCCACGGCGGCGACGAGCGTCGCGGCCCTGTCCGGGACGCACACCCTCTACATGGTGTTCAAGGGCAGCTCGTCCAACTGGTTCGACCTCGACGCCTTCACCTTCGGCGGCAACGGCGTGGGGGTGCCCGGCGGCAGCGACCCGGGTACCGGTGGCGTGGCCGGGAAGACCTGGACCCTCACGGCCCAGCACAGCGGCAAGCTGATGGACGTCAGCGGGGTCTCCACCGCCGACGGCGCCCAGGTCGTGCAGTGGGCGGCCACCGGGGGCAACAACCAGAAGTGGCAGGCGGTGGACGCCGGCGGCGGCGCCGTCTACCTCAAGGCGGTGCACAGCGGTAAGTGCCTCGACGTCGTCGGCGGCTCGACCGCACAGGGCGCCTTCCTGCAACACACCACCTGCAACAACTCCAACCAACAGAAGTTCACCGTGACGGCGACCGGCACCACCGGGGTCTACACGGTCAAGAGCGCGCTGAGCGGGCTCTGCCTGGACGTCAACGGCGCCTCGACCGCTGACGGGGCCCGCCTGCTGCAGTGGGGCTGTCACAGCGCCGCCAACCAGCAGTGGCGGTTCACCCAGGTCTGATCACCGGACCTGGCGCGAACGAAGCGCCGGCCACCCGCTCCTGACGACGGGTGGCCGGCGCTCCGGCTTTTCAGCGCCGCGCCGTCAGCGGAGCAGTCCGGCGTCGCGCAGCGCCACCCACAGCCGCTCCGGGACGTCCGCGTCGAAGCGGCGCAGGGTCTCGGTCACCTGGGCCTCGTCCCGCAGGCCGACCACCGTCGAGACCACCATCGGGTGCCGGCGGACGAACGCCAGCGCCGCCTGGGGCAGCGTGACGCCGTACTCCTGGCAGACCGCCGCGATCCGCCGGGCCCGTTCGATCACCTCGGGCGGCGCCTGCTGGTAGTTGTAGGTCGCGTCGGCCGGCGGCTGGTCGCGGGCCAGCAGCCCGGAGTTGTAGACCCCGGCGATCACCACGCCCACCCCCGCGGCCTGCGCGGCCGGCAGCAGGTCGTCGGCCGCGCCCTGTTCGAGCAGGGTGTAGCGGCCGGCGCACATCACCACGTCGATGTCGGTCTCCCGGACGAAGCGGGCCAGCATCGCCGACTGGTTCATGCCGGCGCCGATCGCGCCGACGACCCCCTGGTCACGCAGCTCGACCAGGGCCGGTACCGCCTCGGTCGCCGCCTGCTCCCAGTGCTCGTCCGGGTCGTGCAGGTAGACGACGTCCACGCGGTCCAGGCCGGTGCGGTCCAGGCTGGCCGCCAACGACCGCAGGACGCCGTCGCGGCTGAAGTCCCAGACCCGCCGGTGGTCGGCCGGCACATCGAACCCCTCCGGGTCGCGGTCCCGCGCGCCCTCGGGCGAGGGTACGAGCAGCCGCCCGACCTTCGTCGACACCACGTACTCGTCGCGGGGCCGAGACCGCAGCGCCGCCCCCAACCGCCGCTCGGACAGGCCGAGACCGTAGTGCGGCGCGGTGTCGAAGTACCGGATGCCGGCGTCCCAGGCGGTGTCGACGGCCGCCGCGAACTCCTCGTCCGACGTCCCCCGGTACAGGTTGCCGCCCTGCGCCGCGCCGAAGCCCAGCGTGGTGAGGCGTACCCCCGGTCGCCGGGGCAGCTCCCGGCCCGTCACGGCTCCCCCAGCCCGTACGCGCGGGCGGCGGTCTCCCGCCAGATCGACGCCTGCTCCGCGTCGGCGAGCGGTTCCAGCAGATCGGCGAGGACGCCGACCCACCGGGTGTAGGAGCTGGCGAGCAGGCACACCGGCCAGTCGGAGCCGAACATGAGCCGGTGCGGTCCGAACGCGTCGAGCGCGTGGTCGATGGCGGGGCGCAGGTCGGCAGCGGACCAGGACGAGCCGTCCACCTCGGTCACCAGGCCGGAGAGCTTCGCGGTGACATTCGGCTCGGCGGCGAGCGCCCGCAGGTTGGCGGGCCAGTCGCCCAGGTCTCCCCTGCCGAGCGACGGCTTGGCGAGGTGGTCCAGGACGAACGACACCTCGGGCAGGTCCCGGACGAGCCGCGTGGCCGCCGGCAGTTGATGGTCGCGGACCAGCAGGTCGTAGGCGAGACCGGCGGCCCCGACGGCCGCGATGCCCCGCCGGACGTCGCGCCGGTCGAGGTACGCCGGGTCGGGCTCGGACTGGACCAGGTGGCGGATGGCGACCAGCCGCTCTCCGCCGCGGGCGGCGCGCAGCCGGTCGAGGCGCTCGTCGATGTCGTCGGCGGCGAGGTTGACCCAGCCGACGACGCCGCCGATGAGGGGATCGTCGGCCGCGATGCCCAACAGGTGTTCCGTCTCCGCCACGGAGGCGATGGACTGCACGACGACGGTCTCGGTGACCCCGGCGGCCCGCGCCGCCGGAGCGAGATCCGCCGGGGTGAAGTCGTTGTCGATGGCCGCCATCGTGTCCGGGTCGATCCACGGTTGCGGGTGCCGGGCGCGGACCCAGAGGTGGTGGTGCGCGTCGATGATGCCGGGACGCCCGGTCGGCGTGGGCCCGGTCATCGGCCCAACCATCCGCCGTCGACGGGCAGGACGGTGCCGTGCACGTAGTCCGACGCGCTGGCGGCCAGGAACACGGTGGCGCCGGCCAGGTCGTCGGCACGTCCCCACCGGCCGGCCGGGATCCGACCCAGGATGGCGTCGTTGCGTACCGGGTCGTCGCGCAGCGCCTGGGTGTTGTCGGTGGCGATGTACCCGGGCGCTATCGCGTTGACGTTGACGCCGTGTCCGGCCCACTCGTTGGACAGCGCCTTGGTCAGCCCGGCGAGGCCGGACTTGGCCGCCGTGTAGCTCGCGACGTTGATGCCGCCCTGGAAGCTCAGCAGCGAGGCGGTGAAGATGACCTTGCCGTGGCCCCGGTCGACCATCCGCCGGCCGATCTCCCGGGTCAGCACGAACTGGCTGGACAGGTTGACCTGCACCACCCGGTCCCACATCTCGTCGGGGTGCTCCACGGCCGGCGCCCGGGCGATCGTGCCGCCGTTGTTCACCAGGATGTCCACCGGCGCGACCGCCTCGGCCTCCTCGGCCAGCCGGTACACCGCGGCCCGGTCGCCCAGGTCGGTCCGGATGGCGGTGAACCGACGACCGGCGGCCTCGACGCGCCGTTGGACCTCACTGCCCTCCGGTTCCAACTGCGCCGACACCCCGATGATGTCCGCGCCGGCCAACGCCAGGGCCTCGGCCATCGCCAGGCCGATCCCCCGCCGGGCCCCGGTTACCAGGGCGGTCCGTCCGGTCAGGTCGAACAGGACGCTCATCGCTCCTCCTCCCGCCAGTCGAGCAGCACCTTCATGACACCTCCGCCGGACTCCAGGGCCGTGAACGCGTCCGTGACGCCGGCCACCGGGAGCACCCGGGAGATCAGCTCCTGGGCCGGGATGACGCCCGCCGCCACCAGCCGGATCGCCTCGACGACGTCCTCGCGCCGGTACAGCCGCGCGCCCAGCAACTCCAGTTCCCGCCAGAAGAAGCGGTGCAGGTTCACCGGACGTGGCTGCGGGTGGATCGCCACCATCACCAGCCGGCCCCGGGTGGTCAGCGCGTCCACCGCCGTGCCGACGCCGGCGGCCGAACCGGACACCTCGAACGCGACGTCCGCGCCCGCGCCGCCGGTCCGTTCGTTGACCAGCGCCACCACGTCGGTCGGCCCCGGGTCGACGGCCTCGATGCCGATGCCCGACGCGACTCCGCGCCGGAAACCGTCCGGTTCGACGAGCAGGACCTGGGCCCCCCGCTCACGGGCGACGGCGGCGATGAGGACGCCCACCGGGCCCCCGCCGACGACGACCACGTGCTCGCCGGACGCCACCTGCGCCCGGCCGACGTCGTGCACCGCCACGGCGACGGGCTCGACGAGCGCCGCGCGGTCCAACGGCAGGTCGTCGGGGAGCGGCAGCACCAGGTCGGCCGGCACCGTCCAGGACGACTGCATCGCGCCGGGCGAGTCGATGCCGAGGAAGTCCATCGCGTGACAGATGTGCGAGTGGCCACGACGGCACGCCGGGCACTGCCCGCAGGCGCGCGTGGGCATCACGGTGACGGGCTGCCCGACCCGCAGATCGGTCACGCCGTCGCCGACCGCGGCGACGCGCCCCGACATCTCGTGTCCCAGGACCGCCGACGCGCCGACCCGGGCGTCCATGTCGCCGTGGAAGATGTGCAGGTCCGTACCGCAGATCCCGGTGTACGCCACCGCGATCCGTACCTGGCCGGGGCCCGGCGGTTCCGGTGCGCGGTCCTCGATCCCGAGGTCCCGTGCTCCCTTGTAGACAACTGCCTTCACTGCTGCTCCGTCTCGACGTGGTTGGTACGTACGGTGCGGGTGACAGGGCGGCCGGAGCCGCGTCCGCGGTGTCGGCGCCACGGACACGGTAATCATCCGACCAATTGCGGTCCAGTGCGGTTACGGTCCGTGCCGTCTCAGTGCCGCAGCGGCGCCACGTCGTTCGGGGACGTGACCGCGTCGACGAGCAGGGCCTCGACCCCGGCCGGCACGGCGGCGACCGGGTGCTCGGCCACGGCGAGCAGCCGCTTGCCGGCCCGCTCCGGACGGACGTTCGGGCTGTCGGCGGTCGGAGTGCCCGGACGGTGTCCGGCGGCCGCGATCGCCGCCTCGTCCACCCGTACCCCGAGGCCGGGTGTCTCACCCAGGACGAACGCGCCGTCCTCGACGTGCAGGTCGAGGCCGATACCCGTCGGTGGTCGGAGATCCTGCAACTCGCTGACCAGGTGGTTGGGCACAGAGGTCGCGGCGTGCAGGAGACCGACGGGGATGTTGCCGATGGGGCTGACCGGTAGGTCGTTGGCGTGCGCCAGCGCCGCCACCCGCAGGAAGTGGGTGACCCCCCAGACCGCGGCCGTCTGCACGATGTCGACCGCGCCCGCCGCGATCAGCGGCCGGTACTGCTCCAGCCCGGTGAGGTTCTCACCGGTGGCGATCGAGGCCCGTACGCCCCGCCCCACGGCGGCCAGGCCCTCGGCGTCCCAGCGGCGGACCGGCTCCTCGATCCAGATCAAATCGAGGGTACGTTCCAACTCGGCCACGTGGCGCACGGCCTGCTTGCGCGACCACGCCTCGTTGACGTCGAGCATCAGGCCCGGCCGTCGGCCGTGACCGGCCTCGGTCAGCACCTCCCGGACCAGGCCGAGCCGGTGCCGGTCCCGCTCGATGTCGAGACCGCCCTTGAGCTTGGCGGCCCGCAGGCCGTACCCGGCATAGACCTCGTACTCCGCGACCAGTTCGTCGTCGGTCAGCCCGATGTCGAGACCGGAGGCGTACGCGGGAACGCGCCGGTCCCGCCCGCCGAGCAGGCGCCAGAGCGGCTCGCCGGCGATCTTCGCCTTGATGTCCCACAGGGCGGTGTCCAGCGCGCCGATCGTCCCGAACACCAGGCCGGCGTGCCCGGCCTTGAACGTCTGCCGCAGCATCCGGTCGTACAGGGTGGACACCGCGCGGGGATCTTCCCCTTCGATGGCCGGGAAGATCTTGTCGATCTCCACGTGCGGCCCGAGGCCGATGCCGTCGATCCCCTCGTCGGTCTCGACGATGGTGATCGGCAGTGTCGTCACGCCGTCGGGGAACACGCCGTTGGCGTCGCCGACGGGTCGGCCCCACTCCTGGACCGTCGTCAGGGTTCGATACCCGGTGATGCGCATGTCAGCCTTTCGTGGAACCAGCGGCGACGCCGTCGGCGATCTGGCGCTGAAGGAACAGGTAGACCGCCAGGACCGGGATCGCGGCGATGAGCACCCCGGAGGCGAAGGTGGGAATGTCCTCGGAGTACTGCCCCCGCAGCGAGGTCACCCCGACCATGAGGGTCCGGTGGTCGGCCGACGGCATCAGCAGCAGCGAGATGAGCACGTCGTTCCAGCAGAACAGCGTGTTGAGGATGCCCACGGACAGCAGCGCCGGAGCGCCCAGTGGCAGCATGATCCGCCGGTAGACGCCGTACACGGTGTTGCCGTCGATCCGGGCCGCGTCGACGATCTCCGCCGGGATGGTGCGGTAGTAGCTGGTCATCAGGAAGACCGTGAAGGGCAGGAACTGCGCGACGTACGCGAGGATCAGTCCCGGGTACGTGTCGACCAGGCCGCTGTCGGCCATCACCCGGGCCAGCGGCACCATGATCACCTGGAAGGGGATGAAGAGCGCCGCGAGGCAGCCGATGAACAGCGCCGTCGAGCCCCGGAAGCGCAGTTGGCTCAGCGCGAAGCCGGCCATCGACCCGAACAGCAGCAGCAGGAACACCGCGCAACCCACCACGAGGATGGAGTTGGCGGTGTACCGGCCCATGCCGACGCTGGTCCACGCCTTGGTGATGTTCTCGAAGTGCAGGGAGTCCGCCAGACCGAAGCGGTCGAGGATGTACTCCCGGCGGGTCTTCATCGCGACGTTCGCCGTGAACAGGAGGGGGTAGATCGTCGCGACCGCGAGGAGCCCCATCGGGATCACGAGCATCCATCTGCCCAGTCGGACGCGGGACATCAGTCCTCCCTCCCCGCGCGTCGGAGCAGCTTGAGCTGGAGCAGCCCGACGACGAGCATGATGACGAACAGAACGGTGGACGCGGCCGACGCGAGGGCCGGTCGGTTCATCCGACCCTGCTGGATCCAGATGTAGTACTCCGGCAGGTAGGTCGAGCCCTCCGGACCGCCACTGGTCATGACGTAGAGCAGGCCGAACATGGACGTCAGCATCCCGATCATCGTGGTCACGAAGACGAACTGGATGGTGCGGGTCAGGCTGGGGATGATCACGTGCCAGATCACCTGGGCCAGGGACGCGCCGTCCACCCGGGCGGCGTCCAGCAGGGCCGCGTCCAGGGTCGCGAAGCCCGCGAGGAAGACGACCAGGGCCATTCCGAAGGTCGCCCACACGTGCACACCGACGACCGCGAACATGGCGACGTCCGGATCACCGAGCCAGTCCACCGGCCCGATGCCCACCGTGGACAGGACAACGTTGACAGGACCGTCAAACGAGAGCAGCAGATTGAAGATCGCGCCGACGATGACCGGGGACAGCACGGCCGGGAAGAAGTAGACGCTGCGGTAGAACCGGTGCCCCGGCACGCGCAGGTAGATGAACGTGGCGAGTAGACCCGGAATGGCCACCGCCACCGGCAGGAGCAGGACCAGCAGTCCCACGTTGCGCAGCGCCTGCTGGAACAGCGGATCCTGGAGCAGGTGGACGTAGTTGTCGAAGCCGACCATCGCCCCGTCGCGGTCGCCGTCGCCGGTGAAGGAGAAGTTGACACCGAGCGCGAGCGGGTACAGCCGCAGCAGCACGAGGATCAGGACGGCCGGGGCGACCAGCACGAAGGGCGCCAGTTGCTCGGCGCGTCGGCCGCCGGCGGCGCGCCGCGAGACGGCGCGGTCGCGAGGCGGCGGTGCGGAGGGCGGGACCCCGCCGGCCCGCCCGGCCGAAGCCGAGCGGACCGACGGGAGCGACTTGCCGATCGTCACGAGATCAGCCCGCCGTGTCCGAGGCGGCCATCTGCTTCACGACCTCGTCCACGCTGATCGAGCCGCTGAGCAACTGCTGCGAGAGGCGGCCCATCAGGTCGAGCGACTTCGAGGAGAGCGCCACGTGCACCGCCGGCTTGCCGGTCTTGAGCGCGGAGACGATCGTGGTGACGGCCGGCCCACTCGCCGACACGTCGATCGTCGTGTCCGCGGTGATCGCGCCGGCGTTGGCGTAGAACGCCTTCAGCGCCTCGGTGGAGCTCAGCGAGCGCACCAGGTCGGCGGCCACCTTCGGGTCCTTGGTCCACTTGGCGACCGCGTACCCGATGCCGCCGTCGTACGGCAGGCTGGGGGTCACGCCGCTGGTCACCGTCGGGGCCATCATCACGCCCAGCTTCTCCGGCGTGATGAACTCGTTGAAGTCCTTCCAGTGCCCGATGTCGGACATGAGGCCGATCATGTGGGCGGCCTTGCCGGACTGGAACACGGCGAACGCGTCGTTGAACAGGGCGGTGGAGTTCGCGCCGTCGTTGTTCAGCTTGGCGGTGCCGGTCTCCTTCCACAGCTCGAAGAGCCGCTTGACGTTCGGCGACTTCCAGTCGCGCTTGCCGGCGATCCAGTTGTCGTATTCCTGCGGGGTCAGCACGCCCGATGCCATGGCCGACAGGAAGAACTGGATGCCGTAGCCCTCCTTGTTGCCGACGGAGAAGCACTTGGCGCCGGTCTGCTTGGTGATGACACCGCAGTTGGCGACGAACTCCTGCCAGGTCGTGGCGGGCTTCGCCGGGTCGAGACCGGCCTTCTCGTAGAGCGTCTTGTTGTAGTAGATCGGGTGGCCCTGCAGCGTCACCGGGGAGGCGTACGTCTTGCCGTCCTTCGCGAACGCCTCCCAGCCGGCCAGCCGCTGCCGGTCCTCGCCGACGTACTCGTCGAGCGGCTGGAGCGAGGCCACCCGGTCGCGGATCTGGCCGCCACCGTTGAACAGGATGACGTCCGGCCCCTTGCCCGACTGGAGGGCCGCGCCCAACAGCGTGTAGTACTCCTCGAACGGCTGGGCGACGAACTCGACCTTGACGTCCTTGTGCTTCTTGGCGAAGTCGGCCTTGGCCTTCTCCACGTACTGGGCGGAGCTGGCCTCGCCGGACTTCCAGTCCCAGACGACCAGCTTCTTGTCCGAGCCTTCGGACGATGAACCCGAACCTGTCGCGCTTCCACAGCCTGTCAGGGCCAGCCCTGCAACGAGGACCGCGGACCACACTGCTCGTTGCTTCATCGTTGCTCACCTTCATATGGGGAGTGGCCGAGACGCCGGCCGTCGATGCAAGATTGACGAGAACGTAACTCGTATGACGTCTGACGTCAACGGTTGCCCGTACACTGGGGCGGACTTGTGGGCCCGCTCCCGCGGCCACGCGGAGGTGAACGTGACGACATCGAACCAGTCGGCCGTCAACGGCACGGCGACACCGAACTGGACGCGTCGCCCGACGAATCTGGCCCAGGCGATCACGGCCGAGTTGGTGACCCGCATCGTCCAGGGAGCACACCCCTCGGGCACGCCACTGCCCCCCGAGCCGGTGCTCTGCGAGACCTTCTCGGTGAGCCGCACCGTCATCCGGGAAGCGGTGAAGATCCTGCAGGAGAAGGGGCTCGTGCAGGTCCGCCAGGGCAGCGGAACGCTCGTCACCCCACCCTCGTCGTGGGACATGCTCGACGAACTCGTCCTCGCGGCGACCATCGCCGAGGACGACACCCTGGCGATCCTGGACGACCTGGTGGTCACCCGCCGGGTGCTGGAGTCCGACATGGCCAACGTGGCCGCCCGCCTCGCCGACGAGGCGGCGATCGACCGGCTACGCGCCCTGGTGGACCGCATGGACGAGCTGGTCGACGACCACGTCACCTACCAGGAGCACGACCGCGCCTTCCACGACACGGTCATGCAGGCGTCCGGAAACCGCATCGCCCGGGGTGTCGTCCGGTCCCTGGAGAGTCAGGTCGTCAACACCGCCCGGTACATGGGTCAGCCCGAGCGGGCCATGTGCGTGGCGTCGAACCAGGGGCACCGGCGCATCTACGAGCGCATCGCCGCCCACGACCCGGACGGCGCCGCGCAGGCGATGTTCACGCACATCACGGAGGCGTGGCTGGTGCGCCGCAGCGGACCGGGGAGCCCCACCCGGTTGCAGCGCTGACCGCTCCGCCGACCCCTGGTGCGACCCCACGCCGACCCGTCCGTGACGCCGGCGAGAAATCCAGGTCCATCCATCGCTTGAGAATGTTAGCGATAACAGACTACCCTCGGGCCGCAGAGGCGAAGGGCACGCTTCACCGCTCCACTCGATCCGCCGAGGTCGATGGAGTAGTGCATGACCAACGCCCGCTGGTGGGTGACCGGGCCTCCCCTCAGGGACGTTGACCACCGCCGTCGACGTACGGCGGGCCGCCGCACGCGGGAGCCAGGGTGGACACCCGAGCCCCTCCTGCCGTGCTCGCGGCACCGCCGCCGCCCCACCCGAGCGACCCGCGACGACACCCGCGACACGCCGCCAGCGCACGCGGCGGGCCGCCCACCCGTCGTGACCCACCCTGGAGGTACCGATGCACCCCACACCGCCACCACGGACCAAGACCCGGCTCCGGCGCGGTCTCGCCTGGCTCACGAGCCTGCTGCTCGTCTCGACGCTGATGCCGGCCACGGCCGCCCGCGCGGACAACCCCATCGTCCAGCACATCTACACGGCCGACCCGGCGCCCCTGGTCCACAACGGACGCGTCTACCTCTACACCGGCCACGACGAGGACGGCTCCTCGTACTTCACCATGAAGGACTGGCGGGTGTGGTCGTCGGCCGACATGGTCAACTGGACCGACCACGGCTCGCCACTGAGCCTGGCCACCTTCAGTTGGGCGAGCGCCAACGCGTGGGCCGGTCAGGTCGTCGCCCGCAACGGCAAGTTCTACTGGTACGTGCCGGTCACCGCCCGAGCGACCAACTCGATGGCCATCGGCGTCGCGGTCGCCGACAGCCCCACCGGGCCGTTCCGGGACGCCATCGGCCGCCCCCTGGTGGGCAACGGCGAGATCGACCCCACGGTCTTCATCGACGACGACGGTCAGGCGTACCTGTACTGGGGCAACCCGAACCTGTGGTACGTCCGGCTGAACGCGGACATGATCTCCTACAGCGGCAGCGCCACCAAGATCCCGCTCACCACCGCCGGGTTCGGCGCCCGCAGCGGCAACGCGAGCCGGCCCACCCTCTACGAGGAGGGCCCCTGGGTCTACAAGCGCAACGGCACCTACTACAACGTGTTCGCGGCGGAGTGCTGCTCCGAGTTCATCGGATATTCGACCGCCACCGGCCCGACCGGCCCGTGGACCTATCGCGGCACGGTCATGCCCCGCCAGGGCGCGAGCTTCACCAACCACCCGGGAGTCATCGACTTCAACGGCGGCTCGTACTTCTTCTACCACAACGGGGCGCTGCCGGGCGGTGGCGGTTACACCCGTTCGGTGGCCGTGGAGAAGTTCACGTACAACACCAACGGCACCATCCCGACGATCAACATGACCACGACGGGCGCGCCGCAGATCGGCACGCTGAACCCGTACGTGCGGCAGGAGGCCGAGACCATCGCCTGGGGCTCCGGCATCGAGACCGAGCCGGCCAGCGAGGGCGGGATGAACGTCGGGTGGATCGAGAACGGGGACTACATCAAGGTCAAGGGCGTCGGCTTCGGTACGGGCGCGACGTCCTTCTCCGCGCGGGTCGCCTCGGCGACGTCGGGCGGCACCATCGAACTGCGCCTCGGTAGCCCCACCGGCACCCGGGTGGGCAGCTGCGCGGTACCCGGCACGGGTGCGTGGCAGACGTGGCAGACCGTCTCCTGCCCGGTCTCCGGCGCCACCGGCACCCAGGACCTGTACCTGCGGTTCACGGGCGGCAGCGGCACCCTGTTCAACCTCAACTGGTGGCAGTTCCAGGCCAACGGCACCACGCCCACTCCGACGCCCACCCCGACGCCGAGTCCGACCGCGGACCCGACGCCCACGCCCATCCCGACGCCCACGACCACTCCCACGCCGACGAGCCCGGCCGGGACGTCCTGCGCGGTCACCAACGCCGTGGTGAACACCTGGCAGGGCGGGTTCGAGGGACGGCTGACGGTCACCAACTCCGGATCGTCGGCGCTCAACGGCTGGCGGGTCACCTGGACGCTCGCCAGCGGGCAGACGGTGTCCCAGGTCTGGAACGGCACCCTCACCCAGTCGGGTAGCCAGGTGACCGTCGCGAACGCCGCCTACAACGGCCAGCTCGCGCCGGGAACCTCGACCACCGCCGGCTACCTCAGCTCCACCACCTCAACCAGCCCTCCGACCACCACCCCCACCTGCACCCCCGCCTAACTCCCCCGGGTTCCCACCCCCAAAAACACCCCCACCCCATCCCCACACCCGTCCGCCGCCGACGTCGATCATGAAGTCAATGCCCCCGACACGCCGATAGGGAGCAACAACTTCATGATCGACGGGGCGGGGCCGGGGGTGGGGTGGGGGTTCTAGAAGTCGTCGTCGAAGGCGACCGTGCCGGTCACCCCGACCTGGTACGCCGACACCCGCCGCTCGAAGAAGTTGGACAGCTCCTGCACGTCCTGCAACTCCATGAAGGCGAACGGGTTGGCCGACCCGTAGTGCGGCGCGATCCCGAGCTGGGCGAGCCGGCGGTCGGCGACGTGCTGCAGGTACTGGCGCATGTCCGCCAGGGTGAGGCCGGGCACCCCCTGGCCCACCAGGTCCTCGGCGAACTGGACCTCACACTCGACCGCCTCGGTGAGCATCCGGCGGACCTGGTCGGCCAGGTCGTCGTCGAACAGATCGGGCTCCTCGGCGCGTACGGTGTCGACGACGTCGAACGCGAACGCCATGTGCATGGACTCGTCGCGGAACACCCAGTTGGTCCCCGACGCCAGCCCGTGCAGCAGGCCACGGGAGCGCAGGAAGTAGACGTACGCGAACGCGCCGTAGAAGAACAACCCCTCGATGCACGCGGCGAAACAGATCAGGTTGAGCAGGAAGGTCCGCCGGTCCTCGCGGGTACGCAGCTCCCGCAGGTCGTGCAGGGAGTCGATCCAGCGGAAGCAGAACTCGGCCTTGCGACGGATCGACGGGATGTTCTCGATGGCGGCGAAGGCTGCGAACCGCTCGGTCTCGTCGGGCACGTACGTGTCGAGCAGGTTCAGGTAGAACTGGACGTGCACGGCCTCCTCGAACAGCTGCCGCGACAGGTAGAGCCGGCCTTCGGGGCTGTTGACGTGCTGGTACAGGTTGAGCACGAGGTTGTTGGCGACGATCGTGTCGCCGGTGGCGAAGAACGCGACGAGGCGGCTGACCAGGTGCCGCTCGGCCGGCGACAGACGGTCCAGGTCGGCGAGGTCGGCGTGCAGGTCGACCTCCTCGACCGTCCACGTGTTGCGGATGGCGTCCCGGAACCGGTCAAAGAAGTGCGGGTAGCGCATCGGACGGAGAGTCAGGTCCATCCCGGGGTCGAGCAGCATGTGCGTGGTCCTCGCGTCGGTGGTGCTGTCCGTGGTGGTGTCGGCGACGGTCACTGGCACGCCTCGCACGACTCGGGGTTCTCCAGCGAGCAGGCCAGCGCCTCGGCGTCGACCGCGACGGGGAGGACGGGCGGCACCGCGCTGACGGTGGCCTGCTGGATCCGGGTGGCCGGCCGGGACCGCAGGTAGTAGGTGGTCTTCAGACCGGTCTTCCAGGCGTACAGGTACATCGAGGAGAGCTTGCCGATGGTGGGCGAGGCCAGGAACAGGTTCAGCGACTGGGACTGGTCGATGAACGGCGCGCGGGCGGCGGCCAGGTCGATCAGCGCCCGCTGCGGCAGCTCCCAGGCGGTACGGAACAGCTCCCGCACGTCGGCCGGCAGCTCCATGACGGACTGCACCGAGCCCTCGGCCCGCTTGATCGCCGACCGGATCTGCTCGGTCCACAGACCACGAGCCTTCAACTCGCGCACGAGAGCCGTGTTGACCTGGAGGAACTCCCCCGACAGCGTCTCGCGCTTGAACAGGTTGGACACCTGCGGCTCAACGCACTCGTAGCAGCCGGCGATCGACGCGATCGTCGCGGTGGGCGCGACCGCCACCAGCAGCGAGTTGCGCAGCCCGTACTCCCGCACCCGCTGACGCAGCGCGGTCCAGCGCGCGGTCTGCGTACCCTCGACACCCCACAGGTCCGGTTGCAGGCGCCCCCGCGCGGCCCGGGTCTGCGCGAACGCCGGGTGGGCGCCGAAGTCGCGGGCCAGGTCGGCGGACGTCTCCAGCGCGGTCAGGTACAGCTCCTCGCTGATCCGGGTGGACAGCTCCCGCGCGGCCGGTGCGTCAAACGGCAGCCGCAGCGCGAAGAACACGTCCTGCAGCCCCATCAGCCCGAGCCCGACCGGCCGCCAACGGGGGTTGCTCGCCGCCGCCTGCGGGGTCGGGTAGTAGTTGATGTCGATGACCCGGTCGAGGAACGTCACCGCCGTACGCACCGTGGCGCGCAGCCGTTCCCAGTCGATGCCCTCATCGGTCAGGTGGGCGGCGACGTTCACCGAGCCAAGGTTGCAGACTGCGGTCTCGTCGTCGCTGGACACCTCGATGATCTCGGTGCAGAGGTTGGAGAGGTGCACCGCGTTGCCCGGCTCGGCCGTCTGGTTGCACAGCCGGTTGGCCGCGTCCTTGAAGGTCATCCAGCCGTTGCCGGTCTGGGCCAGGGTCCGCATCATCTTCCCGTACAGTTCGCGGGCCGGCAGCTGCCGCACGTAGCGGCCCTGCGCCTCGGCGGCCCGGTACGCGGCGTCGAACCGCTCGCCCCACAGATCGGGCAGTTCGGGCACCTCGTCGGGGTCGAACAGCGACCACATCTCGTCGGCCTCGACCCGGCGCATGAACTCGTCCGGGACCCAGTTGGCCAGGTTGAGGTTGTGCGTACGCCGGGCGTCCTCGCCCGTGTTGTCCCGGAGCTGGAGGAACTCCTCGATGTCCGGGTGCCACGGCTCCAGGTAGACGCAGGCCGCGCCCTTGCGCCGCCCGCCCTGGTTGACCGCCGCGACGCTCGCGTCCAGTGTGCGCAGCCACGGCACGATGCCGTTGGACTGCCCGTTCGTGCCCCGGATCAGCGCGCCACGGGACCGGACCCGGGAGAACGCGATGCCGATGCCACCGGCGAACTTGGACAGGTTCGCGACCTGGGCGTAGCGCGCGTAGATCGAGTCCAACTCGTCGCGCGGCGAGTCCACGAGATAGCACGAGGACATCTGGGTGTGTCGGGTGCCGGAGTTGAACAGAGTCGGCGAGCTGGGCAGATAGGCGAGGCTGGACATCAGCCGGTAGAAGTCGACCGCCTCGTCCGGCGTACGGGACAGGCCGCAGGCCACCCGCAGCAGCCAGTACTGCGGCGTCTCCAGCACCAGCCGGGTGGTGGGGTGACGCAGCAGGTACCGGTCGTAGACGGTGCGCAGGCCGAAGTACTCGAAGCGGCGGTCGCCGTCGGGGTCGACAGCGTCGTCGAACGTCTCCGCGTGCGCGGCGACGAACGCGGCGGTCTCGTCACCGATCAGACCCTCGGCGTGGCCGGCCCGGATCGCCGCGCTGAACGAGGTGATGCCCTGGCGCCGCACCTCCTTGTCGACGTAGCCGGCCAACAGCCGCGCGGCCAGGCGCGAGTACTGCGGCTCCGTACCGATCATCTCGGCCGCCGTCTGGATGGACAGCCGGTCCAGCTCGGCGGTGGTCGCGCCGTCGTAGAGGCCGCTGATCGTGCGGGTGGCCACCCGCATCGGGTCGACCTCGGTCAGGTCGTCGGCCCACCGCTCGACCGCCCGGACGATCTTGTTCACGTCCACGGCCTCGGTGCCGCCGTCGCGCTTGCGCACCTGCATCGGGGTCCGCCGCGCGGCCTCGCCGCTGACCGGGACCACCTGGGTGACTGTCACCACTCACTCCTCGGGAGTTCGAGACCTCAAGGGCCCTCGGACGCGGGGAGACGGACGCCGTCGACGCCACGCCAGCGGAGGCGTGGGTGAGGTGGCGTCAGCCGTTCCGCGCGGCCTCGGACCGCCGCGCACCCGAGGGTCGGGTACGCGGCGCGCTGGCAGGTCTTCGGACTCGCGGGCGCGACCGGGCCGGCCCGGTCACCTACTGGCCGTCGCTTCCCAGGCCGATGGCCCAGTGCTGATGACGGCTGTCGTTCCCACTCACCGCTGCGGGACAGTCCCGGACTTGCACCGGGTTCCCTCTTGCCTCGACCACTCGCGAAGAGTGGCCGAACCAGCTGCGGTCGACACCATATATAGGGGCGAGCACGTTTGTCACACCCCACATCTCGGGTCCCGGCGTGTCGCGCTCGACGATGACGGTCCTCGTCGATCGGCTCGGAGCCGACCGACGGGCGGTGACGCCCCGACCGTCGCCATCGGCTTGACCGAGGCGAACCGGCACCGATACGGTCGACCCACTATCTGCGGCGACGCGAGGGAAGCCGGTGAGAATCCGGCGCGGTCGCGCCACTGTGAGCGGCCCCCAGCCCGGGGGGCGCGAGCCAGGACGCTCGGTCGTCCGCAGCCTTGCGATGGGGACGCGTCATCCCCGAGGAGGTTCGTTCACGCATGTCCAGCTCCACGTCCAGCCAGCCGCTGGCGCACCCCGCTGTCCCGACCCGTCTCCTCTGGACGGTCCTGGCCACCGTCGCCGTGCTCGCCCTGCTGGCCTACCTCGTCGCCTTCGATCAGGGGGCGGTCTCGCGCAGCGGGATGTATCTGCACGAGCTGATGCACGACGGCCGGCACCTGCTCGGTGTCCCGTGCCACTGAGCGGCACCGGCATCGCACCCACGTTCGTCACGGTCCTGCTGCGCGGGCTGCTCGCCGGCCTGGTGGCCGGCCTGCTCGCCGGGACGTTCGCCTACGTCGTCGGCGAACCACACGTCGAGGCGGCCATCGCCATCGAGGAGGCGGCCACGCACGCGGAGGCCGCCGCCGACGGGCACCAGCACGCCGAGGCGGTCGCCGACGGGCACCAGCACGGCGAGGAGGCCCTGATCGGCCGCAACGGCCAACGCGGCGGCCTGTTCCTGGCCATCGGCCTGTTCGGCGCCGCCATGGGCGGCCTGTTGGCCAGCGCGTACGTCCTGCTGGCCCGTCGTCGTCGGCGGACCGACGACGACGGGCGGTCCGGGCTGTTGCTGGCCGGCGGTGCGCTGCTCGGCGCGGTGATCGTGCCGTTCCTCAAGTACCCGCCGAATCCGCCGGCCGTCGGCGACCCGTCCACCATCAACCAGCGCACGGTCACCTACCTGCTGATGGTGGTACTCGGCCTGGTCGCGGTCTGGTCCGGTTCGCTCGGCTACCGGTCGGTGGGTGAGCGCGCGCCCGTGTGGCTGCGGGCCAGCGCGGCGGTCGGCGGTTTCCTGCTGGTCACCGTCGTGTCCTATGTGGCGCTGCCGTCGTTCCAGGAGGTCCCCGGCGACTTCCCCGCGACGCTGCTGTGGAGCTTCCGCCTCGCCTCGCTCGGCACCCAGATGGTGCTGTGGACCGGGATAGGCCTGCTCTTCGCCGCCCTGATGCACCGCCAGCGCGCGGTCGCCGACGCACGACTGGCCGGGTGAGCGCCACCAGCCTGCGGCTGGTCGCCCACGGTCACACCGCCGCCCTGCGGCAGGCCCGGTTCGGCGGGAACGACAGCCTGGACGAGGGCGGCCGGCGTGCCGCCCTCGCCCTGTCCCCCGCCGCTGCGGGCCGTCGCGCAGGCGACGCGGTGGCATGCCTGTCCAGCCCCGCGGCGGCGGCCGTCGAGACCGCCGAGGTTCTCGGGCTCGCGCCCACCGTCGAGGCGGCCCTGGCCGACTGTGACTACGGCGACTGGTCGGGCCGGTCCCTCGCGGAGATCGCCGCGACACGGCCGGACGCGCTGCGCGAATGGCTGTCCACGCCGGACGCCGCGCCGCACGGCGGTGAGTCGATCCTCGCGGTACGCCAGCGCGTCGGTCGGTGGCTGGACGCGCAGCGCGACGTCGGCCGACGGGTCACCGCCGTCACGCACCCGCTGGTGATCCGGGTCGCGCTCGTGCACGCCCTGGATCTGCCGCTGGCCACGTACCGGCAGTTCGACGTCGCGCCGCTGGCGATCGTCCGACTCACCGGCCACGGCCCGAGCTGGCAGTTCCGCCTGGACGCGGCGCCGGCACCGGCGAACGGGTGACGAGGGTCTACCACGGCTCCTGTCGAGCTGCCCCAGATCCGGGGCAGCGAGGTCGGCGGGCAGTCGCGCGACCCGCGTCTCGGAGCCGAGATCGGGCGGCTCAGAGCTGAGATCGGGCGGCCCGGACGGGTGTCGGGCAGGCCTGGAACGCACGCCCGGCGGGCCTGGAACACAGGGCCCGGCGGGCCTGGAATACACGCCCGGCGGGCCTGGAACGCAGGTCGGGCGGGCCGTGAGGAACGGCCCGCCCGACTGATGTGCTTCCGGCTTACTTCGTGACGGTGACCGTGAACGGTCGGGACACCGTCGCCTTCGAGCGGGACCCGGACAGCGTCACGCTGGTGACCCCGGGCTCCGTCGCGTCCGGGACGCCGACGGTCCCGCCGGCGACGATGCCGTCACCGTTCGCGCGTACCGTGCCGACACGACGGCCGTCGCCGAGGCTGACCGTGATCTCCTCGTTCGGCGCGAAGCCGGAGCCGTCGACCGTGATCGACGTGCCGCGCGGCGCGGACGGCGTGGGCAACGACAGGCGCGGCTGGTAGGCCGGGTCCGTCGAGCCCACGGTCACCTGCACGGTTGCCGTCGCCGGCGTACCGGAGGACGCGCCGGTGGCGCGTACGGCGTACCGCCCCGGTGGCGTGTCCCCGGAGGTCGCGACGGTCGCGCGGACCGTGCCCGTCGCGGACGCCGAGACCGTCACCTCGCGGGTCGTGCCGGCCGCGAGGCCCACCGTCACCCGCTCGCCGGCGGCGAACCCGCTGCCGACGACCGTGACCGCGTCCCCAGCGGCGACCGACTGCGTGCCGGACACCGCGAGGGTGGTGGCCGCCCCGGCCCGCCGGACGGTCACGGTGAAGCTCGCGGTGCTGCTGGACACCGTGTCCCACGCGGTGACGCGCACCGTGTAGGCGCCCGCACGGGCGTAGGTGTGCCGGCCGCTCAGCGCGCCGTCCGCACCGATCGTGGCGTCGTCCGGAACCGTGCCGTCACCCCACTGGACGCGGGCGTGGTAGCCGGTCGGGTCGGGAAGACCGCCGGTCACCGATCCGAGGTTCGCCGTGAGGACCTGCCCGGCGTCGACGCTCTGGTCGCCCGGGGCGGCGGTCACCAGCGCGGCGGCCGGCGTGCCGTCGTCGGCGACGGCGAACACGTGGATCCGGCCCGCCGAGCGCGGGTCGCCGGTCTGCGTCGGCAGGGTCACCGAGACCAGCGTCCTACCCGCCGGGATCTGGTACGGCGTGGTGGCGAACAGGAACGGCTGGGCGCCGTCGCGGCTCGTGCCACTGAGCCGGTACGCGGACTTCGCGACGACGATGTTGCCGTAGGACGGCGTCCCGTTGGCGTTGCCGCCCAGCGTCCAGTCACTGAACTGGATCGGAATGCTCGCGGTGCTGCCGTCGCTGAACGTCGCCGTGCCGGTCGTTGCCTGGTTGCCCTGCGTACCGGCACCGATGAACGAGATGCTCTTGGCGTCGGCCGGCAGGCGCAGCGCGATCGTCGCGCCGTTGCCGGTGGCGTTGTCCGGCTGCCCGGCCGGGACCTGCGGCAGGGTGAAGCCCAGCGCGGTGCCCGGCACCTGGTGCCGCTGCCCCTGGGTCACGCCGGCCGCCGCGAGGGCCGCCCGCGAGTACGCCCACGACTTCGCGTCGCAGTCCGCCGCGAGGGTGCCCTCGTCGCCGACACACACGCTGTCGAACGCCGCGGTGAGGCCGGAGTTCGCCGCGTACGCGACGTCGACGCCGACCGTCACCGAGCCCTGACCGACGCCGTCGGTCACCGTGACGCTCGCCTGGTGGTAGCCCGGCGTGGCGTAGGTGTGCTCGCCGCTGACGCGGTAGACCTCCCGGGAACTCAGCGTCAGGGTGCCCTCGGTGGCCGGTGACCCGTCACCCCAGTCGATCGTGGCCCGGTAGTCGTCGGCGACGCCACCGGTGACCGTGGCCAGGGCCACCGTGGCGGGCGCGCCGGAGCGGGCGTGCACGCCATCGGTGGCGGTCACCGTGATGTCACCGCCGCCCAGGTCGAGGTCGCCCCCGGCGAGCAGCTCGATCTCGGCGAGGGTCGGCTGGGCCGCGCCGACCGTCTTCGTCACGACGAGGCGGAACTGGGAGTACCGTCCGGGCTTGTCGATCCGGAACGGCCGGGTCTGGTTGCGCCAGCGGAACACCTCGCCCGCCCGCGCGTCCAGCGTGCTCCAGGTCAGGCCGTCGGTGGAGCCCTGCAACCGCCAGTCCGCCGGGTCGCCCACGGTCGCGCCGGAGGTGATGGTGTAGTAGGTCGGCTTCTGCCGTCCGCCACGGCTCGTCCAGCCGATCTGCGGCGTGCCCGACGACGTCGTCAGCTGGGTGGTGGACGAGTCGTCGAACAGCGTCGACGCGTCCGGACCGCCGCTGACGGTGGCGGTGCCGAGGCCCGGCCCGGTGACGTCCTGCAACGGCTGCGGTACGGCGTCGCCCCTGGTCAGCGACGGGGGTGTGGCGTCGCGACCGGTGCCCCACGACGACGGGTTCGGTCCCATCTGGAAGTCGATGGTTCCGCCCCTGGCGAGCGCGGACACCTCGACGGAGACGTCGCGCTGCTTCTTGCCGTTGACCTTCACGCTCTGCACGTACACGTTGCGGTTGTTGTTGTTCGCGGCGTTGACCACGATGTCGCCGGTCGGGCGGTGGACGGTCATCCGGGTGAACTGCGGCGAGCCGATCGCCCAGTGGGTCGACCCGGCCTGCAACGGGTAGATGCCCAGCGAGCTGAGGACGTACCAGGCCGACATCTCGCCGTTGTCCTCGTCGCCCAGGTAGCCCTGACCGATCTCGCTGCCCACGTAGAGACGCCGCAGGATCTCGCGCACGGCCGCCTGGGTCTTCGCCGGAGCGCCGGCGACGTCGTACAGGTACGGGATGTGGTGCGACGGCTGGTTGCTCATGCCGAGCTGTCCCATCCGCACCGCGCGGGCCTCGATCATCTCGTGGATGACGCCGCCGTAGCCGCCGGGGTGGTCGGCGTTCTCGGGCGTCGCGAAGAAGGTGTCGAGCTTGTCCCGCAGCGCCTTCTGCCCGCCGTACAGGTTGATCAGGCCCTGGGGGTCCTGCTGTGCGGTGAACGCGAAGTTCCAGCCGTTGGTCTCGGTGTAGACGCCACCCCAGTCCAGCGGGTCACCGGCGAGGAACGTGCCGGCCGCGTCGCGGCCCTGGAAGAGCTTCGTCTTGGCGTCGAAGAGGTGGACGTAGTTGCGGGCCCGCTCCAGGAAGTACCGGGACTCCTCCTTGAGTTGGTCGCGCCGCGACTTCGGCGTGGCCGGGTCCTTGGCGAGCGCGGCGGCCATGTTGCCGATGCCGTAGTCGTTGATGTACCCCTCCAACGCCCACGACACCGACTCGCCGGTGCTGGTCGGCGTGTAGCCGAGGAACAGCGACGTCTCGATGCCCTTGCGGCCGACCGCGCCGCGTCCGGACGCGACGGTCGCGTCCTTCACGGCCGCGTCGTACGCCGCGAGCGGGTCGGGCAGCTTGACCCCGGTGAGGTACGCCTGCGCCAAGGCCACGTTCGCGCTGGTGCCGGTCATCAGGTCGGCGTAGCCGGGCGACGACCAGCGGGCGATCCAGCCGCCGTCGCGGTAGTGCTGGACGAACCCGTCCGAGATCTTCGCGGCGACGTCCGGGTAGAGCAGCGAGTACGCGGGCCACACCGTGCGGTAGGTGTCCCAGAACCCGTTGTTGACGTAGATCTGCCCGTCGACGATCTTCGCGCCGGTCCGGGTGGCGGTCGACGTGCCGGTCGGCGCGGACACCGGGCTGGCGTACTGCCAGTGGGGGGCGGCGGCGGTGCCGGTGTTCTCCGACTGCGAGTTCGGGTAGAGGTTCAGCCGGTACAGGTTCGAGTACATGGTGACGAGCTGCGTCTCGGTCGCGCCCCGCAGCTCGACCCGGCCGAGGCGGTCCTTCCAGGCGGCGGTGGCGGCGTCGCGGATCGCGTCGAAGGTCCGGCCGGTCACCTCCAGGTCGAGGTTGCGACGGGCCTGCTCGACGGAGAGGAACGAGGTCGCGATCCGCATCGTCACCTGACGATTCGCCGAGACGTCGAAGGTCGCGGACGTCGCCGTGACGGCTGCCGGCGCGCGGTCGAACTCACCGGACACGAACATCCGGCTACGTCCGGCCGAGAGGCCGCTTCCGTTGTCGACCCAGCCGGTGAACGTGCTGTCGGTACCGAGGGTGAAGGTGCCCTTGGCGAAGACGAGACTTCCGGTCGACGGTCCCGGCCCGAAGGTGAACCGCATGATGCCGGCGTGGTCGGTCGGCGTCATCTCGGCGACCAGGCCGTTCTGTAGCGCGACCCGGTAGAGGTCCGGCCGTGCGGTCTCGTCGTCGTGCCGGAAGGCCAGCGCCCGACTGGCGGGTGCTCCGGTGAGGGGGCCGTCGCCGGCCACCGGCATCACCGACATCTGGTTGCGGTCGCCCATCCAGGGGCTGGGCTCGTGGGAGATCGCGAGGCCCTGCAAGGTGGGCAGGTTGGCGGCGTTGTTGGCGCGGTGGTAGTCGTACTCCCAGGAGTCCGAGGTCGCGTCGGTCACCGGGGTGAAGAAGTTGAACCCGTTGGGTACGGCGGTGATCGGCAGGTTGTTGCCGCGCGAGAACCCGCCCGTGGAGTTGGTGCCGCGGCGGGTGTCGACGTAGTTCGTCAGCCGGGAGCCGTCGATCGTCGCCGGGTTCGGAGTCAGTTCGACGTCGTCGAGCCACCCCTGGAAGAGGGTCTCCTCGGTGGCCTGCGGGTCGTCGTACGCCAGCAGGACGCGGTCGATCGTCTTGCCGCGCGCGACGGCGCCGACGTCGGCGCTGACAGCGTTCCACTGGTCGGCGAAGAGCACCTTCGAGGCGCCCTGCCCGGCCGGGGTCAGCGGGTTGCCGTGCTGGTCGACGGCCGAGCGTCCACTGAGGTAGCTGCCGTCGGTGAAGTGCAGGTCGACCGAGGCGTAGGTGGACGGGTAGCGGGCGTCCTGGCCGGTGAACTCGGGGAAGATCCGGTACGACAGGCGGGTGTTCGGCCCGACCGGGATGTCGACGTCGAACAGCTTGTTCGTCGCGTACGAGCGGCCACCGGTCTGGGCGCCACCGTAGTAGCGCAGCGCGGCCAGCCCGGTGAAGCCGACGCCCGGCTTCGTCGTGTAACCGCCGGCCGGGCCGGGGCCGATCTCGGTGACCATGGGCGTGGCCGGCGGTCGGACGTCCGAGCCGTCGCTGATGTCCCAGCTGGCGAGCTGGGTGAGAGTGTCGCCGGAGTTCGCGGAGACCACCAGCCGGTACCAGCCGTAGGCCGTCGTGTTGGTGACGCCGTACCTGTTGGTGGCGAACCGCTTGGCGAAACCCTGCTTCGTCTGGCGGTCCAGGTCGACCCAGGCGCTGCCGTCGGTGGACCCCTGGAGGGTGAAGTCGCGGGGGTCGCGGCCCGGCTCGTCGTCTGCCGAGGTCAGCGCGTACCGCTTGACGACCGCCGGCTTGGCCAGTTGGTACGTCACCCACGCGGTCGATTCGAACGCCAGCCACTTGGTCGACGGCTTCCCGTCGGCGAGGTTCGCCGCGATCTCGTTCGGCGGGTTCTGGGCGCTCGCGGTGACGGCCTCGACCTGGCCGAGCAGGCTGCCGGGCAGGTTCGCGTCGCTCGACCCGCTGAGGTTGCCCTGCACGGGCCGACCGGAGCGGTCGACCTCGACGGTGCTCGGGGCGGGCTGCGGGTCGGCCGATTCGAACGAGGAACGGAAGGCGCCCGGTGGCGGGGCGCTCGGCGCGGCGCTGGCCAGCGGCGCGGCGACGACCATCCCCAGGGGAAGCAGGACGGCGGTTGTCGCCACGGCTATCCGCAGGGAGACGGCGCGCGTACGGGGGAGATACGGCATGGGGGCGGGACCTTTCGACTCGATCCGGTCGAGTACGTCGAGCGTCTGGGTGGCAGTGGAGGGTGGACCGGCTCTGACATCGTTGTCATCGGGCGTGCCTGACAAGCGAGGGCAGATCCGGTGGATGTTGGCCAGATGTTTCCGGGCAACCAACGGCCTGTCAATGGGTTGATCGCCGCGAAACGCGCCCAGCGCTTCCAGTTCGTAAGGAAGGGCACCTTCCTATACACGAGGCGTTAGGAAGGTGCCCTTCCTTACTCGGCCTTGGCGAGGCGCAGGTGGACTCGCGGCCGCTCAGCGACCGCCCGCCGCCAGCTCGGCCAGCATTCCCTCGCAGCTACGCACGACCACCTCGGCACCGCGCCGCTGGGTCAGTGGGAGCAGCGGATCCTCCGCCCGGTCCCGCCACCGCCACTGGGCGTCGGCGGCGGTCTCCCAGAGCCGTTGGGTGGTCGCCTCGTGCTCGACACCGAGCCGGGCGGCCAGGGAGACGCCCTCGCCGCCGACCAGCCGCCGCGCCTCGGCGGCCAACTCGGCGTCGAAACCGAGACGGGCGTTGCGCAACGCCACCAGCAGGCGCAACTCACGGAACTCGTGCGCGCCCGCCAGGATCTGCTCGATCGCGCCGACCAACTCGTCGCTGCCCCGGACCGGCTCGGCCCGCACCAGGGACTCCACCGCGGCCAGCGCCGAGCGCGCCTTGAGCGCGTCGCGCCGATCGACGAAACAACGGGTCATCGACTCGCGCAGCTCGGTGAGGCCGCTGCGCCGGATCAGCTCGGCCGACATCGCCACCCGGGTGTCGAACCCACCGCGGACCAACGTCGTGGCCAGCCGGATACCGAAGAGGCCGAACCGGTCCAGCAGGCCCGCGCGCACCTCGGGATCGAGGCGCACCGGAAGGTCGCCACGGACGAAGCGATCGGCGGAGAGCAGGTGGGGCTCCAACCCGGCGCGGGGCACCCCGGCCAGCGTCGCCAGCGCGGCGAATTCGGACTCGCTGAGCAGCCGACCCGCGAGGCCGACAGCTCCACTGCACGCCACCACGTTGACGGCCAACGCGCCCACCCGGGGATCGCGGTGGTGCCGACGGGCCAACTGTCGGGCGGTGAGCAGCCCGTCGATCCGGCCACCGCCGACCTCGTCCGCCCGGGACAACACCATGATCACGTTGACCGGGGCGGCCTGCCCGACGGCACTGTCCCGACCGGACTCCAACACCCGCAGATCGCTGTCGCGGCCGTCCCGGGTCAGGAACAACACCGCGTCCGCGTCGGCCAGCACCCGGTCCAGCACCGGCGCGTGCCCCTGCTCGTCGACCGTGCTGAGCGCCGGGGTGTCGACGAGCGTCACCTGCCGCAGCGCCCGCGTCGGCCACCGCACCACGATGTCGCGTACCTCCCCGGCACGCCAGCCGAGATCCACCCGCATGCCGGTCGCCGACTTGACCACCGTCAGCTCCTGCGGAGGCTGCCCCACCGGGTAGGCGGTGGCGCCCGGCGACGCGCCGTCCTCGTACCAGGTGAACGCGCCGTCGGCGCCCTCGACCGGCGCGACCTCCTCCCCCATCAGCGCGTTGAGCACCGTCGACTTGCCCGCACGCCACGGCCCGGCGACCGCGATCCGCAGCGGCTGCTCCAACCGCGCGATCTGGTGCCGCAACCGCCCGACCGCCCGCGCGTCGTGCTGGTAGACCTCCAGCGCCTGGTGCAGCAGCCCCCAGGCCGCCTCGTCCAACCGCACCCCGACAGTCATGCCCCGGGCTCCAACAGCACCGGGGTCGACCGGGCGGCGGTCAGGTGCTGGGACTGCTCGTAGAGCGCGGCGAGGCGGGTCATCTTCGACCGGATCTCCCGCTGCCGCTGCTCGCGCAGGGCGACGTCGGTGTCGGCCTCCTGCTTCGCGCTGCGGAACGACTGCACGATGGCCTCCTGCAACTCCTCGGTCAGACCCGTGAAGTGGTCGCGCAGCATCCGTTGCACCTGCCGGGTGGCGTCCCGGCAGTCCCGGACCATCCGGACGAAGAACTCGTCGACATGCCGCTGGATGGCCGTCTTCACGGTCGCCTGCCGGCGGCGCAACATCTGCTTGCTCTCGTCGCGGATGCTCTTGCCGCCGAAGAGGGCGCCGATGCCGACCGAGACCGGGTTGATCATCGGCATCCCGGCCAGGGTGGTCGCGAGGCCGAACATCAGCATGCCGCCGTACGAGCCCTTCATGCCGGTGAACAGCTTCTGACCCGTCGTGAACCGGTCGATCCGCGGCCGTTCCAGGTCCGGCAGCCGGTCGCCGAGATCCTCCGGCATCGTCATCGACCAGGGCGGCAGCACGTCGTAGCCGTACCGGTTGAAGTGGGCGGCCACCCGGCGGGCGATCCAGTCGCAGCGCTGGACCAGCCACTCGTGGTTGGCCTCCGCGGCCTCGACCAGGCTGCGTGACAGCCACTCGTCGAAGGTGTCCCAGGCGACGAGCGGGTCGGCCTCATCGAACGCCTCGTCGACCGCCCGCAGGATCTGGCGCGTCCGGTCCCGCAGGTCGTACTCGATGTCGGAGAGCAGGTCGGCCATCTCGTCGTTGAGGGTGTTCTGCCAGCGGGTCGAGCAGCGCCGCAGCTCGTCGACCTCCCGCTGGGCCGCGTGCAGCCGCGAGATCGGCCCGGACTGCTCCGCCGCCTCCTGCGTCGCCAACTCGGCGCGCAGCGGCGCGGCCAGTTGCTCCACCACCGTACGGGCCACCGCCTGCACCGACGCCCGCGCCAGGTGGTCGGCCTTGCCGGCCAGGTCCCGTTGCAGGCGGGCGATCAGCGCCGGAAAGCCGGACTCGGCGTTGAGACCACGGTCGTCGGCCGCCGCCGCGCGCAGCCGCAGCGTCGCCGACACCGGGATCAGCGGCGCCGCGACGCCGGCATCGGCGAGGTGTTGCCGGTTGCGCTCGGCGACCGTCCGCCAGTCCGCCACCAGGTCGGTCTTGCTCTGCACCACGACCACGTTCGGTTGCGAGCGCATGACGTGCAGCAGCATGTTCAGCTCGGCCACCGAGAGCTCCCTCGTGGAGTCGGAGACCAGCAGCACGGCGTCCGCGCGGGTCGAGGCGGCCACCTCCACGGCCGCGCCGAGCGCGGTGACCTCGTCGGTACCCGGAGTGTCCACCAGCACGAGTCCGGCGGCGAGCAGCGCCCGGGGCAGGCCGACCTCGACGTACGCCGGACCGCCCCCCGGCCGACGCCCGACCGCGCCGGACACGCCGGCCGCGACCTGGTCGAGCGCCAGGGAGGTCCGCTCGGCGAGCGTCACCGCCGGCCCTCCCGCGGGTCGTCCGGCCGACGCCTGGACCATCGTGGCGCAGGCGGATTCGGCGTGCTGCACCACGGTCGGCAGGACCGTGGTGCGACCGTCCCCGACCGGGCAGGCCGGCGCGTTGATGATCGCGTTGATGAGCTGACTCTTGCCCTGGTTCGGCTCGCCGACGACCAGGACCCGCAACGTCGGTTCGAGCAGTTGGGCACGCTTCTGCCGGACCGTCTGCAGCAGATCGCCGCGACCGTGTGTCGTACACGTCCGGGCGATCTCGTCCAGTACATCCAGCCAGATCCCCGCCATCACCGCACCAAGTGTGCGGATTTCGGCTTAATTAGCAAGAGGTGTCGGAGAGGAAACCGGGAAGGGCCGGGCCGCTCGACGCGACCCGACCCCCCGCTTCCGACGGAAAATCCCGTCAGAGCAGACCGCCGGTGATGCCCAGCAACCCGTGGTCCGACGAGGCGGGCCCCCCGTCGTGCGAGTCGCCGGTCACACCGTCGGTGAGCCCACCCGTCACGTCGCCGACCGTGCCGGTGACCCCGGGAAGGAGACTGTCCACGTGGTGCGTGACACCGCCCACCACGGACGGAACGTCCACCGGCGGCACCACGCCGCCGACGGCGCCCTCGCCGAGGCCCAGGCCACCCAGGGTGTCGTGGACACCGAGGGAGCCGACGATGCCGTCGACCTGACCGTGCACGCCGGAGAGGACGCCACCGGTCACGTCGCCGCCGAGCACCGGGTCGGTGACGCCGAGCACGCCGGTCGGGTCGCCGACCGTGCCGGTCGCGCCGCCGAGCACCGGGTCGACGATCCCGTCGACGGGCTGCACCACGTCCGCGTCGAGCGTGTGCGCCACGTCGGACACCCCGGTCAGGTCGGTGTCGAGGCCGCTCGGCCCGACACCCAGGCCGACACCCGGCAGCACGCTCACCCCGGCGGCGACGGTCGACGGGTCGACCGCGATGGCGCCGAGCACACCGGCCTTGACGTCCACACCAGACGGCGAGCTGGTGACGCTGATCTGCTGCGCCACGCTCTGCAACTGACCGACCACGTCGGTGGCGTCGGTCACCAGCGGGTCGAAGCCGAGCTGCCCGACCACCGGGGCCAGCGGCGCGAGGCCCTGCCCCGGCGCGTAGTCGACCACCAGCGGCACCACGTCCTGCACGTCGGCGGCGGTGATGTCGCTGAGCCCCGCGGCGTGCAGCGCGCCCTCCGGGTCGAGGTCGAACGCCGACCGCGCGTCGGGGTTGGTCAGCAGGTCGAGCACGAAGTCGTGGAGGGTCTGTTGCGAGTCCATGTGCCGGTTCTCCTCGGATTGGCATCGGCGACCGTCGTTCGTCGAGAGGAACGCTATGGCGGGGGGCGGCCCCGGACATCGGGGCTGCGCCCGCAATCGATCACGCCGCGTTAGGGCGTTCGCCGGCTCCCCCGTTAGGGGGACTGGGGGAAACCGTCCCGGTCAGATTAGGGTGCCGACCACGCAGTGATCTCTGGTACGAACGTAGGGGCCCGCGGGTTTCGCCGGGGGTGGGTCGCCGGACAGCGCCGACGCCATCGCCATCAGCCGGCCACTCGCGGAAAGAGAAGAGACGGATGCCGTACGTCCTGGGGATAGACATCGGAAGCACCAACACCGCCGCCGCCGTCGCTCGGCGCGACGGCCGGACCTGGACGCGTCCGGAGGCTGTCCCGCTGAACGCCGGCTCGCCGCTCGTACCGTCGGTGCTGCACCTGGCCGAGGACGGCGCGCTGCACATCGGCGGGCCCGCGACCGACGACGGCAGTCGCACCAGCAGGGATTTCGTCCGCCGGATCGGTGACGACGTGCCCCTGCTGCTCGGTGGCGAGGCGTGCGCGCCGCAGACCCTCACGGCGGAGTTGGCGGCCTGGGTGGTGGAGCAGGCGCACGCCGCGGAAGGCGGCCCGGCCGAGGCGGTGGTGCTCAGTCACCCGGCCGGCTGGCGGCCGTACCGCCGGGAGCTGCTGCGCCGGGCGCTCGTCGACCTCGGGCTGCGCACGGTGACGCTGCTCCCCCGTACGGTCACGGTCGCGGAGAGTCACGCGGCGCGTGGCTTCGCGGGCACCACGGCGGCCGTTTACGCGTTGGGCGGCGCCAGCTTCGAGGCGGCCCTGGTCCGGCGCACCCCGCACGGCACCTACGAGAGCTTCGGCACGCCCCAGGGTCTCGACCCGATCGGCGGGGCCGACTTCGACGAGCTGCTGGCCAGCCACGTCCGTACCGTGCTGTCCCGGGAGCTGGCCGCCATCGGGCGGCGGGACCACCACGCCGCCCTGCGCGGCCTGCCGGCCGAGTGCGACCGGGTCAAGCGGGCGCTGACCGTCGAGCCGGCCGCCGACGTGGTGTTGAGCCTGCCGACCGGTCCGGCACGCATACCGGTGACCCGCGCGCAGTTCGAGGCGATGATCCGCCCCACCGTGCAGGCCACCGTGGACCTCCTGCTGCGCACCGTGCAGGGCGCCGGCCTGACGCCGACACAGCTCGACGGCGTCCTGTTGGCCGGCGGCTCGACCCGCATCCCGCTGGTCACCGAGCTGATCAGCACGGCGCTCGGTGTGCCGGTCGAGGTCGAGCCGGACGCGCAGCTCACCGCCGCCACCGGAGCGGCGAGCGCCGCCTGCCAGGTGGTGTCACCCCGGCCGCGCCCTCGACCCCCGGCCCCGGTCCGCGATCCGGCGCCGGTCCCGGGTGAGGGCCGGGCGAGCCTCCCGGCCCTGCGGCGACCCCGGGACCACGCCACCGATCCGGGCGAACCGCCACCCCGACCGCCGGTCCGGATCCTCCCCCTCGACCTGCCGAAGGCGTCCCGCCTGGCACTGACGCTCAGCCGGGGACGCGAAGGATGACCACAATGATCATGAATAACCTCGTCGACTCCCGACTGGTGCTGGGCCGGGCGTCCAGGGCCCTGTTGGACCGGGTCGCCGACGATCCGGTCGCGCCGCTCACCGTCGGCCTGGCCGGCCCCGCCGGGCACGGCAAGACCGCCCTGCTCGCCGAGCTGACGAACATCCAGCAACGGGCCGGCGTCACCGTGCGCACGGGTGTTCCCGGGCCCGGCAAGCCCGTCGACCCGGACGACCTGATCCTGGTCGACGACGCGCACCTGCTCGACGACGAACGGATCGGCGTGCTGCTGCGCCTGGTCGCCACCCGCCGGCACCGGCTGGTCGTCGCCCACCGCCCCTGGCCCCGGTCGGCAGCCCTCACCGAGCTGGTCGACACGCTGCGCCGCGACGGGCAGGCCGTGCTGCTCGGGCCGTTCACCCGGGAGCAGACCGGGGCCTGCGTCGCCGCCGTCCCCGAGTTGACCCAGCGCGCCGAGCTTGTCGACTTCGTACACGCGCAGACCGGTGGCGTCCCCCGCGACGTCGAGCGGCTCACCCGCGGCCTGCGCGCGGCACCGAGCCTGACCACCGCCCCGACCGAGCCGCCCCGACCCGTCGTCCTCGAGTTCGCGCCGGAGCTGGAGATCCAGCCCGCCCCCGTACGACGACTGTTGCTCGCGGTCGCGGCCGGCGTACCGCTGCCGGTGGCCATGCTCGGCCCGCTCCTGGATCAGGAGCCGGAGGCGGTGGACGAGCTGATCGCCACGACCCGGGCGGCCGGGCTGATCGGCGCGGACGGCCGGCTCACCCCGCTGGTCCGCCGGGCCGTCACCACGCTCAGCCCGGCCACCGAGCGCAGCGCCGTCTGGCGTCGCCTCACCGAGTTGCAGCTCGCCCGGGGTGGTCCGGTGCTACCGCTGGTCCGCTCGCTGCTCGCGGTGGGCGTCCTCGGCGACTGTCCGGCCCCGACGCTCGCCGCGGCGGCCCAGGAGGCGCTTGCCGACCAGCCGGCCTTCGCCGCCGAGCTGTTCGCCGCCGCCACCGCGGCCGGGCACCCGACCGGCGCCCGCCAGGCTCTCGCGGCCGCGCTCGCCGGTGACCTCGACGACGCGCTGCGCCTGGCGGACCGGCTGCTGACCACCGCCGACCCGGCGGTCCGCGCCGAGGCGGCCGCGGTGGCGGCGACCGCGCTGGCGCACCGGGGCCACGCCGGCCGCAGCGTCGAGCTGTACCGGTGGTCGGGCACCGCCTCGTCGGTGGCGTTCGCCGCCGTGGGCGGGTTCGCCATCGGCGACCTGACCGCCGACGGGCCGCGCGTGGACGAGCCCGCCGGCGCACCGCCCACCCTGCACGCCAGCGCCGCCCGGCTGATGGCCGACGGAGTACGCGAGGGCGTCACCGGCACGCCGAGCGCGGCGCTCTCCGCGCTCGTGCAGTCCGCCGCCCTGCTGGAACCGGACGGTCGGGCGGCCCTCCTGCCGGACAGTCCGGCGGCGCTGGCCGCGCTGACCGCCGTGCACTGTGGCGAGCTGGACATCGCCGAGCGGGTCCTGCACCGCGCGGAGGCCGGCGGTGTCGGCGGACCGCTGATGGCCCGCCGGCATCGGCTGTTGCAGGCCTGGATCCTGATGGTTCGAGGTCAGACGCTCGCCGCCGCCGAGCGCCTCGCCACGGTCACCGCCGACGAACGCCCGTTGGAATCCCGCGACCTGCTCTTCGCCGCCGCGCTGCGGATGGGCATCGCCCGGCGCACCAGCGACCTCGGCGCGCTCAAGCGGGGGTGGGGCCAGGCGCTGGAGGCGGTGGTCCGCCACGGGGTCGACCTGTTCACGCTGCTGCCGCTGGGCGAACTGGCCATCGCGGGCGCGCGGCTCGGTGACGTGGCCCGGTTGGCGCCCTACCTACGGGAGGGCGCCACCCTGCTCGACCGACTCGACACACCGACGCTGTGGAGCGTCCCGCTGCACTGGAGCGGCCTGCACGCCGCCATCCTGACCGGCGAGCCGACGGCCGCCGACGACCACGTCGCCGCCCTGCTCGCCGCCGCCGAGCACAGCCGCTACGCCGGTGTGGTCGCCGCGGCCGCCGAGAGCTGGGTCGAGGTGCTACGGGGTGTGGTCGACCCGGTACGGGTCGAGGCCGCCGCCCGGGGCCTGCACGACACCGGACTGTGTTGGGACGGCGCCCGCCTCGCCGGTCAGGCCGCGATCCGCACCGCGGACCGACGGGCGATGACCACCCTGCTCGAGTGCGCCCGGGTGCTCCAGGGTCGGCCGGCCGGCGCGACCGGTGGGCAGCGCCCGAGCGACGGCGCGACCGCCACGCCGGCCGCCACCGCGGCCGGCCCCACCCAGCAAGGGCTGAGCGACCGCGAGTACGAGGTGGCCGAGCTGGTGCTCGCCGGGCTGACCTACCGGGAGATCGGTGACCGGCTCTTCATCTCGGCCAAGACCGTGGAGCACCACGTGGCGCGCATGCGCAACCGGCTGCACTGCGCCAATCGGGCGGAGCTGCTGGCGTTGCTGCGGACCATGGTCGCCGACCGGGCCAGCGACGCCGCCGGGCAGCCGTGGCCGCAGCGGTCGGCCCGATGAGCCGGCGCACCCGGCGGAGCGCCACGTGACGCGCGCACGACGACCTGGGGTCCGGCTCGTCGCGACGGCGGCGGTGCTGCTCGCGTTGTGGTCGTACGCAGCCTGTCTGACCGGCCAGGACGCCCTCGACCTGCTGCGGGTGCGGGCCCTGGCCGACACCCTGGGCCAGCCCATCGACCGGCTGGTCCTGAGCCTGCAGACCGAGCGCCGGGCGACCGCCGAGACGCTGGCCGACGCCGCGCCCGCAGGGGCCACGCTGGCCGGGGCGCGGGCGGCGACCGACGTGGCAGCGGCGCAGGTCCGGGCGTTCGGAGACGGACACGACCTGCGCCTGCTCAGCGCGGGGGCGGTCCGCGACCGGGCCGAGACCCTGGTCCGGAGGCTGAACGGGCTGGGGGCGATCCGGTCCCGGGTGGACGACGGGCAGCTCGACCAGGCGGGCGCGGTCGACGGGTACGACCAGCTCGTCGACGCCGCCTTCGACGTGTACGGACCGGAGTGGGGCGCGCACGAGAGCAGGCTGGCGGTCGACACCCGCGCGGTGATCGCGCTGGCCCGTGCCCGTGAGCTGCTGGCCCGGGAGGACACCCTGGTCACGGCGGCCGTCCTGAGCGGTCGACTGGGCGTCGAGGAGCGCCGCCGGCTGGTCGAGCTGGTGGCCGTCCAGCGGTACGCCCGGGCCGAGGCGACGGCCGGCCTGCCGGGCGACGGCCAGGGCGCGTACCAGCGACTCGTGGCGGGACCCGAGTTCGCGGGCCTGCTCGCCGTGGAGGACACGCTGCTGCGCACGGACCGGGTCGACGCGCTGCGTGGGGTCAGCGCGCAGAAGTGGCGCGCGGCGGCGGACGCCGCCCTCGGCGCGCTGCACGAGCTGGTGACGACGACCGCCCGCGCGAGCGTCGAACGGGCCACACCCGGCGCCGCGGTGATCGTGGGGCGGACCGGCGTGGTGGTGGGTCTCGGGCTGATCGCCGTAATCGCGGTGCTGTTGGGCTGGGCCAGGGCCGTACGCCGCGGGCCCGAGCACGAGACGCCGCCGGGCGCCGACGAGCCTCGGTCGGAACCGCCGACCGCACCCGTCGACCGGCTGCCGCCGGTTGCCGAGAACGGCGGCGATCAGCAGGGTGGCGGGCCGGCGCGGGAACGTCACGCGGCCGACCTGTTGCTGGGGATCACCCGGCGCAACCAGGTTCTGCTGCGCGACCAGCTCGACCTGCTCGACGCGATGCAGCGGCGGGAGCAGGACGCCGCGGAGGCCGACGAGCTGTTCCAGCTCGACCATCTCACCACCCGTATCCGCCGCAACGTGGAAAAGGTGATCACCCTCGCCGGGGCGCGGCCCGCGCGCCGCTGGCGACGCCCGGTCCCCCTGCTCGACGTGACGCGCGGCGCGGTCGCCGAGGTGCCGGAGTACCACCGGGTCCTGGTGGCGCCGCACTGGCCGTGGTCGCTCGCCGGCCCCGCCGTCACGGACGTCGTGCACCTGCTGGCCGAGCTGATCGAGAACGCTCTGACCTTCTCGACGACCGACACCACGGTCCGGGTCACCGGCGAGCACCGGCCACACGGCTGCGCGATCGTGGTGGTCGACGACGGTCCCGGCCTCGACGCCACCGCGCTCGACGAGGCGAACCGTCTGCTCGCCAGCCCGCCGAACGACCCGCCGAGCGACGCCGGAGGGTTGTACGCGGTCGCCCTGCTGGCCGCCCGGTGCGGTGCCCGGGTCGTCCTGCGGCCCAGCCGACGCGGCGGGACGGCTGCCATCGTGCACCTGCCGGCCGAGCTGGTCACCGTGACCGGCGGCCCGGACGCGACGTCGCCGGGGCCCGCGTACCGGCCGCTGCCCGGAGCGGTCGAGGTGCCGGACGCGAGGCCGACGGGCAGCGCCGACGGGCTGCCGATGCGGATCCGCCAATCCGGGGCGCCCGTGCCCGGCCCCGGCAACGCCGGCCCCGAGACCGTCGAGCTGCCGATCACGAGAACAACGAGGAGACATCGATGACGCACGCAGTGGTCACCGAGGACAGCCTGACCGGCGCGCTGGACCGCCTGGTGGACCGGGTACGCGGTGCGGAGTTCGCCGTGGTGCTCTCCCCGGACGGGCTCCCGCTCGGCGGTTCCCGGCAGGTGCAGGCGAAGCTGGCCGAAGAGATCTCCGGGATCGTCGCCGGCCTGTTGGCGCTGGGACTGGCCGCCACCCGGACGTGCGACGCGGGCGGGCTGCGCCAGATCGTGGTGCAGATGTCGCGGGCGTTCCTCTTCGTCGCCACCATCTCGAACGGGACCATCCTGACCGTGCGGATCTCCGGCGACGAGGTCGAGGTGGGCGACATGGCGTACGAGGTCGCGCTCTTCGTCGGGCAGGCCGAACGGCACCTGCCGATCCGCCTGGAGACCGCCGCCGCGGCGAGGAGCGGAGATTCTGGTGCCCAGCGCCGGCTCAGCTGACGAGGCGTGGTACGACGACGACGCCGGCCCGGTCGCCCGTCCGTACACGATGACCGGTGGGCGTACGACGTCCGAGCGCGGCCGATTCGACCTGATCTCGCTGGTCGTCGCGCGGCGGTCGGCGACGTCGCCCACGTCGCTCTTCCCCGAACAGGCGCGGATCGTCGAGCTGTGTCACCATCCAGTGTCGGTGGCTGAGGTCAGCGCCGAGCTGGATCTGCCCCTCGGCACCGTTCGGGTCCTCCTCGGTGACCTGCTGGGGGCGGGGTTGGTCGAGACGCACGAACCGCCGTCGCTGTCGGATCTGCCGTCGCAGGAGCTGCTCGAGTCGATACTCGTCGGGCTGCGCGCCCTGTGACCGCTCGGGTGCCACCGCGACCGAGCGGTCGCGGGCGGGCGTCCGGCGACGAAGTGAAGGGGAGACAGGCAGTGCCGGCAACACCGCCGCAGCCACGGCGTACTGTGGCGATCATTCTGCTGGACCGGATCGTGGCCGCTGCCGCAGCCGCACGGCGGGTGGTCACCGGCCGGGCCGACGTGTCGCGGGCCACCTGGGTCGCCGTATTCGCGGCGCTCGGGGTGGTGGTGGCGACGGTGGTCTCGATCGTCAGTGTGGTGCGTACCCCGGAGCGGCTCGCGCCGGTGACCCTGGACGCGCCCCCGTCGGTGGACCAGTTGGGCACGCCGGGCCCCGGTACGCCCCGGGGGCAGGCACAGCCGGCCGCCACCAGCCCGACCACCGTGGGGTCGCCCTCGGCCAGCGCCGCGCCGCCACCCGTCGAGCCGCCGTCCAGCGCGCCGGCCGTGACCCCCTCGTCGGCCTCCCCGACCCCGGCCGCCCTCGCCGCCGACTTCGTCGTCGAGGACAACGCGCTGCTCAGCTACGGCGCGACCGTGACGATCAGCAATCCGGGGCCGGTGCCGGCGACGCGGTGGACGCTGACCATCACGCTGCCCCGGGAGTCGCTGCGGGTCAGCGCGGTCGAGGGCGCGCGGGCCACCCAGGACGGCGCGGTGTGGACGTTCGTGCCGGACGGCAGCGTGGGGCAGGTGCCGGGCAGCGCCTCGACGCGGGTGACCTTCCGGGTCAACGGCGCGGTGGTCGGCGCGACGCCGACGGCGTGCACGATCGACGGGGTCGCCTGCGGCGGCCTGTCGAGCTGAGCCCCGGCCGCCGAGTCGGTCCCGACGGCGGCCCGGACGCGGTGGCGAGCATCGCTCATGCTGAAGGGGTGATTCGCTTCGTCCTGAACGTCCTGTGGCTCATCTTCGGCGGTGGCCTCGTGCTGGCGATCGGCTACGGCTTCGCCGCGCTGATCTGCTTCCTGCTGATCGTCACCATTCCGTTCGGCGTCGCCGCGCTGCGCCTCGCCGTCTACTCGCTGTGGCCCTTCGGCCGCACGCTGGTGCCCAAACCGGGCGCGGGCGTCGGCTCCGGGCTGGCGAACGTGCTCTGGGTGGTGCTGGCCGGTTGGTGGCTGGCCCTGTCCCACATCCTCGCCGGCATCGCGCTCTGCGTGACGATCATCGGGATCCCCTTCGGCATCGCCAACTTCAAGCTCGTCCCGGCCGCCTTCTGGCCGCTGGGCCGGGAGGTCGTCGAAGCGCCGTGACACGTCGACGGGTCGCCCGTTTCCGAGGCGGGCGACCCGGTCGGGGCCGACGCCGTCGATAGTGGACAATCCGGTTCACCCCGACGGACCCCTCGATAGGAGCCTGGCATGGCCGGCCCGGACGCCGAACTCACCGCGACGCTTCAGCCCGACGTGCCGCACGCGGCACGGATCTGGAACTACTGGATGGGCGGCAAGGACAACTTCCAGTCCGACCGGGCGGCCGGTGACGCGGTCGCCGAGGTCTACCCGGAGATCGTCCTGATGGCGCAGCAGTCCCGCCGCTTCCTGGTCCGGGCGGTCCGGTACCTGGCCGCCGAGGCCGGCATCCGGCAGTTCCTGGACATCGGCACCGGCCTGCCGACCATGCAGAACACCCACGCGGTCGCCCAGGGCATCACGCCGGACGCGCGGGTCGTCTACGTCGACAACGACCCGATGGTCCTCGTGCACGCCCGCGCGCTGCTGGCCAGCACGACCGTCCAGGGTGTCACGACGTACGTGCCGGCCGACTACCACGACCCGGAGGCCATCCTCGCCGAGGCGGCGCGGACGCTCGACTTCGACCAGCCGATCGCCGTCATGTTCATGGGCGTGCTGGGGTACGAGCCGGACCTGGAGGTGGTGCGCTCGATCGTCGGGCGGACGATGGACGCGACGGCGTCCGGCAGCCACCTGGTGCTCTGGGACGGCACCAACACCAGCCCGCAGGTGGTCTCCGGGGCGCAGCGGCTGGCCGAGAACGGCGGTGTCCCGTACATCCTGCGCAGCCCGGCGGATCTCGCCGGCTGCTTCGCCGGGTTGACGCTGGTGGAGCCCGGTCTCGTGCCGATCCCGCTGTGGCGTCCGGACGAGGCCGACGCCCGGGGGATCGACGCCTACGGCGCGGTGGCCCGCAAGCCCTGACGCGACGCCGACCCCCGGGTACGTCGCCCGGATCAGCGCGCGCAGGTCAGCGTCAGCCCGGCCGGCGGCGCGCTGGCCGTCGCGAGCAGACCGAACGTCGTCGACCCGTCCGGCGCCAGCGTTCCGTTGTACGGTGCGTTGCGCACCACCACGTCAGCGCCGGCCGGGTCGACGACACCGCCCCACACCGCCTGGATCCGCTCGTCGCCGGCCCAGCGCCAGGAGACGCGCCACTGGTCCAACGGCTGCGTGCCGACGTTGCGGACCGTCACGGTGGCGACGAATCCGGTGCCCCAGCGCGAGTCGATGGTGGCGGTCGCCCGGCAGGACGTCAGCGCGGCGGTCCGGCCGCTCCCCCCGTAGTAGGGCTCCCACCGGCCCTCGGAGTCGCGGAACCCGAACCAGTACTCGGTGTCGGGGGTCAGCCGGTCGAAGGTGACGGTGCCGTCACGCTCGGCGGAGACCAACTCGGCCACCGGGTTCCGCCACGCGTAGGCGTCCTCGCGGCTGGCGAAGAGTCCGACGGTGATCGGCGGCCGGTAGCCGCACGGCGGGCTGAGCGCGATGAAGTAGACGACGGTCAGGCTGGTGGTGGTGGCCGCGGACACCCGACCACCGATGGGCAGTGCCGGCGGGCAGACCGGGGTGGGTGTCGGCGCCGCCGTGACCGACGCCGTGGGTGTCGGCGCCGCCTGGGCGACGCCGGTGGTCGCGGCCCAGCCGGTCGTGGCGGTGGTCAGGGCGATGGTCGTGAGAGCCAGGAAGATGCGACGCATCCGTACCTCCGAGAAGCCGTCGCCGTCGCGGCCACGGATGGGCAGCCGACCGTACGGGTCCGGACCTGCGCGGCGGCCGCCCGACGGCGATCGGCATGCGGCCGCTGACGGGGACTGCCCGCGCGCGGGTGGTGGGGCCACCTCGCGCGTCCCCGACTCCGGAGCAGAGATCGACCACGCCGGCTCCCGAGCGCGGCCGAACCACAGCATCGCATTCGACGGTTGTCGATACAAGCGGGGTGTCGCGAGCCCGTCGGACGCCCGCCGCCTGCCCGTCGCCGCGAGGACACGCGCCGGGCCCCCGGATCGACGATCATCCATAGTGGTATGTCACTTCGACGCGGGAGCACACACCATGCGCGACAGGAGCAACACGAACCGGCGGGTGACGAGGGCACTGACGGCGGCGGCCACCGTGGCAGCGCTGACGCTGGCCCCCCTCACGACGCCGTCACCCGCAGCCGCCGCTCCCAGCCGGGCCGACCTGGCCCTGCGCTGGGCGCCCATCCACTACCAGGACGTCGACGCCACCGGCACCCACGCCCTGGGCGGCCGGAGTGACTACGTCACCGCCGTGGACTTCGACGGCGACCTGAACGGGCGCAACAACTGGGACCGCACCGGGGCGTCCGGCACGTCGCTCGCCGCGCACGTGTACTACTCCGTCGTGGAGACGAGCACGCACTGGTACATCACGTACCTGTTCTTCCACCCCCGGGACTGGACCGACCACCCGTTCTTCGAGACCGAGCACGAGAACGACGGCGAGGGCGTCCTCTTCGCGATCGAGCGGGACGGCTCCACGTACGGCGTCCTGCGCGGGGCGGTCACCGTCGCGCACAGCGACTTCTACTCGTACACCCCGGCCGGCAGCAGCTGGACCAGCGGCCGGGAGAGCGTCGACGGCACCCTGCAGTTCCAGTCCTCGCCGCACGACTCCTTCACCCACCCGGTCACCGCCCAGGAGGCGCAGGGCCACGGACTGAAGGCGTACCCGCAGTACGCCATCAACGGCGACGGCCTGGTCTACTACCCGTCCACGGTGGCCGAGACGCCGGAGAACGGCGACGACCGGGACGTCCGTTACCAGCTCATCGACATCTTCGCCGCCGGCGGCCTGTGGGCGCAGCGGACGAACGCGAATCTCTTCGCCAGCCTGGGCACCTTCGCCGGCGACACCTCCGGCGACTGCGGCGTCGGCACCTGGAGCTGCTCGTCGAACTCCGCGAACGCCCCCTGGGGCTGGGACGACGGCAACGACGTACCCGCCCGTGGCGAGTTGGCGAGTGACCCGGCGAAGCTGTCCGCCGATTACTTCACCGTCCCGGCCGGGTTGGCGCGCAGCTACAGCTACAACCCGTACGCCACTGCCGCCAAGGCACTGGCTGAGGCGGCCCGCACGGCACCGCCGACCGTCGACTGACCCGATCCGCGCAGGTGCGCGGCCGACCCGTTCGGCCGCGCACCCACGCCCACCGGCGGTCGCGCCACGCCGGATCGACACGTAGCCTGCGCAGATGCGACACACCCTCGCACCGGACGACAAGACCCTGCACGGCCACTTCTCCCCCGACCTCGCGCCGGTGCTCACCATCGACTCCGGCGACACCGTCACCTACCGCACCCTGGACTGCTGGTGGTCGGCCGGCCCGTACCCCGGCGGCGCGAACCGGGACCGCCCCCGGGTCCCGCAACGCCGGCCCGAGGACGGGCACGCGCTCGTCGGACCGGTCGCGGTCCGCGGCGCTCGCGCCGGCCAGACCCTCGCGGTACGCATCGACGCGATCGTCCCGGGCACCTGGGGTACGACGGTGGCGGGCGGGTGGCCGAGCGCCTTCAACGAGCGCTACGACGTCGAGTCGACACAGGTGGTACACGCCTGGGAGCTGGACCCGGCGACGATGACCGGCCGCAACCAGCACGGCCACACGGTGGCGTTGCGTCCCTTCATGGGGGTGCTCGGCATGCCGCCGGCGGAGCCGGGACGGCACTCCACCACCCCACCTCGCGAGTGCGGCGGCAACCTGGACTGCAAGGACCTGACCGCCGGGACCACGCTGTTGCTGCCGATCACGGTCGACGGAGCGTTGTTCTCGGTCGGGGACGGGCACGCCGCCCAGGGCGACGGCGAGGTGGGCGGCACGGCGATCGAGTGCCCGATGGACGAGGTGACGCTGACCTTCGACGTCCGCGACGACTTCCCGGTCACCGGCCCGGTGGCCCGTACCGCCGACGCCTGGCTGACGCTCGGCGTGGGAGCGACCCTCGACGAGGCGACGCTCCGTGCCCTGGAGGCGATGATGACCCTGCTGCAACGGCTGCACGGTCTCAGCCGGCCGGACGCGGTGGCGCTGGCCAGCGTCCTCGTCGACGTACGGGTGACCCAGATCGTCAACCAGACCGTCGGCGCGCACGCCGTGCTGCGCGACGACGCGCTGCGCTGAGTTGACGCCGGTCCGGGTCGTGGTCAGCGCAACCGGCGGGCCGTGAACCGGGCCGGCGGCTCGGCGATCGCGTCCTGCGCGGCGATCAGTTGGATCTCCCGGGTGCCCGCCGCGAGGGTCGCTTCGAGGACGGCGAAGACCGAGGAGACGGTCCGCTCCAGCGCGGTGGCCGGTGAGCCGGTGGTCGACAGGTGCGCCAGGTACAGCGCCGCCGTGACGTCGCCGCCGCCGTTCGGGTTGATCGGCAGCAGCGGGGTGGTGACCGCCCAGGCCCCCTCGTCGGAGACCGCCACCACCTCCAGCGAACCCGCCGCCACGTCGTCGTGCAGCACGCTCGTCACCAGGGCGTGCCTCGGCCCGGTGGCACGGACGACGTCGACCGCCTCCAGCACCTGGGCGAGGGTGGTGGTCGTACGGCCGGCGAGGAAGTCCAGCTCGAAGTGGTTCGGCGTGATGATGTCGGCGCGCGGCACGACGGTGTCGCGCAGGTACTCCGGGATGCCGGGCCGGACGAACATCCCCCGGCCGACGTCGCCCATCACCGGGTCGCAGCAGTACACGGCGGCCGGGTTGGCGGCCTTGACCTGGGCGACGGCGTCGAGGATCACGGCGCCCATCGCCGGGTCGCCCTGGTAGCCGGACAGCACCGCGTCGGCGCTGCCGAGAACCCCCCGGTCGGCGATGCCCGCGATCACCTCGGCCACGTCGGCGGCCGCCAGCAACGGGCCGCGCCACGCCCCGTACCCGGTGTGGTTGGAGAAGTGGACGGTCAACACCGGCCAGACCTCGTGCCCGAGACGCTGCAGGGGGAAGACGGCGGCCGAGTTGCCGACGTGGCCGTAGGCGACCGACGACTGGATGGACAGGATCTGCACGGACCCATTCTGGCCGCCCCGTCCGCCCCGGGACGCGCGGGCCACCGATTCTGTCGGCTGGCCCACTGCGGTTCGCCCGGACGCCACACGGCACTTGGGGGCGGCCCGGACCGCCGAAATCCGGGCCGCCCCCTCGTGCCGCGCGGTCAGCCGCCGAGGCTCGCCGCGGCCGAGGCGATCGACGAGGCGAAGTAGCTCACCTGGGTGTAGACGCCCGGGTAGTTGGGTCGGGCGCAGCCGTTGCCCCAGCTGACGATGCCGACCTGGATCCAGGCGTTGGTGGCGTCGCGGCGGAACATCGGGCCACCCGAGTCGCCCTGGCAGGTGTCGGTGCCGCCGCTGGCGTAGCCGGCGCAGATCTCCTCGGCCGGGATGAGGTCGCCACCGTAGTTGGAGTTGCAGGTGGAGTCGCTGACGAACGGCACGCTCGCCTTGAGCAGGTACCGCTGCTGCGCGCCGCCCTCACGGGCCGCGCCCCAGCCGGCGACGGTGAAGGTGCCGCTGTCGTACGCGGTCGTGGTGGCGATCTTCAACGTGCTCAGCCCGGTGACGGGGGTGGCCAGCCGGATCAGCGCCCAGTCCTTACCGTTGCCGTTGTAGCCGGGCGCGCGGTAGACGTAGTTGGACCGGACGGTGATCCGGCTGGACGACTGGAGGTCGACCACCCCGAGGGTCGCGGTGATGCTGGTGTTGGTGCCGGTCGCGCCCACGCAGTGTGCGGCGGTGAGCACCAGCCGGGAGCTGTAGAGGGCCCCGCCGCAGCCCATCGAGAGCCGCACCATGAACGGGAACTCGCCCTGGGCGGCGCGGGTGCCGCCGACCACGTTCGGCGTGACGGGGTTGTCGGCCGCGGCGGCGGGTGCCGCGAGGGTGAGGCTGGCCGCGGCCAGCGCGGCGGCCACCAGGCCGGTGAGGGTACGCCAGCGAACCATGCATTCCTCCGCTTCGGTACGGCACGCCTTGTGGGCGCACCTGATCGATAGCGGCTATCGTATTGATGGGAATATATGTTCCGGGTCATCCCCTCTGGGTCGTACTCCAGGGTTATGGATCGCGCTAGACGTCGCGGTCCCGCCGACGGCGACGCCCACGGGCGGCGACGACCGCCATGAGGCTGACCACCGCGGCGGCCAGTTGCAGCACCGCGCCGAGCAGGTCGACCAGGCTGGAGAGGGCGGTAGCGTCGGGGACAAGGTCCATCGCGGCCTCCGGGTTTCGACCCCCACCATCCGCGCCTTGCGGAGGGCTTCCCCCGGGCCCACGGACATCGACGGGCGCCACCACCATTATGGCAGCGGCCGGCGAGCGCACCAACCCCGGATTCCGAGGCGGTGACCGGACGGCGGCCGGCTCACCGCGGAACGGACTCCTGCCCGGCCAGCACCACCAGGCCGTCGGCCGGAACGGAAACGGAAGCCGTCGCGCCGTCGGGCCAGACGAGGTAGCCCACCGGTGGCCCCGCCGATCCCCATCGCGCCCCGACGATCGTGGCCAGTCGCGCGTCGTCCGCCCCCGCGGCACGTCGTACCCGGGTGCCCGGGGCATGCCCGTCGTCGGCCACGATGAGCAGCGCGTCGAGGATCTGTCCCACGCCGGCGGCCGGCAGTCCCGGCACGTACGGCTCGTCCACGGAGCCGAGGCGCGGCGTCATCATCGTGCGCAGCAGCGCGGCCTGGCGGACCGCCGCGTGGCGGAGCTGCCCGTCCACGCCAGCCTCGACGACGGCCAACGCCTCCTCGATCGCCGACCAGAGCCGCGTCGGCGTCTCGTCGAGCAGCCGGCGGGCCTCCCGGTCGACATCGGAGCAGGCGGTGTCGACCGCCGTGTCCTCGCCCAGCTCCGCGATCCAGGCGACGTCCCCCACCTCCGGGAGCAGTCCGGGCGACTCGGCCGCGACCACGAGGTACAGCATGGCGAGCAACTCCTGCCGACCTTCGCCGTGGTAGAGCCGACCGACGCCGGAGCCGGCCGGCCCACGGCTGGGCGGGAAACGTTCGACGAGGTGCGCGGCGCGGCCCTCCGGCAGCGTCGCCGCGCGGCGCGTGTCGGCCACCCGTTCGCCGAACGAGCGCCGTTCGCGGCGGTCGACGAGGGCCTGACGGTACGGGTCCGCGCTGGTCGGATAGATCGTCCGGCCGTACCTGGCGAGGGTTTCGCCGGGCTTCAGACCGGCCGAGTCGAGTTGCCGGGCGGCCACCGAGTAGCCGACGCCGGTGCGGGCCGCCTCCTCCCGGATGGCGCGCCTGCGGGCGCGGCCCGCGACGGGGGAACGGTGGGACGGGTGATCGGACATGACGCCTCCGGTGCAGCCCCACGCGCTCCACGGAGCGGGCGACGTGACCGGCACGCCGAGAATCGACACGACCGCGCGGAGTCGGCGACTCTTGGCCCCAGGTATGTGGTCGGGCGTGGGCCACCACATCGGGCGCGGGCAGGCGCTCTGCCGCCGCCAGCATATCGCGACGCCCGCGCCGACGGCCGCCCTCGCGTCGGCACGGTGTCGGCCCGCGTCGGCGGGGCTGTCAGCGGCGTGTCGGGGCCGTGTCAGGCGCGCCGCGCACGCTGGTCGGCATGACAAGCGATCTGGTGATCGAGGCCGAGGGCCTCGTCAAGACCTTCGGGAAGACGAGGGCGCTGCAGGGCGTGGACCTCGCCGTACCCCGGGGGACGGTGCTCGGGGTGCTCGGCCCCAACGGCGCCGGCAAGACCACGGCCGTCCGCATCCTCTCCACCCTGCTGGCCCCGGACGCCGGAAGCGCCCGGATCGGCGGCTTCGACGTCGTCCGCGACGCCGGGCGGGTCCGGCAGCGTATCGGCCTCACCGGCCAGTACGCCTCGGTCGACGAGGATCTGACCGGGCGGCAGAACCTGGAGCTGTTCGGCACGCTGCTGGACCTCGGTCGCGCCGGTGCCCGGCGGCGGGCCACCGAACTGCTCGAATGGTTCGACCTGACCGACGCCGCCAACCGGCCCGCCAAGACGTACTCCGGGGGTATGCGCCGACGGCTCGACCTGGCCGCGAGCCTCGTCGGCTCGCCGGACGTGATCTTCCTGGACGAGCCGACGACCGGGCTGGACCCGGCCAAGCGCGAGGACATGTGGGACGTGGTCCGGTCGCTGGTGACCAACGGCTCCACGGTGCTGCTCACCACGCAGTACCTGGAGGAGGCCGACGCGCTCGCCGACGCGATCACGGTGATCGACCACGGCCGGGTCATCGCCCACGACACACCCGACGGGCTCAAGCGGATCGTCGGCGGGCAGACCCTCGAGGTCCGGCCGACCGACCCGGCGCAGCTCCGCCGAACCGCGGCGATCCTGACCGAGGTCGGCTCGGGCGGGCCGGCCGACGAGATCCGCAGGGGCGTCCTCGCCGTGCCGGTCGCCGACGACACGGCGCTGACCGAGAGCGTCGCGCGCCTGGCCTCCGCCGGCATCGCCGTCACCGAACTCTCCCTGCACCTGCCCAGCCTCGACGAGGTGTTCTTCACCCTCACCGGGCGTACGGCGTCCGAGGACGACACCACTTCGCGTACGGAGGTAGCGGCATGAGCACCCTGGTCGGCGCACCAACCACACCGAACTCCACACCGTCGACGGCAGCGGTGAACCCACGACCGTTCCGGCTGGTGCGGCACTCGCTGGCGCTCGCCAAACGCAGCCTGATCAAGACCTGGCGTACGCCCGAGGCGCTGATCGATGTCACGCTGCAACCGGTGCTGTTCCTGGTCATCTTCGTCTACATCTTCGGCGGCGCGGTCGCCGGCTCCACCCATGACTACCTGCAGTTCCTGCTGCCGGGCATCCTGGCGCAGACCATCGCCACCGGGGCGATCGCGATCGGCGTGAACCTCAACACCGACATCGCCAAGGGCATCTTCGACCGGTTCCGGTCGCTGCCGGTCCCCCGCTCCGCACCGCTTGTCGGCGCGGTCCTCGGCGACGTCGTCCGGTACGTGATCGTCACGGTCTCGACCCTCGCGATCGGCTACCTGATGGGTTTCCGGATCGACACCGACCCGTTCCGGGCGATCGCCGGCTGCGTGCTCGCGGTATTGTTCGCGCTCTGCCTGAGCTGGCTGCCGGTCTGGGTGTCGATGAAGGTGCGCACCCCGGGCGCCGTGCAGGGACTGATGTTCGCCCTGATCATGCCGCTGAGCTTCGGGTCGAACGTGTTCGTCGGCACCGACACGCTGCCCGGCTGGATGCAGGCCTTCGTGAAGGTCAACCCGATGACCCACCTGGTGGCCTCGGTACGCGGACTGTTCCTCGGCACCCCGCTCGACGCGCACGTGTGGTGGACCCTCGCCTGGTGCGCCGGCTTCGTGGCGGTGTTCATGCCGATGGCGTTGCGCGCCTACCGCAAGAAGGTCTGACCCGGGCTAGGCGAGCAGGTCCTCCATCAGCTCACGGACCCGGGTGACGGCCGCGGCCACCGGCCGGGCACGCCAGACGGCCAGCAACGACTCACGCTGCTCCTCGTTACCGAGGGCGGCGTCGAGTCGTTCGCTGCGTTCGCTCGGGAAGAACAGCTCCATGTGCGTCCCGAGCCGCTTGGCGAGCGCGGACAACTCGCGGGTGGTGGCGATGTCGTCCCGGTACGCGGCGAGGTCCGCGCCGCCTGACGCCCACGCCCCGATCACCGGCAGGTCCTTCGAGTTGAGCGCGTCGTCGCGGGCGAGCGCCAACAACGTGGCCGCCTGGCGGGCGGCGTCGGTGCCCGATGCCCCCCGCGCCTCGGCCACCCGCAGGTACAGGACCGCCACCGAGGCCCGCAGCATCACCCGCGGCTGCGGTGGCGGGCCGGTCCAGCCGGCGAGAGTGCGGTTCACCTCGTCGGCGTGGGCCAGTGCCTCGTCATAGCGCTCGCGCTGCCAGGCGAGGTGCGCCAGGCCGAGAAGCGCCTGCGCGACGTCCATCTGCTCGGCCTGGCCCGGCGTCGCCGTCTCACCGAGTCGCCGTTCCGCGTCCGCGTCGCCGGTCAGGGCGAGCTGCACGTCCAGCCGCACCCGGATCGACCGGGCGTCCTGCTGTGCGCCGATCATCTCCATGTGCCGGACGCTGCGCGCCAGCCACTCGGCCGACCGCCCCTCCCTGCCAGGGAGCAGGAACTGCCCGACGGCACCCGCGGCCATCGCCATGCCCCAGTGGTCGCCCGCCACCTCGAAGCGGTGGTACGCCTGCTCGGCGTCCTCGATCGACGCCTCCGGCAGGCCGTTGTTCTCCCGTACCGCCGCGCGCGCGATCAGGCCGAGCGCCTGCACGTACGGGTCCGGGTGCGCGATCAACTCGGTCGCGGCCTTCAGGCTCTTCTCCGGGTCGGACTCGTCAAAGCCGGGCAACGCCACCGCGAACGCGGTCAGCCGCGGCGACACCTCGGCGGGCCGCTCCGCGAGCAGCGTGCGCAGGGCGCGCCGCGCGAGCACGGCGGGCCGCAGGTCGGCGCTGATGCCGCCGTTCGCGCTGATCAACAGGCACGTCCAGGCGAGTCGGTCCCCGTGCGGCAGGGGCCGGCCGCTGGCCCGGCCCCGCAGGATCGCCGAGCGTCGACGCCGATGCGGCTCGTCGACGTGCAGCATCCCGCGTGCCCAGACGAGGACTTCCAGGTGCAGGCCGCGCACCGTCCAGAGGTGCAGCAGCGCGGTGGCGACGTCGACGGCGGCCGGCTCGTCGTCCTGACCCAGCGCCCACCGCAGGCCCGCGACCAGGTTGTCCTGCTCGACGGCGCAACGGTCGAGCGCCTCCACCTGGTCGGGGCCGACGAAACGGTCGCCGAGCGCGACGGCCTCGTCCCGGCACCACCCCGCCAGGCCGGCCATCGCCGCGTCCCGGTCGCCGGACGCACCGAGTCGGGCCTCGCCGTACTCGCGGACGGTCTCCAACATCCGGTAGCGGGGCGGCCCGTCCCCCTCGACCAGGGTCAGCAGGGACTGTTCGACGAGCCTCGCCAGACCTCGCCGTACGTCGGGGGTCCGCGCGACCGCGGCGGCGAGGTCGGCGGTGAACGGCGCGGGGATGACCGCGACCCGCTCCAGCAGCGCCCGGTCGTCGGGGGCGAGCAGTTCCCGGCTCCAGTCGACCATCGCCCACAGGCTGGCGTGGCGTTCCGGCAGCCCGCGCAGCGCGTCGTCGAGCAGGGCGAACCGGTCGGTCAGCCCGGCGAGCACGTCGTCGATCGGCATGTGCCGCAGCCGCGCGGCGGCCAGTTCGAGGGCCAACGGCAGGTTGTCGAGCCGGTTGCACAGCGCGAGAACCCGCGTGGTGTCCCAGGTCGGCACCGCGCCACCGGCCCGTGCCCGGGATTCGACCAACCCGAGCGCGTCGGCGTCCGGCAGGGCGGTCAGGCGGTGGACCCGCTCGCCGGCCAGGCCCAGCGGGGCGCGACTGGTCGCGAGCACCGCCACCTCCGGGGAGACCACCGCGAGCAGATCGGCGACGACGGTGGCGACCGCGTCGAGGACGTGCTCGCAGTTGTCGAGCACGACCAGGCCGTCGAGGTCCGGCGCCACGGCCCGCATCCGCTCCTCGGGGCTGAGCACCCGGCGTTCGAGGCCCAGGTTGCCGCCGGTGGACGAGGTGTCCGCGCCGCCGAGCGCCGCGAGCACGGTGGGCAGCACCTCGTCGGGCGAGCGCAGACCGGCCAGCTCGACCACCCGCACCCCCTGCCCGGCCGCCGCCGCGCGCCGGGTCACCTCGGCGGCGAGGCGGGTCTTGCCCGCGCCGCCGGTCGCCACGATCGTCACCAGGGCCGACTCGTCGAGCGCCGCGTCCAGGGCCTCCACGTCCCGCTCGCGGCCCAGCAGGGCGGTCATCGGCCGGCGCCACGCGGCGGGCAGGACGACGCGTGCCGGCGGACGGGGTGACGCCACGACGGCCGGCTGGTTGAGTTCGCCGCGCAGGAGGGCCAGGTGGACCTGTGTGATCACCGGGGACGGGTCGGTCCCGTAGCGGTCCGCCAGCTCGTCGCGGAGACGCTCGACCACCTCCAGCGCCTCCGCCTCCCGCCCCTGCGCGGCGAGCACCCGCACGAGCAGGGCGGCCGACGGCTCGTCCGGGGGCGTCCGCGCGGCCAGCCGGCGCAGGTCGGCCTCGTCGTACGGGCCCGCGCCGGCGAGCGCGGCCTCGGCGCGCAGCGCGGCGACGGCGGCGAACAGGCGCGCGTCGTCCGCGCTGGCGATCTCCGGCACCTCGGGAAACAGGGCGCGGGCCCGGTCGGCCGCGTCGCGGGCCGCGCGCGCGTCACCGGCCCGCAGCGCGACCCGACCGCCCTCGACCAGCGCCCGTGCCTCGACCGCGTCGACCGTCACCTCCTCGGCCGGCAGGCGGTAACCCCCCGGCACGGCCACCACGGGCAGCCCGAGACGACGTACGCGGGACACGAGCGCCTGCACGGCGCCGGTCGCGTCGTCCGGCGGGGCGCCATCCCAGACCGCGTCCACGAGCAGGCTGGTGGAGACCGCCCGCCCGCGCGCCTCGACGAGCGCGCGGAGCACCGCGGCCAACCGCTCGCCCCGGACCGGCCGGCCGTCGACGGCGAGGGGACCGAGGATGGTGATCTGCACGGGACCAGCATCCCTCACGCGCACCACAGAGCTATGCAGGGTGCCCGACGGCGCGGGGTGCGGCCGGGACGCCGCGGTGCGTACAGTTTCGGGTCGGACTTGGGGTGGGCCGGCGAAATCCGGCACAGGAAACGGGACGAGACAACGACGCATGACGGTGGACAACATTCCCGACAACGCTCAGGGCGGCATCGACCGGAACCGGCTGGAGACCTGCCTGAGCGTCTTCGAGGCGTTGGAGGCCCTTCCTCCCGACCACCCCGACGTGGTGCGGGTGCAGCGGGCCACCGCGCGGCTCTACAAGGTGATCAAGCAGCGGCGACGTGAGGAGCGGCGCGACGCCATCCTGGCGGCCGACCGGGCGGTGACGGAGGCCACGGCCACCGGCGCCCCGGGTCGGATCGACGACGAGACCCAGGGCATCCCCCTCGCCTCCCCCACCAGCGGCACGACGGCGGGGCTCCTGCACAACCCGCGCGGCTGCTACATCTGCAAGCAGCGCTACCGCGAGGTGGACGCCTTCTACCACCAGCTCTGCCCGTCCTGCGCCGCGCTGAACCGGGAGCGCCGGGACGCCCGTACCGACCTGACCGGCCGGCGCGCCCTGCTCACCGGCGGGCGCGCGAAGATCGGCATGTACATCGCGCTGCGGCTGCTACGCGACGGCGCGCACACGACGGTGACGACCCGGTTCCCGCACGACGCGGTCCGCCGGTTCGCCGCGATGCCCGACAGCGCGGACTGGCTGCACCGCCTGCGGATCGTCGGCATCGACCTGCGCGACCCGGCGCAGGTGATCGCCCTCGCCGACTCGGTCAGCAGCCAGGGCCCGCTCGACATCCTGATCAACAACGCGGCGCAGACGGTCCGCCGCTCGCCCGGGGCGTACGCCCAGCTAGTCGCCGCGGAGGCCGCGGCCCTGCCGGACGGTCCCCTGCCGGAGCTGATCACGTTCACCAAGCCGGCCGGCGCGGGTGACGCGCTCACCGCCGGCTCGGAGTCGCCGGCCCTCACCCCGCACGCGCTCACCGCACTGGCGTTGACCAGTCGTTCCGCCTCGCCGGAGCGGATCGCGGCGTCCACCGCCATCGACGCCGGCGGTCTCGTGCCGGACCTCGATCCGGTCAACAGCTGGGTGCAGCGGGTGCAGGAGGTCGACCCGGTCGAGCTGCTGGAAGTGCAGTTGTGCAACGTGACCGCGCCGTTCGTGCTGGTCAGCCGGCTACGTCCGGCGATGGCCGCCGCGCCGGCCCGCCGGAAGTACGTGGTGAACGTCTCGGCGATGGAGGGTCAGTTCGGTCGCGGCTACAAGGGGCCGGGGCACCCGCACACCAACATGGCCAAGGCCGCGCTGAACATGCTGACCCGCACCAGCGCCCAGGAGATGCTGACCGACGGCATCCTGATGACCAGCGTCGACACGGGTTGGATCACCGACGAGCGGCCGCACCCGACGAAGATGCGCCTGGCCGACGAGGGGTTCCACGCCCCACTGGACCTGGTCGACGGCGCGGCCCGGGTGTACGACCCGATCGTCCGCGGCGAGCAGGGCGAGGACCTGTACGGCTGTTTCCTGAAGGACTACGCGCCGTGCGCCTGGTGAACGACGAGGAGAAACCCATGCCATCCGACCACGATTCCTGGCCGACCCTGGACGAGCTGCTCCGCGAGGAGGCGGAGCTGGAACGTACCGGCCTGTCCGAGACGGACGCGTACGAGCTGGGCATGCGCGCCGTGGCCGCCGCGAGCGAGCGGGCGCTGCCGGTCGCGGTGGGCGTGTGGCGGGCCGGGCGTCAGCTGTTCCACTGTGGCCTGCCCGGCTCCAGCCAGGACAACGACGCCTGGCTGCGCCGCAAGGGCCGGGTGGTGATGCGGTTCGAGCACTCGTCGCTCTACGTGGCCCGGCTCTGCCAGGACAAGAACGTGACGCTGACCGAACGTTACGGGCTGCCGGCCTCCAAGTACGCCGCCGCCGGGGGCGCGGTGCCGCTGCGGGTGCGCGGCACCGGCGTGGTGGGCTGGATGGGCGTCTCGGGGCTTCCGCAGTTGGACGACCACCGCTTCGTCGTCGACATCCTGCGGTCGGCCGCGCAGTAGTTGGCGAACCCGCCGCCCGTCCGGCGTCGGACGGGCGGCGGGGTCTCTCCGTCAGCCCGCCCGACGGTTGGCGCGCACGGCGCCCAGGATCACGCCGAGTTTGGCCAGCGACAGCGGGTGCTCGCGCATGGAGACGACCTCGTTGAACCGGCGTGCGATCGCCACGTCCGTCACGGTCGCCGTGAGGATCTGCCGGCTCGCCCAGCTGGAGATCCGGTAGCCGCGCGGGTAGGGGCCGTCGACGTGCGGCAGCGCCAGGTCGGCGGAGGTCGACGTCGACCACGCGGCGTCGACCACGACCTTCTGCAGGCCGAGGAAGTGGCGGGCCGGCACGCTCAGGTCCGGGCCGGGGCGTAGGTACGCCGACAGGCAGGCCGCGTGCAGGGCCGCGGCCGTCATCCCCTGCCCGTACACCGGGTTGAACGACGCGACGGCGTCGCCCACGCTGACGAGCCGGGCCGGGAAGCGCCGCAGCGCGTGGAAGTCCCGACGCCGACTGTCGGCGTGGTGGTAGGTCTGCACGTCACCGAGCATCTCCTGGTCGGCGACCTCGCCGAACTCGGGCGGGAACTGCTCGCGCAGCCGTCGGACGAAGTCCTGCGCGGTGCGTCCCGGCCGGTCGTCGCCGTAGCCGGCCATCATGGCCATCCACCGGCCGTCCTCGATGGCGAAGAAAGCGGCGCCGGCGACGTCCGTCATGGTCCGTGGGGTGTGCAGGGCCATGACGACGCGCATCTGAGGGGTCTGCTCCGGGCGTCGGAACAGCGCGGTGGCGTAGTTGAGGTGCACCGGCATCCGGCGGGTGGCGGGCCGCTCCCAACCGGCCTGTTCCAACCAGTCGGAGAGCCGGCTGGACCGGCCCATGGCGTCCACCACCAGATCGCCGCCCTCGACGCCGGCCACCCCGTCGACCTCGCAGCGCACACCGGTGACCGCGTCGCCCTCGATCACGAGCCCGGTGGCGCGGGCGGTGACGGTCTTGACGTTGGGGAGTCGGAGCACCTGCTGGCGGATCAGCCCCTCCAGCAGCGGCCGACTGCCGGCGAGGCTGTCGTCGTCGTCGGGTACGACCACCTTGCGTCGACCGTCGAGGTAGCTGCGTCGGGTGGCGGGTGGCGCCTCGACCGCGCCGTGGGCCAGCGCCTGCTGGCGGAACCCGGGGAACAACTGCTCCAGTTGCAGAAGACCGCCGGGCAGCAGCGCGTGCAGTTGGGTGCCCTGGGGCACGCCGGGCCGTGCGCCGCTGACCTGCGGGTCGTCCCGGTCGATGAGGATCACGCTCTCGGCGTGGTCGGACAGGACCCGGGCGGCCAGCAGGCCGGCGACGCTGCCGCCGACCACCACCGCCTTACCCAGGACCGAAGTTGGCTGTTCGGGAGGTCGCACGGCGTTCAACGCGGCGAAGACCCGAACCGGGGAGAGGGACATGGTGCTCTCCAAAGGAGTACGAGGCAGGGCACCCTCCCCCGAGTCTGCCGCACGGACAGACCGGCGGCGCCGGCCGTTCGACAGGATGCCTGACGATCGTTGCACAGGCAGTGTCGGTAGTCCGTACGGCCCACACGGGTGTCGGAAACCGGCCACACCGCTGGACGAGGTGAGCGTACGGCTGATTGGGCTTGGCGCGCGCGAGTCGGATCTGTCAGCATCACCGGCATGCCCGTCGCCCGTCGTACCCTGCTCGGGGTTGGCCTGGCCGCTGCGACCTCCGCTCTCACCGGCTGTGGCGACAGCGGCGGTGAGTCGGCGGGTGGGGCCGACCCGGGCGGCACGGTGACGGCCACCGACGCGGCGGGGAACAGGGTGGGATTCGGCGCGGCCGGGAAGCCCACGGCCCCTTCGTCGGGCACGCCGAGCGCCTCCCCCACGGCCGGCGCGGGCGTGCCGGGCAACCAGGCCCGGTACGCCGCGGACGTGACCGCGTTGCTGCGGCGACACCTGCCCGCCTCGGCGCAGACCGTCACGCACCACGGCTTTCCCGGTGCGGTCGCTCTCGTGCTGGTGAACGGGAAGACGACCGTGCACACGGCGGTCGGGGAGGCCCTGCGCTACGCGGCCGGCCCGAAACTGCTCGCGGCGAAGAGCCGGGTCGCGATGCGCCCGGACTCCATCTTCGACCTCGCCTCGGTCACCAAGGTCTACACCGCCATCCTGCTGCTGCAGCAGGTCGACAGGGGCCGTGTCGACCTGGGCGCCCCGGTACGCGACTACCTGCCGGGGTTCACCGGCACGGGCAAGGACCGCGTCACCGTCGAGATGCTGCTCACCCACACCAGCGGCCTCCCGGTCGGCGCCAAGGTCACCGGTCTGCCGGACAACGCGGCCCGGTGGAACGCGGTCCTCGCCACACCGCTGGTATCGGGCGCCGTGCCCGGGGACACGTTCCGCTACTCCAGCGTCGGCCTCATGGTCGCCGGCAAGATCGTCGAGAAGATCACCGGCAAACGCCTCGACCAGGCGCTCAAGGCGAACCTCACCGGCCCGCTCGGCCTGCGCGACACCGGCTTCGCCCCCACGACCTGGCTGTCGGCCAGCGAGAGGGCGGCCCGGATGGTCGCCACCGACGCCCGCTCGTCCCGCGGCCTGCTCCGCGGCACCGTGCACGACGACGTCGCCAACCACCTCGGGGGCGTCGCCGGTCACGCGGGGGTGTTCGCCAGCGCCAGCGATCTCGCGGCGGTCGGCCAGCTGCTCCTCGACGGTGGCACCTACCAGGGCCGCCGGGTCCTCGCCGCCGACACCGTGCGCCGGATGCTGACCAACCACAACGCGGGCAAGCCGGCCGTCGACCCGGAGCGTCCGCACCGCACGGCCGCCCACGGTCTCGGCGTCGTGCTCAACCAGCAGTGGTTCATGGGCCGGCTCGCGTCGGGTCGCACCTTCGGCCACACCGGGTTCGCCGGTCCCTCACTGCTGGTCGACCCGGGCCGCAAGCTGGTCCTCGCCCTGCTCACGAACCGGGCCCACCCGAACTGGTCCTGGGCGAATCCCGATCCGGTCCGCGCGGCCGTCGGCGACCTCCTCGCCTCGTCGGTCACCTGACCGACGCCATCGGCGGTCAACCCGCCATGGCGGCCGGCTCCCGGTCCCGACGACGCCCCGCGTAGCTGACGATTCCCAGGCCCAGCCCGATGACCGCCAGGACCAGGCCCACCCGGGCCGGCGCGAGGTAGCCGAGCCCGGCGGCGATGCCGACGCTGCCCAGCGCCGCGCCCAGGCTGTTCGCGATGTTCATGGCGGACTGGTTGAGCGCCGCGCCCATCAACTGGGCGCCGGGGGCGACCGTGATGAGGCGTGCCTGCAGGACCGGACCGAGGTAGAGACTCGTCGCGCCGACCAGGAACGCGCCGACGAAGAGACCCACGGGGTGCGACGCGACGAGACTGAACACGCCGATGCTGACGATCATCGCCACGAAACCGATCATCTGGCTGCGACGCAGGTCCCGATCGGCGAGCCAGCCGCCCAGGGCGTTGCCGACGGTCATGCCGAGGCCCACCGCGACCAGCACCCAGGGCACGGTCGCGGCGGAGAGTCCGGCGACGTCGGTGGTGACCGGCGCGATGTACGAGTCAACCGCGAAGAACCCGGCGAAACCGATCGCGCCGGTGGCCGCGACCAGCCAGACCTGCGAGGTCCGCAGGGCCCGCAGCTCGGCGGCCGGCGAGCCGTCCGCCGCCGCGGCGACCTCCGGCACGACCGCCAGCACGGCCAGCAGCGTGAGCAGGAAGACACCGGCGATGACCAGGTACGCCGTACGCCAGCCGGCCGCCTGCCCGAGCCGGGTGATCAGCGGTACGCCCACCACGTTGCTCACGGTCAGGCCACCGAGCACGGTGGCGAAGCCCCGCGCCTCGTTGCCGGGACCCATCAGGGTCGCGGCGAGCAGGCCGGCCGCGCCGAAGTACGCGCCGTGCGGCAGCGCGGCGACGAACCGCGCGACCAGCACCAGCTCGAAGTTCGGGGCGGTCGCCGAGGCGATCGTGCCGGCGACGAAGAGGACGAGCAGCCCGAGCACGAGCCGGCGGCGGGGCAGGCGCGCGCTGAGCGCGGCGATCAGTGGGGCGCCCACGACGACGCCCAGCGCGTACGCCGTGATCATCCAACCGGCCCGCGCGACGGCGTCCGACGAGGATCGGGCGTAGTCCTGGGCGAGCAGGTCGCGTGCCATCTCGGGGAGCAGGCCCATCGCCACGAACTCCGTCAGGCCGACCGCCACGCCGCCCAGTGCCAGGGCGGCAAGCGCCGCGAGGCGTTGACCTCTGCTCAGTGCGTTCACCGAGCGAATTTAGCAACAGCGTTGCGTAATAGAGTGGCGAGATGACGCGGACCACAGCGGACGTGACGTTCCTGCGCGGCTACAACCAGGCGCAGGTGTTGGCCGTGGGGCGTACGGCACGGACGTTCGAACGGTCGACCGTCGTCGCCGCCACCGGCCTGACCCCGCAGGCCGTCTCCAAGGTCATCGCGCGCCTGGGCGCCGACGGCCTGATCCGCCCCGCCGGTGTCCGCCGCCCGGGCGTCGGCAAACCCGCGCTCGTCTACGAGCTGGTCCCGGACAGCCGGTACGCGATCGGCGCGCACGTCGCCCGGCGCACGCTGCGACTGGTCCTGGTCGACCTGGCCGGCGCCGTGCGCCACTCGACGGTCCGACCGCTGCCCGCGGACTTCACCCCGGAACAGCTCCTCGACGCCCTGTGCGTCGGCATCGGAACGATCACCGCGGACCCCGCGCTACGGGACCGGCTGACCGGCGTGGGCCTCGGCATGATCGGCCCCCTGGACCACGCCAACGGGCTGGTCCGGGACGCGCACGGCCTACGGCACTGGCACGACGTACCGCTGCGCGAACTGGCCGAGGCGCGCCTCCGCCTGCCGGTGCACCTGGACAAGGACGTGACCGCCGGTGTCACCGCCGAGGCGTGGCGGTACGGCGCGACGTTCGGCGACGCGGCGCTCATCATGGTCGAATCCGGCATCGGGGGCGGTTTCTGGCTGGGCGGCGCGGCCCATCGGGGGGCGCACACCAACGCCGGCGAGTTCGGCCACACGGTCGTCGACCTGGACGGGCCCGTCTGCGTCTGTGGACGCCACGGCTGCCTGGAGGTCGTCCACCTCCGTGCCGTCGAGACGGGGGACGTCCCGCGTGCCGCCCGGGTCCTGGCGATCGGCGTCGTCAACCTGCTCCAGACCCTCGACCTCGCCCACGTGGTCCTCGCCGGCGCGGATCTGCTGCGCCACGCCGAGGTCTACCGCGCCGCCGTGGAGCAGGCCGTCCGTACCGACGTGCGGCGTGCGGACTGGCTCGCCCCGAGCGTGACCCTCTCCAGCCTCGGCGCGGACGTGATCGCCGCCGGGGCCGCGATCCAGGTCCTCGACCAGCAGTACGGCGTCCCGGCGCTGGCCCCGGTCAGCTAGACGAGTAGTGCCTAACCTCGCTGGGGCGCCGGGCGCGGCCGGTGGCCGGGGTGACCCTCAGTCACCCGCGTGGGGGCGGATGCGGCGAGCCGCCGAGCCAACCTGTACACCTTTCGTGACCACCGAGGTATCGGAGGGTGATGCCGCGTCGGGATGCTGACGGCATGCGCAGAAGACGAGCCCCATGGGTCCTGTTGTCATTGCCGCTGCTCAGCCTTCTTACCGCCTGCAGTCCACCCGACGAGCCTGTTGTCGCGCTAGCCGTCCACGATGGTCGGCCGGTAGGTGTCCTGGTGACCTGCGGCGGGATGTCAGCCCGGGTCCGTGTCTACGAGGACCCCCCGGACGACGGGACCGAGCGTCCGCTGGTCTTGTGGGCCGCCAGCGGTCGACCCACAAGCGGGACCGTGGAGGTTGTCCTGCTCGGTCAGCCGCCGGATGGCTGGGAGGTCGAGGAGGCTACCGACTTCTTCGCCGAAGGACTTGGCACAGTGGTGGACGTCGAGCCGCTCACCGAACTCAGGCCCGAGGTCACCTACAGCGTCGGGGGGTCTGGTGGGCGTGATGCCATCTCGGTAGATTTCACCCTCGCGGATCTCCCGCGAATCGGGCCGGACCAGGTGCTGGCGCCGAGCGGCCGGGATTCGACGAAGATCGTTTCGCGGAAGACCTTCCTGCGCAAGGCCCGCGCCAGTTGCTGACGACATGGGCGTCGCCGTGCAGTCGTTACCGACCCCTGCGTGTCGTACGTGACCTCGTACCCGCTGAGCGACCCCGGGACCGAGCGGTCACCTACCGCGGGACGGCGTCCGTGTAGACGCAGCCGTTGCCCGGGTCCTCGCTGGCGCTGATCACCGCGTCGAGGCGATCCCGGACCTGGACGAGTTGGTCGATCTGGTGGGTGATGCGGTCCCGTTCGGCGTTCAGCAGGGCACGGGACTGCGGGGTGTTGACCTGAGCGTCGACGCAGGGCAGCAGATCCAGGATCGTCCGGCTGGACAGACCCGCGCCGTACAGCGTCTGGATGAGCTGGACGCGGTCGATCGCTCCCTCGCCGTAGTGGCGCTGGCCGCCGCCGCTGCGCTCGGGGATCAGCAGCGACTGTTCCTCGTAGTAGCGCAGGGCGCGCACCGACACTCCCGTGTTGGTGGCGAGTTCTCCGATCCGCACGGCCCCTCCCCCCTCACGTGGTGACGCCGACAACACTTACCTCTGACGTCAGCGTCAGATTCTAGCGTCGTCCACGCGACGGCTGCCAGTGCGACGGCTCCCGTCGACGTACGCCGGCGGACCGGGAGGGTTGGCGCACCCCTCCCGGTCCGGACCACGGCGACGTCCGTCGCAGTCGGTCAGCGGGTGTACGGGCCGTTGACGACGTCCATGATCGGATGCTGGGTCGTCCTGTCCTGCGCCCGGCCGCCGGTCGAGCCGACCGGGTCGGCCCGCCCCTCGCTGACATCGAAGTCGTAGGCGCTCTCCGCGTGCAGGACCTGGTCGATGCCGGCGACCTCGTCCGATCGCGGCACCCGGAAGCCGACCGTCACATCAATGATCTTGACGAGCAGCCAGGTCAGCGCCACCGAATACGCGGCGACGGCGAAGGCGCCGACCGCCTGCTTCCCCAGTTGCCCGGCACCCGCGCCGGCGACGAGGCCGTCGGTGGTGTCGAACACTCCGATGAGCAGCGTGCCGACGAAACCACCGACCGCGTGAACCGCCACGACGTCCAGTGAGTCGTCGTAGCCGAAGCGGTCCTTGAGGCCGACGGCCCCGGCGCAGACGACACCGGCGATGACACCGATGGCGATCGCACCCCAGGTGTTCACGACCGCGCACGCGGGGGTGATCGCCACCAGGCCGGCGACCGCGCCCGACGCGGCGCCCAGGGAGGTGAAGCCACCCTTGCGTACGCGCTCCCAGACGAGCCATCCGATCATGCCGGCACCGGCCGCCACCTGGGTGTTCATGAAGGCGACACTGGCGGTGCCATTGGCGGCGAGGGCCGATCCGGCGTTGAACCCGAACCACCCGAACCACAGCAGGCCGGAGCCGAGCATCACGAGCGGCAAGCTGTGCGCCCGCATCGACTCACGCCTGAAGCCGACCCGGTTGCCGAGGACGAGGAGCGCGCCGAGGGCGGCCATGCCGGCGTTGATGTGGACCGCCGTGCCTCCGGCGAAGTCCTTCACGCCGAGCTTGAAGATCCAACCGTCGGCCTGCCACACCCAGTGGGCCACCGGGAAATACACCACGGTCACCCAGAGCGCGACGAACAGCATCCACGCGCCGAACTTGGCACGGTCGGCGATCGCCCCGCTGATCAGGGCCGGCGTGATGACGGCGAACATCATCTGAAAGACCGCGAACGCGAGCACCGGAATGCTGCCCGTCAACGTGGTGTCCGAGATGCCGCTCAGGCCCACGTTGCTCAGGTCGCCGACGAGTCCGCGTCCACCGACGTCGTCGCCGAAGGCGAGCGAGTATCCGTAGGTCACCCAGAGCACGCTGACGATGCCCAGGCTGATGAAGCTCATCAGCAGCATGTTGAGAACGCTCTTCACGCGAACCATGCCGCCGTAGAAGAACGCCAGGCCGGGGGTCATCAGCATGACCAACGCGGCGCTGATCAGAACGAATGCGGTATCCCCCGCGTCGAAGCCGTCTGGCATCGAGATGCACTCCATGTCGTGGTAGCTGCCGCAGCAGTGCGGCGTGGTGAATGTCGGTCCGACCGCCTCAGACGAGGTCGGCGGCCTCCAGGGCGCTGCAGCAGGTGTCGACGATGAGGCGGGTGACGGTGTACGGGTCGACATTGGCGTTGGGCCGGCGGTCCTCGATGTAGCCCTTCTTGTCGATCTCCACCTGCCACGGGATGCGGACGGAAGCACCGCGATCCGAGACGCCGTAGCTGTACTCGTTCCAGGGCGCCGTCTCGTGCGCGCCGGTCAGACGGGCCTCGACGCCGGCACCGTAACTGCGGATGTGCTCGGCGGGCTTGTCGCCCCGGCCGAGGGCCTCGCAGGCCTCGATGATCGCCGAATAGTTCTCGCGCATGGCGCGCGTCGAGAAGTTGGTGTGCGCGCCGGCGCCGTTCCAGTCGCCCCGCGCGGGCTTCGGCTCCAGGGTCGCGGAGATGCCGAAGTCCTCGGCCGTGCGGTGCAGGAGCCAGCGGGCGATCCACAGCTGGTCGGCGACCTCCAGTGGGGACAGCGGACCGACCTGGAACTCCCACTGGCCGGGCATGACCTCGGCGTTGATGCCGGAGAGGGACAGTCCCGCGGCGAGGCAGTTGCCCAGGTGCTTCTCGACCACGGCGCGGCCGTAGATCTCGTCCGCGCCGACGCCGCAGTAGTAGCCACCCTGCGGAGCCGGGTAGCCGCCGTCCGGGAAGCCCAGCGGGCGGGAGCCCTTGAAGAACGTGTACTCCTGCTCGATGCCGAACAGCGACTCCTGGCCGGCGAACTGCTCGGCCACCGGGCGCAGCAGCGCCCGCGTGTTGGACTCGTGCGGGGTGCCGTCGGTGTTGAACACCTCGCAGAGCACCAGCAGGTGCGCCCCGCCGCGGATGGGGTCGGCGTAGGTGGCGACCGGCTCGAGGACGCGGTCGGAGCTGCTGCCCTCGGCCTGGTTGGTGCTGGAACCGTCGAAGCCCCACGTGCCCGGCGTGACGCCGTCCTCGATGATCTTCGTCTTCGACCGGAGCTTCGCGGTCGGCGCGGTGCCGTCGATCCAGATGTATTCAGCCTTGTACGCCATGGGTCTCTTCTCCTGTGATCGGGCCGGATGGCCCACGAAATCGTGATCGGTGAAACGGGCGGTTCAGACCGCCGCGAGCGGCGCGTCGGTTCGCACGAGGGTGGCTGACGCCGGGCCCTCGCCCACCGTCGACGTGAGCAGTGCGACAACGTTGTCATGTGCTCCGCGTTCGGCATCGGAGAGCGCCGTGCCTCCCCAACGGTCCCGCAGAGTTGGATCGGCCCCCCGGTCCAGGAGGTACTGGACCACGTCGAGGTTTCCGTCGGAGGCGGTCAGGTGCAGCGCCGTCCGCCGGTCGTAGTCGGCCGAGTTCGGATCCTTCCCCGCGGCCAGCGCGAGCCGGACGTACTCCAGATCGCCGTGACTGGCGGCCCACAGCAACCGCGTGGTCGACGCCACCTCGTCCTCGTTCCTGCCACGTCGCGGATCGCGTTTGCCGGAGTCCTCCCCGGCGGCCAACGAGTCGTAGACGTGGAAGTTGAACCGGTTGATGAGTTCCTTGCAGAACGCGACTCCCCGGACGGAGTTGCCGAGCGCGTCGAGGCGGGGCGACCAGACGCAGACGCCCATCACGCCGGGAACCACGATCATGAGTCCGCCGGAGACACCGCTCTTCGCCGGCAGACCGATGGTGAAGGCGAACTCCCCCGAATAGTCGTACATCCCGCACGACGACATCAGCGACAGGCACTTGCGTGCGGTGTCAGCCGAGAAGATCCGCTCCCGGGTGAGCGGGTTGACGCCGCCGTTGGCGAGTGAGGCGGCAACGACCGACAGCGACCGCGCGTCGACCTCGATGGAACAGCACTGGAAGTAGAACTCCAATGTCTCGGTGAGGTCGGTGCCGTCCGGAAAGGCCTGATGCTCGCGCATGAAGTACCCGAGCGCGAAGTTCCGATCCGCCGTACGCCGTTCCGAGAGATAGACGGCATTGTTGAAGCCGACCGTCCCGCCGCCGGCCAAGCTGCGCCACGTTTCGGCGACGTGGTCGAAACGGTCGGCCATCTCCCATCTCGGGCGCAGCAGCGAGCAGCACATGATCGCCCCAGAATTGATCATCGGGTTGTGCGGAAGGCCCTCGTTGTTCAATGTCAGCTCGTTGAACCCGCGACCGCTGGGTTCCCGCCCCACGTGCCGATGGACCTGTTCGGCGCCGTGCTGCTCCAGCGCCAGACAATAGTTGATCGGCTTGCAGACCGACTGGACGCAGAACGGGGTCTCCGCGTCCCCCACGGCGAAACGCTGGCCGTCGGTCGTGCACAACGCGATCCCGAAATTCTCCGGATCGACGCGGCCGAGCTGCGGGATGTAATCGGCTACCCGCCCCCCGTCCACACCCCTGAGGCCCTCGTAGATCGAGAAGATCTCCGTCTGTAAGGCGGCGAAGTCCGGAATGACGAGGTCTCCGCGAAGGGACCTCTCGATGACACCGCCACCCGTCCTGCACCACGCGATGAAACGGGATATGTCGATGCGGGCCGGACCGTCGCCGCTGGTGGCAGACCGCACCTCGACCAGGCGCGGGTCCGTCTCCGAGATGCCTGCGGCGCGCAGCCGGCCGACGAGTTCCGCCGCCGCGACCGTTCCGTCGGTGTCGACCGTGAAGGATCCGAACAACTTCCCGTACTCCGCCGCTGCAAAATCGTCGAAGCCGGACGGCTCGATACGGCGGGACCACGCCTGATCGGGGCGACGTGGCACGGCTCTGGTTTTCCTGGTCGCGGGCATAGCGGGTTTCAACTACTCCGTAATCAATGGTGACAACGTGGTGGCGACGCCATCTCCGGGAGTCGCGCTCCGGTGACGGTCGACCCACCGACCTTTCGAAGACTAGGAGGGACCGGTGTACGACCGCTTGATTCCCTCTTACCTGCGACTGCCGCCCCCAGCCGCTCCATCGGGGGTGCCGGGACACGTGAGTGAATAGGGGCAGCACTACCGCTACGGTGATTTCTCACACACCTTTGAACAGGTTGTGTGAATCCGTTGGGCGCACGCCTCCGATGTCATGGTCGCGCGCACGCGGTCACCCAGCCGTCCGTACGCGCCCGGCTAGCCGCCGGTCCCCCCGTCGTCGACGAACGCGACCACGGCTGCCCAGGCCGGCCCGGCACCTGTCGCGACGCCTCGTGCGGCCGAGGGCGCCGGGGCGGACGACCCCGTGGGAGGCTGGCGACACCGCCGACACCCGCGCGGCGGCGGGGATGGACTGCCGACGGACCCGCCGATTACGTCTTTTCGAGAATCGATATCCAATCGACAGGAGAGACCGTCGCGCAGAGCTGACAGGGCAATCCCGGAGCGATATTTAAGGCATATTTAATCGGCACGGCCGGATAGGCGCAGGGGGTCGACTCGTACTCTTTCTTCTCGGAAGAAAGGTGCACCCTCGTTGACACATCTGCGATCCACCCCTCGACACCGTCGCGCCCTGACCGCCCTGCTGGTGGTGGGCCTGGCATTCACCGGCGGATGCAAGGAGTCCCCCGGCACGCCCGGCGCGTCCGGCCCGTCCAGCGACACCGGCATCGGCTCGTCCGGGGCCGCGACGCCGACGACCGCCCCGGCGGGCGACCCGGCGACCACCCCGAGCGCCCCGGGCACCTCGACCAGCCCGTCCGCCCCGGCCAAGCCGGGCACCTCGTCCACGACCGCCGCCGCGCCCACCACGTCGGGTGGTTGGATCACCGTCGACGCCGCCGCGCAGGCCGCCGCGACGAGGGCGTTCTTCGCGCGCAAGCCGAAGCCGGTGACCGGCAACCCGGTGAAGGTCGCGGAGTTCAACGTCGGCTGCACGGTCAGCCACCACAACAGTGACGACCCGATCGTCCTGCCCAAGCTGGCCGGCGCCTCGCACAACCACACCTTCTGGGGCAACAGGTCGACCGACGCCACCTCGACGGCGGAGTCGCTGCGGGCGTCGAAGGCGACCACCTGCAACTCGCCGGACGACCAGTCGGCCTACTGGGTGCCGACCATGTACCAGAACGGCAAGGTCGTCGACCCGACCGAGGTGACCGTCTACTACGGTTCCCGCCTGAAGGACCCGAGCAAGACCCAGCCCTTCCCGTTCGGCCTGCGGATGATCACCGGCAATGCCAAGAACCAGGTGGACACCCCGGACAAGCAGGGCAACCACTTCTGGTGCGCCGGCATCGGTGGCGAGATCGGCCGCAGCGCCGACAAGACCTTCCCCGTCTGCGCCAAGACCGCGCACGTCGTCCGGCAGATCACCTTCCCGGACTGCTGGGACGGCAAGCACCTGGACAGCCCCGACCACAAGGCGCACATGGCCAACGGCGACCACACCGGGGCCTGCCCGAAGAGCCACCCGGTACCCGTACCGTCGGTGTCCTTCGTGATCTCGTACCCGTTGAGCGCGAACACGAACGGCGTCACCCTCGCGTCCGGCACCTCGTTCTCGATGCACGCGGACTTCTTCAACGCCTGGAAGGACGAGGCGCTGGCCGCAAGGGTCCGCAACTGCCTCGACCAGAAGGTGAAGTGCAACTCCGCCGGCAACTTCTGAACTGACCGGCCGGCGAGTCGACGCCGATCGACGAGGTCTCCGGTGGACGATTCGGGCGACCAGCCCGGACCCGATGCCGGAGACCTCGCGTCAGCCGACTCGACTGCCTACTTGCGCAACAGACCCAGGAATTTCTGCTGCCGTCGGGAACGCCCGGTCGGCGGCGAACTCGCCGATGTAGACGACGGCGGCACCACCGCTCAAGCGCGGACATCCCTGGTCCATCCGAGGAATCGGCGGTGCAGCACACCGGCCGGCGTCCACCGCATGTCCTCGGTCGCCTGCACGAGGTAGGACCCGAGGTAGAGGGCCAACGACACCGGAGCGTCCGCATACTCCGCGCGCAACTCGCGCTTACAGATCGTGCAGGGCCAGGGCAGGCCGCAGCCACCGCAGCTCCAGATCGGCATGACCGGGCCGTGGGCGGTCATCGCACACCGGCCAGGAGGCAAGCGATCATCGTCGATGTCTGCCGACTGGTCGCCCATCCGCCCTGCCAGCAGGGGTACGGCGCGAGCCGCGTCCACGACGTCCGGCAGCCGTTCCACCTGTCGTACGAGCCCCGGATGTGAACCGCGATGTTCGCCTCTCGCCGCCCACTGCTCACTGCTCACCCTCCTGGGGCCAGTGGACACGACTGATCGGAATCCGGTGCCGGGCACGGCAGGGCAGGTCTGCTCCGCAGCGGCAGACGTGTCGCCAGAGCCGCCACGACCACACCGGCCGATGCCTGCGGGCGAGCGTCAGCGCGGTGGCCGAAAGGTACTCCTCATAAGAAACGCGCCGCACCGACCTCTCCCTCGTTCGAGCACGAGGAGGGCTCCCTGCCCTCGAAGCTGAGGGACGCGGCGACCAGGCGATACCCGCACCGCCCGCCGCATCCCGTGAGCAAGAAGCTACGGTGGGTCGCGGAACGGAATGGGTAGAGTTCCTACCCCTGGATCACGAGAGAAGCCCGACCTTGACTGCGAGGTCACGGGCGTCGTCACGAGTGGAACGTGGGCCGTCGAGCAGGTCCACGGTGATCTGGCGGGCGTACCCGTTGAAGCGGATGGTCTCCGGTGCCGACTCGTACGCCTGCCGGAGGGTCGAGACGGCCGCTTCCGTGTCGTTCTTGCCATGGTGCGCCCGCGCGACCTCGATGAGATGGCGCGCCCGGCGCGGCCTCGACGGGATCGCCGCGGAGTCATGACGGCGCGCCTGTCTCACCGCCTCACCGGACTTCTGCAACTCCACCGCCACGGTCACCGCATGAGCGCCCATGATGACCTTCGAGAACGATGTCTGCGGCTGATAGAAACCCGTTGGCAGGCGCTGCGCCACTCGATCCGCACGATCCCAGTACCGCCAGGCCCTACCTTCCTCACCAGCACGGGCGGCGGTGTAGGCAGCCTCGAAGTTCAACGCACCCCAGAGCGCCAACAGGTTCGTGTTCCCATCGGCCGCACGGGACTCCAGCGCCGACAGGAGGTTCACTGTCACCGCCATCGCCGTGTCCCAGTCACCGGCATCCCGATGTACCTGGCAGAGGAACCACCCCGCGCACGCCACCGCCTCCGGGTCGCCAGACTCCTGCGCCGCCACCATCGCCCGGTCGGCGACCCGCCACAACAACTCGGCTGCGGGCTGATACGCGAGGAACATCTGCGCCAGGCCGAACGTCTCCGCCAACAGGGCCTGAGCCTGCCGACGCTCGTCACCCTCGTACGCCAACGCAGCACGCTGCACGTCGCGCAGCAACCCCGGCAACAATCCGCCCAACACCGTACGGTGATCCGACGCCTGATGACGCGCACGCCAGGCCATCGCGAGCCGATCCCTCAGTCTCGTCAACGACTCCGGCGAGATCTCGTCGAAAGCTGCGAAGCGGTTCACCGCGTCCCGCACCGACGCCAGCGCCGGGTGCTCCGGCCCATTGACAGCAGCAGACCGCGCCCCCAACTCGCCGGCAAGGACGGACACCTCGACCTTCAGAGCACGCGCGATCCGGTCCAGCATGTGAATACGGGGCGGCAGGATCCGATCGGTCTCCACCGCCTTGACCCACTCGGCACTGCGACCGACCAACCCACCGAGCACCGCGCGGGTTTTGCCCGACCGCTCGCGGTAAGCCTTCAACCGCTGCCCGAAGGTCAGTTCCGGCACGAGATCCATCCCGAACCTCCTCGTAGCGCGACAACACCAGCCGTATCCAGGGCCGACGTTGCCTCAACGCTACCGAGCGGCCAAGTCCCTCATAACCCCCTCGCTGGCAAGTTCTGGGCGCTCCGACACCCCACCCGCAGCTGTCTCCGGGGTCGGGGTCGGGCTGGTGCTGGTCCGTCGCAGCCCCACCCGGCTCGCGACGGTCCGGGCCGATATGACGGCGGTGACCGGTCACCCCGAGGGGTGACCGGTCACCGTCACGTCGATCGGTCAGAGCTTCGCCGCGCCCGCCTCGGTGGCCTCCTGCACCGCCGAGGTACGACGGACCTCAGCCCGCTCGTCGCCCGCGTCCTCCCGGTCGGCGGCGGACATTCGGGCCGCCCGGTTGGCGGTCGGCGCGGCCTGGTCACCCGTCACGCCGCCCCGGATGCGGTTGTTCGCCGCCACCTGCGCGGCCGGGTCGTTGCCCGTCACCGTCAACTGGCCGTTGATGATGTTGTCGTCGACGGTGACGCCACCGGTGGTGTTGGTGACACTGACGTCCGCGCCCCAGTAGCCGCCCGACGCGCAACTGTCCAGGGTGCCGTTCGGGCCGAGCTGCACGCCGCCCAGGTTTCCGGCGAAGGTCGCCCGACCCTGCACGGCGCTGCCGCACACCACACTGCCGGTGGCGCTGTTGAGCACCGAGAGGGTGCCGTCGACGAACGAGTCGTGCACGTCGGTGTAGTACGTGCCGGTGCTGCTGACGTTGCGCGTCACCTGGGTGCCCTGGTCGAGGCGTACCTCACCGGCGCCGACGGTGACGTTTCCGCCGATCGTCGACGCCTCGGCGAACAGGAAGCTGTCGATGGTCGCCGAACCCTTCGGCCGGACGGTCAACGCGCCAGTCCGGGCGTCGGACAGGAAGACGCCGTAGCCCCCGGCGGCCAGCACGACCTGGCCGTCGACGGTCGTCTCGGTGGCGTCGAGGTAGCCGTCGGCGGCGATCCGTACCTCACCGCTGACCCGGCCGCCGGTGACCACCAGGTTGGCGCCGGCGGCGACGGTGACGTTGCCGGTGATCGTGGTGCCGGTCAGCGCGCAGGACTCACCGGCCGGGACGAGCAGGTCGTTGGGCACGGTCACCGCGCCGCCGGTGCCGATGCAGTGGGTGACCAGGTCGGCGTGGGCGGTGGGCGCCACGGCCAGCACCGAGGCGGCGATGACGGCGCTCACGGTGGCCAGCTTGGCGACGGTACGTCCGGGCATCGTGGTTCTCCCTCTGAATGAGATGCGGGGGCTCATGCGCCGACGTCCGATCGGGCCGCGGCCCGGACGATGGCGCCCTGCTGGCGCTTGCTGAGCGTTCCGGCGGTCACCAGCGCGGTGGTGACCGCCTCGACGTGCCGGACGAAGTCGGCGTGGCCGGGGTAGTCGGCGTGTTCGTCGATGAGATCGTTGATGGTGCAGCCGTCACCGGTGTCGATGTTCGCCACGCCGGTGTCGACACCGTCGATGACCACCGTTTCCCGCGTGTCGGAGGCGGGGCAGGCGTCGGTGCCGTCGGCCACGACGGTGAACGTCACCGACTGCTCGGCGGCGGTGTTACCGGCAGTGTCCGTCGCCCGGTAGCGCAGGGTGTGCGCCCCGACGGTACGGACGACGACCGGCGCGGTGTACGCGGTCCACGCGCCGCTGTCGAGGGCGTACTCGGTTCGCGCCACGCCCGAGTCGGCGTCGGTGGCCGTGACGGTCACGGTCGCGCCGCCGACGTACGCGCCGTCGCCGTTCCGGTCGCCGGCCACCGTGGCCGTCACGGTGGGTGCGGTGGTGTCCTCGGCCGGCGGCGCGACGACGGTGAAGTGGGCCATCTGCTCGGCCGAGGTGTTACCGGCCACGTCGGTGGCCCGGTAGTGCAGCATGTGCATCCCGGTGGCGGTCACCACGACCGGGCTCGTGTACGCCGTGAAGGCGGCCCCGTCGAGGGCGTACTCGATGGTGGCGACCCCCGACCCGGCGTCGGTGGCGGTCAGCGTGGCGGTGGCCGTACCGACGTAGTTGCCGTCGCCGTCGCGGTCGCCGGTCAGCGCGGCCGTGACCGTCGGCGCGGTGGTGTCCTCCTCGGTCGGCTCGACGACCCGGAACGACACCGAGCCGACCGCGCTGGTGTTGCCGTCCCGGTCGGTGGCGCGGAACTGGACCGAGTGGTCGCCGACCGCGTTTACCTGCACCGGCGCGGTGTACGGCTGAAAGCTGGTGTCGTCGACCTGGTATTCGACGGTGTCCACACCGGAACCGGCGTCGGTGGCCGTGACGGTCACCGTCGCCGCGCCCACGTAGTTGCCGTCGCCGTCGCGGTCACCGGACACGGCGGCGGTGACGGTCGGTGGCGTGATATCGCCGCCTCCCCCGCCGTCGGTGACCACCAACTCGCCGACCATCTGGCTGTGGCCGGGAATCGAGCAGAAGTAGCGGTAGCGGCCCGGCGTCAGCGTGACGGTCGCCTCGTGCCGGCCGTTGTTGGCGTCGAACGGACTCGCCAGGATGTTGAGCGTGACGTCGTGGTTGTAGCCCTCGGTGGACGTGTCGAAGGTCAACGTGTGCGGCATTCCGGTGGTGTTGCCGGTGGCCGCGCTGTTCTCCCAGACGATTGTCGTCGCGCCGGCCACCGCGGTGGTGGGGACGGACTTGTAGCGGGTGGTGTTGTCGTCGGCGGTCCAGGTGAGCACCTGGTCCGCGGCGGCGCGCGGGGCGGCGGAGGCGGGTGGCGCGGCCAACGGCGCGACCGTGAGCAGGACCGCCGCCAGCGCGGCCGTGAGTCGTCGGATCATCGTCTCTCCTAGAGTTCGCGCACGCGGATGTTGCGGAACTCGGTCAGGTCGTTGTCACCGTGGTTCTGCAGGCCGATGAAGCCGCGCAGGAACTGCCGCAGGTCGGTCGGGGGGTCGCCGGCCCGGGAGGACTGCTTGCCCGGCGTGTTGTCGAACTCGTTGATCACCACGCCGTTGCGGATCATCGTGTAGTGCTGCCCGACCACCCGGATCTCGTAGTCGTTCCACACGTTCTTCGGGGTGATGCCGGCCTGGGCGAGCGGCACCGGGTCGAAGTTGTAGACCGAGCCGGTCTTCTGCGGCTCGCCGCTCTCGCCGTCGTAGATCTGGATCTCGTGTCCGCAGTAGATCGCCATCCAGGCGGTCGAGGTCCGGGCCGAGCCGATGGTGCCGCAGCTGCCCGCTGGCCGCTGCTCCAGCGGCACCCGCAGGTCCGGGAAGCGGATGAAGACACCGGTGTTGGCCCGGTTGGTGCCCGGCGCGATGTCCTTGAACTGCACCTTCAGCGAGAAGTCGCCCAGCTCCCTGGTGTGCCAGAGCATGCCGAGGCCGCCGCTGGAGCGCAGCGCCCCGTCGGGCTGGATGCTGAACGAGCCCGTCGGGGCCTGCTCCCAACCGCGTAGCGACTCGGCGGTGCCGTCGTAGAGCGGCTCGTACCCGGTGCGACCGTCCCGGCCGATGTCGGAGGCGGCGGCCAGCCGGGTGAGCGTGCCCGCCTCACGGGTGTTGAGCAGGCCGTCGTCCTGCAACGCGCGGGTCACCGCGCTGACGTGCCGGACGAAGGCGTTGTGGTCGGGCCAGGTGCTCTCGTCGTCGACGAGGTCGTTGATCGTGCAGCCCTGCCCGACCGTCCGGCTGGGCACGCCGGTGTCGGTGTCGCCGAGCCAGACCGTGGCCCGGGCGTCGGGCACCGCGCAGCCGACCGTGACGGTGGTCCGCACGGTCGCCGTCGCGCCGTCGGCGTACGTGACGGTGAGCTTCGCGGTGTAGGTGCCCACCTTGGCGTACGTGTGTCGGGGGTCCGCCTCGGTCGAGGTGCCGCCGTCGCCGAACTCCCACCGGTGGCTCACGCCGCCGGACTTCGAGCCGGTGAAGGCGATCGTCAGCGGCTTGTTCTGCACGGCCACCGAGGTCGCTGCGGGCGCCGGGGTGGGCGCGCCACCGGTGTAGGTGACCCGGATCAGCTTCTGGTTGGGGCTCAGGCTGAAGAAGCCGCCTCCGTAGTCGAGCAGGTAGAGCGCGCCGTCCGGGCCGAACTTGGCGTCCATCCAGCTCTGCAACCGGTTGTCGCCGTTGCCGCTGGGGATGATGGCCCGCAGCGACTCGGCGTACACCGGCGGGGCGGCCTGCGGCACCCCGGCCTCGTCGACGGTGACCGCGACCCGGTTGACCGGGTTCGACTGGTCGCCGATCAACCACTTGCCGTCCCAGTGTTCCGGCCAGGCGACGCCGCTGTCGGTGTCGACCAGGCTGCGGTGGTACGTGGGGCCGGACATGATGGCCTGCCCGCCGCCGCGCAGGTACGGCTGAGTGTAGGTGGCGTCGGCCGCGACGTAGGTCGGAAGGCCGCTGCCGTCGGTCCGCTTCGGGAAGACCGGGCCGCCGCCGTCCGGCGAGTACCAGATCATGTTGTCCCGGGCCGCCGGGATGTCCTCCAGTCCGGTGTTGCGCGGCGAGGTGTTCTTCAGGTTGTCGCAGTCGTACCAGCCGGTCAGCACGCTGGCGTCGGTGTTGCTGCGGTCCCGGTACGGCTGCCGGTTACCCATGCAGTACGGCCAGCCCTGGTTGCCGGCCGAGGTGATGATGGTGGCCGTCTCGTACTTCGCCGGACCGAGGGTGGGGCTGGGCGACGAGGCGTCCGGGCCGACCCAGCCGGCGGTCAGCCACTGGTGCACCGGGTCGATCTGGAGGCGGGCGATGTTGCGCACGCCCATCACGTAGATCTCCGGGCGGGTCTTCTCCGTGCCCGGCGGGAAGAGGTTGCCCGGCGGGATGGTGTACGTGCCGTCCGCCTCCGGGTGGATCCGGATGATCTTTCCGGCGAGGTCGTTGGTGTTACCCGACGTACGGCGGGCGTCCTGGAACGAGGTCCCCTGGTACTCCTCGGTCCAGTTGTTGCCGGAGTAGCCCTGCGACCCCTCCGAGGAGTTGTTGTCGCCGGAGCCGACGTAGAGGTTGCCCTTGGCGTCGAATGCCATGCCGCCACCCGCGTGGCAGCAGCTGTGGATCTGCACCGGGAACCGCAACAGGTCCTTGCGGGTGCCCTGGTCGATCGTCTGGGTCGTCCGGTCGTAGGTGAAGCGGGAGATGGTGCGCTGCCCGACCCGTTTGACCCGGTCGATCGACTCGTGTGGCATCCAGTAGACGTAGAGCCAGCCGTTCTCGGCGAACGTCGGGTCGGGCACGATGCCGAGCAGACCCTCCTCGTTCTTGACCAACTCCGAGCCGCTGCCCCGGTTGCCCATCACCTCCAGGGTGGTGAGCAGCTTGACCTGCTTGCTGCGCGGGTCGTAGGAGTGGATGGTGCCGCAGCCCAGGCCGACCTTCGGATCGTTCCAGTCCGCGATCGGGCCGCTCGGGCAGGCCGCCTTGCCGACGTAGAAGACGGTGCCGTCGGGGGCGATGGTGAGCCCGTGCGGCTCGCCGATCTGGTCGAGCTGCCCGGTCTGGTTCGCGGCGGTCAGCCGTTCGACCTTGTAGTTCGCGGCGATCGTCGCCTGGCAGTCACCGCGTACGCGGCCGGTGGTCCAGTTCAGCGCCCCGGTCAGGTGCGCCCGGAACGCCTCCTCACCGTAGCTGCCCTCGGTGTGGCCCATGCCGGTGTAGAACGACCGCCCGCCGTCGTAGTCCCGGCACCAGGACACCGGGTGGAACGGACCGTTCGCGCCCGGACCCGGGTCGTAGTGCCGCTCCTCGACCTGGGCGAGGGTGTGCACCGCCCCGATCGGGTTCGTCTCCCAGTTGTCCCAGCGGTCCGACCGGGTGAGGGTCAGCGGCAGCGACGCGGTGGCCGGGTGTTTGCGGTCCAGGATGTCGACCACCGCCCGGTTCACCGGGGTCGGCGGCGGCGCGGTGGCCGTGCCGGTGAACAGCCGCAGGTCGGCGAGCTGGATCAGCGGCTCACCGCTGTTGGCGGTGATGTTCAGCCGGTAGCGGCTGAACTCCTGCGGCGAAGCGATGTCGAACCGCCGGGTCTGGAACCGTTCGGCGAACGTCTGGTTGGTGCGCTGGTCCAGATCGGTCCAGCTCTGGCCGTCCGTTGAGCCCTGCAGGGTCCAGTCCTTCGGATCCCGCCCGACGAAGTCGTTGGCCGACGTCAGCGCGTACCCGGTGATCCTCTTCGGTGCGGCCAGCTCGTAGGTCACCCAGGCCGTGGGCGTGCGGACCAGCCACTTCGTGTTGGCGTCGCCGTCGGTCAGCTTCTCCTTGGTCTCGGTGGGCGGGTTCTCGCCGCTGGCGGTCACCCGGGCCACCGGCTCGGCCACCGGGATCGCGCCGGCCGGGCGGGCGCCGATCAGGCCGGTGAACCAGGTCGAGTCGACCTGCGCGCGGGCGGCGTCGGCGATGCCGACGAAGCCGCCGCCGGCCTTCAGGTAGGCCTGGAGCGCCAACTCCTGGTCGCGGTTGAGCGCGGCGCCCGTCGCGGAGAGGAACACCACGCTCCGGTACGCGGACAGCTTGGTCGGAGTGAACACACCCGGGTCCGTGGTGGCCATGACATCGATGTCATGACTGGCCGCAAGTTGTCGGATGGTGTCCACCGCGCGCGCCACCGGGTCCTGCTGTTCGGCCACCGGCCCGTGGAACACGAGCACGGCCGTGCCGCTCTGCTGCGTCGGCGCTGGCGCCGCGCTCGCCGCTCGCGGCGCGGCTGCCGCCGCCGATGCCGTGGTCGTGGCCGGGATCAGCGTGGCGAAGGCCGCTATCGCGGCGAGGGTACGTCGTAGGTCTCTTGTCATCCCCGTCCCCACCTTTCGGTCAGCTTCCGTGCGTGTGGGTGTGGCCCTGGAACCGGTGGATCGCCTCCTCGGCGCCGGGGGGCATGCTGCCGTCGGCGTTGCGCACCAGGAAGATCCCGGCCATGCCGCCGTCGGAGTGGTTCTGCACGTGGCAGTGGTACATCCACGCGCCAGGCCCGACGCCCTCCCCGGCCAGCACCTGGAACCCGAACGAGCTGCCCGGGTTGAGGTCCTTGTTGTCGACGACCAGGCTCGGGTCGGCCGGCCCTTCGAGCATCCCGGTGCGGTTGTCCGCCCAGCGGTGGGCATGCAGGTGGAAGGTGTGGAACAGGTTGCCGTGCCCGATGGCGAGCCACTCCACCCGCTGGCCCAGGTTCGCCTCGAACATGGGCGTGTTCGGGGCCATCCGGTTGTTGATCGTCATGTCGTGGAACACGACCGTGAACTGCTTCTCCGGCAGGATGTCGCCCCGACGCCGGACGATCAGCGCGCCGTACAGTCCCTTCGCGACACCGGCCGTGCCGTGGTCGGTGCCCATGGCGTGGTCGTGGTAGTGCCAGTAGCCGGCGCTGCCCGGCATGTACCGGCGACCCGAGGCCGCGACCATCTCGTGCGAGCGCCACACGTACGTCCGTGTCTCGCCGGGGTCGTTGAAGGAGTCGTTGAACGGACTACCGTCCGAGTCGGTGCTGTAGTCCACGCCGTGCGGGTGGATGGACAGCCGCTGGTCGGTGGTGTTGACCAGGGTGATCTCCAGGGTGTCACCCTCGTAGATCTCCAGCACCGGTCCGGGCACGGTGGCCTGGCCGGGTGCGAGGCCGTAGCCGTACAGCCCGCCGGGCAACTGCTCGGCGTAGATGGTGACCTTCCTGGTCACTCCGGCGGCGGCCTGCGCGGGGCTGCCTCCGAAGGCGCTCCCGAGCGTGGGGGCGGACGCGCCCAACGCTCCGGCGGCGAGCGCCCCGGTGGCGATCAGTGATCGGCGGGACAGGTGGCGATGGGAGCCAACGGCGTGATCGTCCATGGGTCTCCGTTCCCGACCGGGCGAAGACGCGACGAGCGCAGGGTGCATCGACCGCCGAGCACAAGGCGGCAGCACGACTGGGGTGAGGATCGTCGCGGACTTCGCTCGGAAGACTCAGAACTTTCGATGGATGAACCCAACTTATGTAATCCATCGACGAAAGTACAGGTCTGATTGCAGGAAGATTACCGCGACATCACAATGGCCATCGATCGGCCGGCGCTGGTGGTGTCAGAGACCGTGCCGGTCGTCGGCCGGCAGGCTGGGGGTTTCCGGTGGCGCCGGCGGCTGCTCGGGCTGACCGACCCGCGCGTGCGTCGGGTCCAGGACGCGGGAGAGGAACGCCCGGGTCCGTTCGTGCTTCGGCGCGCCCAGCACCTCCTGCGGCGGCCCCTGCTCGACGACGACGCCACCGTCCATGAACACGACCCGGTCGGCGACGTCCCGGGCGAACGCCATCTCGTGGGTGACCACCATCATCGTCATGCCATCCTCGGCGAGCCCGCGCATGACGGTGAGCACGTCACCGACCAACTCCGGGTCGAGCGCCGAGGTCGGCTCGTCGAAGAGCATCAGCTTCGGGTCCATCGAGAGCGACCGGGCGATCGCGACCCGCTGCTGCTGCCCGCCGGAGAGCTGCGCGGGGAACGCGTCGGCCTTGTCGGTGAGGCCGACCCGCTCCAGGTTGGCCCGCGCGATCCGCTCGGCCTCGGCGCGCGAGCGGCGCAGCACCTTGCGCTGCGCGACGGTGAGGTTGCGGAGCACGGTCAGGTGCGGGAACAGGTTGAACGACTGGAACACCATGCCGATGCCCCGGCGGACCGCGTCGATCTCGACGTCCGGGTCGGTCATCTCCACGCCGTTCACCCAGATCGTGCCGGCGGTGGGTTCCTCCAACAGGTCGACACAGCGCAGCAGGGTCGACTTGCCGGACCCGGACGGCCCGATCACGCAGACGACCTCGCCCTGGCCGACCTCGAAGTCGATGCCCTTGAGCACCTCGATCGGCCCGAACGACTTGTGCAGGTCACGGATCTGTACGGCGGGACGGGACGGGCTGGTCGTCATGCGGGTCACCGGGCCTTGGCGTAGCGGAGTTCGAGGCGGCGTACCACCTGGGACAGCGGCAGGGTGATGACCAGGTAGGCGAGGCCGGCCACCAGCAGCGGGGTGGCGTTCACCCGGTCGTTGAGCATGTCCCGGCCGAACTTGGTGACCTCGATGGTCTGTGCCGTCACGCCCAGCACGTACGCCAGCGACGAGTCCTTGGTGAGCAGAATGAGCTCGTTCGTCAGCGGCGGGATGACGATCCGGAACGCCTGCGGGATGACGATCGTGCGCATGGCGGTGAAGTGCGACATGCCGAGGGTACGGGCCGCCTCCATCTGCCCCTTCGGCACCGCCTGGATGCCGGCGCGGATGGTCTCGGCCATGTACGCCGCGGCGGTCAACCCGAGACCGATCGCGATCGAGCCGAACACGCCGCCGGGGATCTGCCGCTCCGGAAAGGCGATGGGGATGCCGTACCCGACGAGGAAGAGCACCAGCAGCGCCGGCAGCCCCCGGAACAGCTCGATGTACGCGGTCGCCAGCCAGCGGTACGGCGCCACCCGGGACAGCCGCATGAGCGCGAGCACGGTCCCGAACACGAGGCCGAAGGCGAACGCGCCCAACGTGTAGAGGATCGTGTTGCGCAGCGCCACGGTGATGATCGTCGGGAACATCGATTCGATGATGTCGACGCGGAAGAACGCGTCGGCCAGTCGGCCCCAGTCCGCGGCGAGGAGCACCGCGGCGATGATCGCGACGAAGACCAGGTACTGGATACCGAGGGACAGTCGTTCCCGCTGGCGGCGGCGCAGCTTCACGTTGGCTCGTTGCCTTCCCGGATTGTGCCGACGGGGCAGGGCACGCGGTCCGCGCGCCCTACCCCTTTGGAGCGTCGATCAGGCGTGCGGCCGCTTGCCGATCCACTTGGAGTAGATCGTGTCGTACGAGCCGTCCTGCTTGGCCTTGGCCAGCGTCTCGTTGATCTTCTTGAGCAGTTCCGGGTTCGCGTCCTTCTTCACCGAGAACCCGTACTGCTCGCCCGTGTCGAACTCGGCGGTCACCGCGAACCCACCCGGGTTCTTGCGCAGGTACTCGGTCCACACCGGCAGGTCGTTGACGGCGGCCTCGACCTGACCGTTCGCGACGGCCTGCTGCAGGGCGGCGAGATCCTCGAACTCGACGAGCTGCAGGCCCTTCTCCTTCTCGAACTTGCGGGCGTAGTCACGGCCGGTGGTGGCCGCCTGCACGCCGAGCTTCTTGCCCCGCAGGTCGTCGAGCGACTTGTACGGCTTCCCGGTCTTGACCAGCATCGCCTGCGTCGCGTCGAAGTACGGGTCGGAGAAGTTCATCACCTTCTGCCGCTCGGCGGTGATGGTCATGCCGGCGGCGGCCGCGTCGCACTTGCCGGTGTTCAGGTCCTGGCCGGACTTGATGCCCTCGAAGGGCGTGTCGATGATCGTCTGCTCGACGCCCAACTCCTTGGCCACGAGGTCCATCACGTCGACGTCGAACCCGGTGACCTTGCCGCTGGCGTCCTTGGACTGGAACGGCGGGTACGGCAGGTGGGTGCAGACGGTCAGCTTGCCGGCCTCGACCAGCTTGACCCCGCTGGCCTGGACCTCGCTGTCGTCCTTCTTGGCACACCCCGCGGTCACCGCCAGAGCGGCGATCGCCACGACGAGGCCGGCCTGACGGACTGCGCTACGGACCCTCACGAATGTGTCCCTCCGGTTCGGCTTCCCGTTGCGCCGGGCAGCCAGGTTGGTACGAAGACGGTGTGACAGGGGACGGTACCTGATTCGACGAACGGTAACTCAGGTCACGCGTTGTAGCCGCAGCGCTGCGGCGACCATCACAGGCCGTGAACGGGACAGTGGGCCCCGAAGGGGACGGCGAACGGGACCAGGCCCACCCGTGCGCCCTGGCGGGCCGCGCGTTCGCGCCGCCGATCCGCCGCGACGACCGGCATTTGAGTATCCGCACCACCCCGAAGGAGTAGGCCAGCGCCCCGAGCGCCGCTGCGCCGCCGCAGAAGCTGATAGACGATCAGTGGTACCGCCGTCACCGCAGGGCAGATCAACCCGGATGGGAGGGCAGGACCTGAGGATGGACACCTACCCCACGACACCTCAGATGGCCTTCGCGCAGTTCGTCCGCCAAGCCGTCGACGACGCCCGCGAGGAACACGGCTGGACCGTCGGCGACATCGCCCACCACACCGGGGTGAGCCGCTCGACGCTGTTCCGCTGGCTCGCCGGAGACTGGCAGCGCTACCCCGAGCTGGCGAAGGTGCGTAGCCTCTGCGCCACCCTCGACCTCTCCATCGCCGCCGCGATCCGGCCGCTCGCGATGCCGGACGCGGCCGAGACGCCCCGGGCGCTGGCGCAGGTCGAGACGGACATGGGCACCATCCGCCGTCGTTTGCTGGACGACACCGTCTCGGCCGCGGACAAACGCCAGATCCGCGACCTGCTCCGCCGCCTCGCCGGCCGGGACCTTCCGGTCGAGGCGGCGTCGTCGACCGGCGCCGGGATCACCCGCCGGCCCCGTCGCGGGTGGGAACATCGCGCCGGTGAGCCGAGCGCGCGGACCCCCTAGGGCCCGCCGACGTCAGGTGGCGGCGCGTCCCTGCCGGCGAGAGCCGCCGTCGGGGCGACGGGACCCGATCCGGGGTGCCCGCACCACCGGCGAGCTGCCGACGCCGGGGCGATAGTCACGTGCCGCGGCGGCCACCATGTCGTCGGAGTCGTTCTTAAGCGCCTGCCGCACGTGCGACGGGATGAGCTCGGACGTGGCCATGGCCAGGCGTACCTGCACGGCACGGTCGTCGACCAGACCTGCCAGATCCGCCTCGCTCAGCTCCAAGGCGCGGACCAGGGCCGCCCGTACGTCCACCGCCGGGTCCCTGGCCAGGGCGCTGCGCTGCGCGGCGGTGGTCCGCGGGTTGCGGGCGAGCCCCTTGCGGACGCGGACGGTGCGGTCGGCCAACAGGGCGACGACGACCTCGGGGTCGTGGGTGTGGGTGGCGAGCCGCTCGCGTACCTCGGGTGAGGCGTCCTCGACCAGCTCGGCGGCGAGGTGGGGCTCCAACTCGCGGGTCTCGGCGAGCAGGCCCCGAAGCTCCTTGTCGGGCGCGGCGACCATCACCCGGCGGACCGACTCGTCGCAGGCCGGGTTGCTGGCGACGGCCCACCGGACCCACCGGTCGGCGTCCTTGACGAGACGCAGGAGGTTGCCGACCGACGTGGCGGGATTGCGTGCCACCGCCTCCCGGACCTGACGATCGTGGTCGCGGGTCAACGTCCGCAGAGCCTGCGCGGGCGCGTCCGGCCGCGCCGCGACCGCCTTGCGCACCGTGACCGATGCATCCGACGCCAGGTCGATGAGGGTCATCTGTGGTGTTGCGGGGTCCTGTGCGAGGGCGAGTCGAGCGTCCGCCCCGCCGTCGGTCGGACGGTCGGCCGTGGTTCCCGACCCGCTGTGCCGGTCGGCCCCGCCGACGTGCTGCTGCTTGCCCATGGGCGCAATCATGGCACGGGTCGACCGGGGCGCCGCGCGGCAAGCCTGGACGCCGTCCCTGCTCCGGGGGCCGCCGACCTCAGTGCTGACGCGGGGCCACCAGCCCGGACTCGTACGCGACGACGACGAGCTGGGCGCGGTCGCGGGCGTGCAGCTTGGCCATGGCCCGGTTGATGTGGGTCTTGGCGGTCAGCGGGCTGATCACCATTCGTGCCGCGACCTCGTCGTTCGACAGACCCTGGGCGACCAGGACGACGGCCTCGCGTTCCCGGCTGGTCAGCTCCCGCAGCCCGGTCGGGACCCGCAGGTGCTGTGGTTCGGCGACGTACCGGTCGATGAGGCGGCGGGTGATCGACGGCGCGAGCAGCGCGTCCCCTCGGGCGGCGACGCGTACGGCGTGCAGGAAGTCCTCCGGCTCGATGTCCTTGACGAGGAAACCGGCGGCGCCGGCGCGCAGCGCGTGGAAGACGTGTTCGTCGAGTCCGTAGTTGGTCAGGATGACGACGTGCACGCCGGCCAGCGCCGGGTCCGCGGCGATCAGCCGGGTCGCCTCGATTCCGTCCAGCACCGGCATCTGGATGTCGATGAGCGCGATGTCGGGCAGGTGACGTCGGGCGAGGGCCAACCCCTGGAGACCGTCGGCCGCCTCGGCCACCACCTCGATGTCGTCCTCGATGTCCAGGAGCGCGCGGAAGCCGCTGCGCAGCAGCGCCTGGTCGTCGACCAGCAGGACGCGGATCACGCGGACGGCCCGACGGGAAGTTCGGCGCGGACGGTGAAGCCGCCCCCGTCGCGGGGCGCCGCGTGCAGGCGACCGCCCAGGGCGGTGACCCGTTCGCGCATCCCGAGCAGCCCGACGCCGGGCGCCGGGGCGGCGGCCGGCGTGGCGGCGCCGTCGTCGTCGACCCGGATCGCGAGGGCGTCCGGACGGTAGTCGACGTGGACCGACGCGGTGGCCGCGGCGGCGTGCCGTGCGACGTTGGTGAGGGACTCCTGGACGATGCGGTAGGCGGTCCGGTCCACGGCCACCGGCACGGCCTGTCGCGGCCCCCGCACCGTCAACGTCGCGTCCAGCCCGGCCAGCCGAGCCCGCTGCACCAGCTCCGGCAGGTGGTCGATGCCCCGCGGCGGGTTCCTGCTGTCGTCCCGCAGCGCCTCCAGGGTCGCGCGCAGCTCGCGGCTGGCCTCCCGGCCGGCCTCCCGGATCGCCAGCAACGCCTCCGGCACCGCCTCGCCACGCCGACGGGCCAGGTGGACGGCCACCTCCGCCTGCACCTTGATGATCGAGATCTGGTGGGTCAGCGAGTCGTGCAGCTCCCGCGCGATGTGCAGCCGCTCCTCGTCGGCCCGGCGTCGCGCGGTCTCCTCCCGGGTGCGCTCGGCCTCGTCGGCCCGCCGCTCGGCCTGCCGCAACGCCTCCCCCGCCGCGCCGGCGGCGATCAGCCACGCCACCTCCAGGGCGCCCCGGGCCCGCGCGAGCGCGTCGCCCAACGGCAGACCCTGCGGTGGGGCGAGCGCGGTGAGCGGCAACGCGACGAGCATCAGCACGGCGGCGACGACCGTGACGACGCGGTGGCCCGCCCGCACACCGGTGTACACCGCGAACAGGAAGGCGACCGCCGGCACGTCGAAACCGACCGCCTGGTAGCCCACCGCGCACAGCCCGGTGACGGCCAGGACGGTGACCGGAGCCCGGCGACGCGCCGCCAACGCCAGACCACCGGCGGCCAGCAGCGCATAGCCCAGCAGGTCGAGGTCCATCGTGGAAGGGCCCATGGACCGCCCGGCGACCAGCAGCACCACCGCCACGCCGACGGCGATGACCCAGTCCCGGACAACGGCACGCCCTGTGCTCATGCGCGCACCCTAGCCCGGGGCGCGCACCGGGCGACTCCTGCGCGCGAACGACCGTCGACTACCGCGTCCGTGGTAGTCGCGCGGCGGGTGCGTCGTACGCGGCAGCCGCCTGCGCCCGCCGCGGCAGGACGAAGAGCCTCCGGTTGCCGGACGACCGGCGGCCGGCGCGGCGACACGATCGAACGGCACACCACGATGTACGAGAAGGAGAAGCACATGTCGGTGTTCACCGCTGCCACGTCCGCCCTGCTGGAGGGGATCGCCGCGCCGGACCAGCCGTTGGCGGCCAGCGTCACCACCATGAGCACCGGTCGACTCGGGGCGAGCGTCGGCGGCCTGCTGGGCCTGGCGGGGGTGATCGTCGGCGCGCTGGCCCTGGCCCGCCCGACCAGTCGCGTCGGCACCGGCAGCGGGATGATCGGCGCGACCGTGGCCCTGGCGTCCGGGCTGCTCGCCGTGGGCCTCGGCGCGCTGGTGGTGGCGACTTCCGACAGCGGGATCGGGACCGGCAACGGTCGGGGCGGGGCGTACGTGGCCCTGGTGGTGGGGTCGGCCGCCCTGGGCCTCGGTGGTCTCGCGTTGCGGCGCGTACGAGGTTGAGGGACCGCCCGTCCTGCTCCGCGCGGGAGCGGGACGGGCGGGCCACCCGCCGTCAGACGCCCCGCGCGCCCCTGCGGAAGCCCACGATCACGACCGCGCCCACCACCAGGTGCATCAGGACGAGGGCGACCCGGGTGCCGGCCGAGGCGTCGACCAGGGAGGCCGGCACGAGCGACAGCACGAGGACGACGAGAGCGATCCCCGTCCAGATCGTGATGGCGCTCGCCCGGAAGCGCTCGAGCACCGCGAGCAGGCCCCAGCCGAGCAGCGCCGCGATCGCGGAGTTCAGGACGACGGCGAGCACCGTGACGTCCCGCGGGCCGGCGCCCTGGTCGACGGTGAGCTGCGCGCCGGCGAGGGTCGCGATCGACCACACGGCCACGGCGGCGAGCACGGCGACCGCGACGGCGATGGCCCGGTCTCGCACGCGCGAGGCGCTGGCACCGGCACGGGGAACAGAGGCTTCCGCAGACATCAGGGGTGACTCCTCAGTGGAGGGGACGTGCTGTCGAGATCGAACCGTATCAGAAGGTTCTGTTCTTTACTATCTCGTTCTTAACTTGTTCGCGAGGCGACGATGCTCCGCTACGAGATAGTTCGAATCACGAACCAGTTGCTAGGCTGCCGCCATGACCACCGGAACCTCCGGGCCCGATGCCGCGACACCAGACCTGATGTTCCTGATGTCCTGGGCCACCCACGCGCTGGCTCAGGAACACGCCGCCGCCCTCTCCGGCCTGAGCATCTCGACGCGTGCCTACTGCGTGCTCGATCGCGGTCTCACCGGCGAGTTCACCCAGAGCCAGCTCGGCGAGATGTGCGGCATCGACAAGACGACGATGGTCGTCACCCTCGACGAGCTGGAACGTGCCGGCCTGGTCGGGCGTCGCACCTCGACGACCGACCGACGCGCCCGCATCGTCACCGTCACGCCCGACGGCGAGCGGCTGGTCGCCGAGGCGCGGCAGATCGTCGCGGGACTACAGCACGACATCCTCGCCACGGTCCCGTCGCGCGACCGCGCGATCTTCCTGGACGTGCTCGGCCGGCTGGTGCAGGGCCGACTGTCGACATTCGTGCAGACCGACCGCCCCGCCCGCAGGCGATCCTCCCGGGCAGCCTGACCTCGAGCGGGGAGCATGCCCAGGTGAGTTCGGACCAGCTCCTCGTCACGCTCGACCGCGCCAGTGCGGTGCCGTTGCAGCAGCAACTCTGCGACCAGATCAGCTCATCCGTACGCGCCGGCCGGCTGCGCCCCGGCGACGCGGTGCCGCCCAGCCGCGAACTGGCACACCAGCTCGGGGTCTCCCGGACGGTGGTGACCCGCGCCTACGAGCTGCTGCGGGCCAACGGGGTGCTCACGTCGCGGCGTGGTTCCGGCACCCGGGTCAGCGCCGCCCCGGCCGACGCGCCACCGCGGGTCCCCCGCGCCGCCCGCGCGCACCTGCGACCCGAGCCCCCGCTGCCCACCGACGCCGGCAGTCCCCTCTGGAAGCCCTGGGAACCGGCGCCGATGCACCGGCCGGACGGCACGTACGACTTCCGGCACGGCACCCCGGCGCTGGCCAGCTTCCCGGTGACCCGGTGGCGGCAGTCGCTCGCCGACGCGGTCAGCCGGGCGGACGCGGTGGCGTTGGGCTACGGCCCGGCCGAGGGTTCCCCGTCGTTGCGTACCCAGATCACCGCGCTGCTGCGACGCAGCCGGGCGCTGGACGCCCGCCGCGAGGACACGGTCGTGACCAGCGGCGCGACCCAGGCCATGGACATCCTGGTCCGGCTGCTCGTCGGCGCGGACGACGTGGTGGTCATCGAGGATCCGAGCCACACCGTGCTGCGGCAGATCTTCGGCTACTCGCGGGCCGCCGTGGTGCCGGTCCCGGTCGACGAGGAGGGCCTGCGGGTCGACGAGATCGACTGCCGGGTCCGCGCACACGGCCTCGACCCGGCCCGGGTACGCCTCGTCTACGTCACCCCGTCGCACCAGTTCCCGACCGGGTTCATCATGTCCGACCGGCGACGGCGGGCGTTGCTGCGCTGGGCCCGCGACCACGCGGCGACGGTGCTGGAAGACGACTACCACAACGAGTTCACCTTCGCCGAGGAGCGGCTCGCGTCGTTGGCCGCCGACCCGCAGGACGCGGACGTGGTCTACGTCGGCAGCTTCAGCAAGACCCTCTTCCCGTCGCTGCGCATCGGATACGCGGTGTTGCCGCCGCACCTCGTCCGGTCGTTCCTGGGCATCAAGTGGATCACCGACCGGCTGACCCCGACGGTGACCCAGGAGGCGTTGGCCGAGTTCATCTCCTCCGGCGCGTACGCCCGGCACATCGGCCGGATGGACCGCCTCTACCGCCAGCGTCGCGCCCGGCTGCTGGAAGCGCTGTACGAACACTTCGGCGCGGGAGTACGGATCTCCGGCACGGCGGCCGGGCTGCACGTGCTCGTGACCCTGGGCGGCGCGCACGACGTCGATGAGGCCGAGATCGTGCGCGCCGCCGCCGCCCGGGGCGTACGGGTCTATCCCGCCTCGGGCTACTTCGTCACCCGGCCGCCGACCGAGCCGACCTTCCTGATCGGGTACGCGGCGTTGCCCACCGCTCGGATCACCGAGGGAGTGGCGCTGCTGGCCGCCGCGGTGCGGGACGCGACGGCTCGGTGAAGCGGGGCCGGTGAAAGCGCGCGCTCTGGGCGTACGGGACGGTGCAGTCGAACACCGCCTTGGCCGTGCGCCCGTCGGCCGAGAGCGACGGCGAGTAGCCGGTGTGCTGGCTCGGGTCGAGCGGAAAGCCCTCCCGGTCGGGCAGCACGACCAGGTCCTGATCGGCCTGGAACCGGGTGACCATCGCCCACCACAGGTCCTGGTCGGACTCGATGTCCACGTCCTCGCCCACGCACAGCACCAGCTTGGCCATCCGGAACTGCTCCAGCACCGCCTCGGCGGCGGCGCGCACCGCGACGTCGTCCTGTGGCCCGCGCTTGGCCGACCACTGGAGCACCACCATGAGCTGACCGCCACCGGCGGTGTGGCAGTGCGCCGCGAGCGCCGGTGTCCCCCGCCGCCGCAGCACGTCCAGCACGGCGGCCTCCATCCCGAAGCCGAGCAGGATCGACTGCTCGTGCCCGGGCCCGGAGACCGCCTGCAGGATCGGGCTCTCCCGGGCGGTGATCGCCGTGGCCCGGATCAGCGGCAGCCAGGGGTGCGCGCGACCCTGGTAGCCGAGGAACTCCGGCGTGGCCACCGTGCCGTGCGCGCTCTCCGGCGCGTGGTCGGCCAGCAGCTCACCCTCGATGACGTACTCGGCGTGGGCGATGAACTCGGCGTCCACCGTGGCGCAGGGCAGCAGCTCCACCGGCTGGCCGGCGAGCGCGCCGGCCACCGCCAGCTCATCGAGGTCGGGCGGGACCAGCGAGGTCGGGCAGCAGGAGGAGAGCAGCACCGCCGGACTGAGGCCGAGGTGGATCGCCACCGGCAGTGGGCGGCCCCGGCGCAGGGCGGCCTGGTACGCGAGTTCCAGGTCGCGTCCCGGCACCATCCAGATGGTCAGCGTGTCAGGCCCCTGCACGCACATGCGGTGCACGGACAGGTTGCGGACCCCGGTGTCCGGGTCGGTGGCGAGCACCGCGCCGAGGGTCAGGTAGGGCCCGGCGTCCTCGTCGGTGAGGACCGGCACCGGCAGCGCGGTCAGGTCCAACGGCAGCGACTCGCGAAGCCAGCGGGACGCGTCGGCGGCGAACTCCGCCGGGCGGGGGGCGGCCACCGCGTCAAGCAGCCGGTGCGGCAGCTCGGCGGGCGTGCACCCGAGCAGGCCGGCGGCTCGTCGACGGGTGCCGTAGAGGCCCATCAGCACCGCCCGGGTGGGTCCGTCGTCGGGGCGTACCCGGTCGAAGAGGACGGCGGGGCCGGCGCCGGTGGGAGGGGCGGCGGGCGCGCCCGCCCAGCGGGCGTAGTGGGCGGACACGCCGTAGCGGGCGGGCAGCTCGGTGGCGACCCGCACCAGCTCGCCGGGGAGCGGGTCGAGGCTGGCCAGGGCGTGCCGCAGGTCGACGGGCAGACGGTGGCTCATCTGGTGTCCGTCGCCGCGGCGGCGGCGCGGCGGGCCGCCAACATGTCGAGCTGCATCAGGGTCAGCTCCTCGATGAGGGCGCGGTACGTGCCGACGGCCACCTCGGGCGGCATGCCGTGCCCGACCGCCAGGGCGTGTACGCGGTCGAGGACCTGCCGCACCCGCTCGGGTGAGCGGACCGTCCCCTCGTCCGTCTTGTGCACGGTCAGCTCCCGCACCACCCGGGTGCGCTCGGCCAGCAGGGCGATGATCTGCCGGTCGAGCCCGTCGATGGCGACCCGAAGCTCGGCGATCCGGGCCGGCCCGTCGGCGTCGCCGGCCGGCGTCGACCCGGCCGGCGAGGCGACGCTCTGCGGGTCGCTCACGGCTGCGGAACCTCATCGACCACGAAGACGACGGTGGGCTCGGCGTCGCTGCCCTGCGACCGGTGCTCCTCGTCGTCGGGAATGACGAACCCCATGCCGGGGCGACACGGCACCGACCGGTCCCGGAAGTGGATGGTGAACTCGCCCTGGAGCACGTAGCCGGTGTGCCCGCGCAGGCACCAGTGGTGCTCGTCGAAGCCGGGTGGCAGCTCCAGCAGGCGCAGCCGCTGACCGCCCACGTACGTCATCTTGACCCGGCCCTCGGCGCCCGGCTTGTCCCACCTCTCCCACTCGGTGGCCGGGAAGTCGATGCCGACCGGAGTGGCGACCTGCTCAGTGGACATTCTCGATATCTCCTCTGCTCTGGACGGTTTCGGCGCGGCGGGGCCGCGGGACGCGTTCGTTGCGGTCCCGGCGCGGCAGGACCGGGCCACCGTCGACCCGCTGGTGCCGCTTGAGCAGCTGCACCATGTCGAGCATCCGGTGCACCATCCGCTCCAGCGCGTCGACGCCTTCGGCGTCGGTCAGCCCGGGGCTGCCGGTGGTGTTGCGCAACAGGACGGGGAATCCGCTGCCCACCAGGATCATCCTGTTGAGCAGCAGGTTGTTGACGATCTGGTTGTGCACGGAGGAGTCGCTGTACCGACGTCCGGTGACGATGATGCCGCCGACCTTGTCGGCCAGCGGCCGGTTGAACCGCAGGTAGCCGACGCCCGCGCGCTCGATGAAGACCTGCATGAGGTGGGCGAGGCCGAAGCCGTGCACCGGGGCCGCGTAGATGAGTCCGTCGGCGGCGGCCATCTGCTCCACCAGGGCGGGGACGTCGTCGTCCACCCGGCAGGGCAGGGTTCGGCTGTTGCAGTCGCCGCACGGGCTGCACGGCGAGATGCGGTGCTCGCGGAGCACGATCGTGCGCAGGGTCGCGCCGCGTTCGGCGATCAGCCGGCCCGCGTGCGCGATGGCGTGGTCGGTGTTGCCGCCGGCCCGTTCCGACCCGTTGATGGCGAGGATGGTGGCTGCTTCGCTGTGCATTGGCGCCCCCGGTGCTCGGCGCGGGGGCGGACGCCACGACGGCGTCCGCCCCAGCGAGGTCAGTCCGTCAGCTTTCCGGCGAAGTAGTCGATGTAGGCCTGCATGTCGAAGTGGCCGTGCCCCGAGAGGGAGAAGACGATCGCCTGCGACTCGCCCGTCTCCCGGCAGCGCAGCGCCTCGTCCACCGCCACCCGGACGGCGTGGGTGGACTCCGGCGCCGGCACGATCCCCTCGCTGCGGGCGAAGAGCACGCCCGCCTCGAAGCAGGCGGTCTGCGGCACGGCACGCGCCTCGATGAGGTCGAGGTCCCGCAGCGCGCTGATGATCGGCGCCATGCCGTGGTAGCGCAGTCCACCGGCGTGGATGGCCGGTGGGCGGAACTCGTGGCCCAGGGTGTGCATCTTGGTCAGCGGGGTGAGGCCGGCGGTGTCCCCGAAGTCGTAGTCGTAGGTGCCCTGGGTCAGCGACGGGCAGGAGGAGGGCTCGACCGCGACGAACCGCACGGCCGGGCCGCCGCCCAGTTGGCGGCGCAGGAACGGCAGGGCCAGCCCGGCGAAGTTCGAGCCACCGCCGGCCGCGCCGATCACGACGTCCGGGTAGTCGTCGGCCAGGGCGAGTTGGAGTTGCGCCTCCTGGCCGATGATGGTCTGGTGCATCAACACGAGGTTGAGCACCGAGCCGAGGGCGTACTTGGCGGCGCCACCGCTGGCCATCGCCGCCTCAACCGCCTCGGAGATGGCCAGGCCGAGGCTGCCGGTGGAGTTCGGGTCGGCGGCGAGCGCGGCCCGGCCCGCCGCGGTACGGTCGCTCGGGCTCGCCGTCACCGACGCGCCGAACGTCTCCATCAGCCCCCGCCGGTACGGCTTCTGGTCGTAGCTGACCCGCACCATGAAGACCTCACAGTCGAGGCCGAAGTACGTGCAGGCCATCGAGAGCGAGCTGCCCCACTGGCCGGCGCCGGTCTCCGTGGTCAGCCGCCGCACGCCGTCGAGCTTGCTGTAGTACGCCTGCGGTACGGCGGTGTTCGGCTTGTGGCTGCCGGACGGGCTGACCCCCTCGTACTTGAAGTAGATCCGGGCCGGCGTGTCGAGGGCCTTTTCCAGACGGTGGGCGCGGACGAGCGGGCTGGGCCGCCACTGGCGGTAGATGTCCAGCACCGGCCCGGGGATGTCCACGTCCCGCTCGGTGCTGAACTCCTGCTCGATCATGCCGGTGGCGAAGAGTGGTTCGAGGTCCGCCGGGGTGAGAGGTTCCCGGGTGCCGGGGTGCAACATCGGGGGCAGCCCCTTGGGCAGGTCGGGAACCACGTTGTACCAGGTCGTCGGGATGTCGCTCTCGGGCAGCACGAACTTCGACGTCGTCATGGCGCCTTCCGATGAGGGGTGGGTGGGTGTCAGGGACTGGCGGTGGCCGGTTCGGCGGGCGCCGGCACGGGCCGGACGGCCGGTCGGATTCGCAGCGCCGCGAACGCGACCACACCGACCACCGGGGTCAGCAGGAGGATCAGGAGGACGGGCTGGTGCCCCTGGGTCTGCCAGACGAAGCCGAGACCCATCGGCACGACCAACCGGGCCGAGCTGAGCACGAAGGCGTTCAGGGCCATGAAGCTGCTGACCCGACGCTCCTGCACGTGGTCGGCGATGTAGGTGGGCACCACCACCGAGGCGATGATCTCCCCGAGGGTCCAGACCACCGTGGAGAGCAGCACGGCGGGCAGCGAGAAGGCGAACACCAGGACGGCCATGCCGGCCGACCAGAGCAGGCCGGCCACGATCAGCAGGACCCGGGTCGAGTACGCCTTGATCCGCTTTTCGATCAGCAGGCTGGCGCTGACCACGACGACGCTGTTGATGGTGTAGACCGCGCCGACCACCGCCACCGACGAGTGCAGCACGGTGGTGACCGCGAGGGGCAGCGTGTATTCCAGGCCGATCAGCGGCGCGACGTAACAGAAGGAGACCAGCACCAGCAGCGCCACGTCGACATCCCGGCGCAGCCCGGCCCAGCGGGTCGTGACGACCGGCGCGGTCGTCGGGGCACGGCGGGTGTCGGCGGGTACGAACAGCCAGATGGTGGCCGCCGCGAGCAGACCGAGCAGGATGTTCCCGGCGAACATCAGCTCGTACGACAGGGCCGCCGCGAACCCGCCGAGCAGCGGGCCGACCCCCATGCCGAGGTTGTTGGCGAGATAGCTGACGGTGTACGCGAAGGGCCGCTCGCCCGGCTCGGTCAGGTCGGCGATCAGCGTGTTGGCCGCCGGGGAGAACATGCCCATGCCGACCAGCGCGACGAAGAGCAGCACCGCGTACGTCCAGGTGGGTCCGTCGACCACGGCCAGGCCCAGGTAACCGGCCGCGTTGAGCAGCAGGCTCGCCACCAGCGCGGCGCGGCGGCCGGCGCGGGCGCAGACCGGCCCGCTGAGCAGGCTGCCGGCGAGCAGGCCGGTGCTGCCCGCGGAGATCAGCACGCCCGCCTCGCCGGTGCTGAGCTGCCGGCTCTGCACCAGGTAGACCGCGAGCAGGGGAAAGACGAACATGCCGGCCCGGTTGATGAAGGACGCGTAGACCAGCATCCGCAGCGGGCGGGGCAGGGCCCGGAACCGGCTCAGCCACATGACGGCTCCCCCACCGGTTCGGTGCGCACCTCGAACGAGTCGCGGATGACCTTGAAGCGGGCGCGGACGGCGTCGAAGTCCCGCCCTTCGCAGACGTACCAGCCGAGCACGTCGTTCGAGGCGGTCGGCGCGGCGAGCACGTCACCGACGCGCTTCCACACGTCCGCGTCGCGTACCGCGTCGAGCGCCCGCAACTGCGCCGCCGAGGTGATCGCGGTGATCCGCCCGTACCGGTCGGAGCACAGGTACTCGGTGCCGATCTCCGGCCCGAGCGTGGTCGTCGGCACGTGCTCCGGGTCCAGTTCTAGGCGGCACCACTCCCCGGCCAGGTTGATCCCCCGCCCGGCCTCGATGGCGGGGACGATCGAGCCGCCACCGGCCCGGGCCGCCGCCTCGCCGAGGATCACCTCGCCGTCGTCGCGGAGGAAGAACTCGACGTGCGCCACGCCGGTCCGCATCCCGAAGCCACGCAGCACGGTGGCGCTGGCGGCCAGGATGCGCCGCTCGGCGTCGGTCAGGTCGTGTTTGCGGGAGACCGTGCCGCCGGGCTCGTCGCGGAACTCCAGGACGGAGTACGTGTAGCGGGAGAGCTGCTCGAAGACCACCTCGCCGTCGCGCAGCAGCGAGTCGACGTGGTATTCCGCACCCCGGACGTACTCCTCCACCCGGTAGTCGTGCCGGTCGTCGGCGATCAACGGCCACACCCGGGCCAGGTCCTCGACGGAGTCCACCCGGTGCGTGTCGCCGCAGGCCCAGCCGGCGTACGGCTTGACGACCACCGGCCAACCGACCTCGGCGGCGAACTCGGCGACCGCCCCGACCGTCTCGGGGCGGCAGGAGCGGGCCACCGGCACACCGAGCTCGGTGGCGCGGCGGTGCATGACGTTCTTGTCGCGGAAGGTCAGCGCCCCCTCCGGGTCGAGCCCGTCGATGCCGTGGTCCCGTCGGCAGTGCGCGGCGGTCAGCACGTCGCCCTCGAAGAGCGGGAAGACGCGCCGCACCGGGTGCTCGGCGACGATCGTCGCGACGATCGAACGGACGGCCTCGCGGTCGTCGAGGTCGGCGTGGTAGCAGGGCAGACCGGCGGTGTCGGCGGACGGCTGCCCGGTCGGCAGCAGCGCGACGGTCGCCACGCCCCGCTCGGCGGCGGCGGCGACCACGGCGCGGAACTGGGCGGCGTACCGCCCGGCCGCCGGGCGGTAGATCACCAGGATCGCGCCGTTCACGGACGGCTCCGACCGTTGCTGCCCGCCGGGCTCAGCGGTCCCGCGGTACCCAGGACGGCGCTCGTCGCGTCGCGGTCGAGCACCGCCTCCTGCCGTGGGCCGGCGGACATCCCGGCGAGGACGCCGCCGAGGCGGGCCAACGCGTCAACCACCTCCGCCCGTCCGCCGGGGTGGGCCGACTCGACGGTGAGCAGCAACGCGTGCGGGCCCAGGTCGGTGCGGACCAGGTGGCCCTGCCGCCAGTTCCAGCGCCGCGAGTGGGCCCGCCCGTCGGCGTCGGCGTAGACGACCTCACCCGGCTCGGGACGCTCGGGCGCGTCGGGAACGCCCAGCGGCAGGTACGTCTCGGTGCCGTCGGCCGGCCGCACCACGAGGTCGGTGAGGCCGTCGACCGCGCACGACGCCACCGGCAGCGCCGCGCCGAGCGAGACGGCGTTGCAGAGGTCGACCAGGGCGTTGATCCGGGGCAGCCGGTCGCCCTTGGCCACCCGGCGGGTGATCGATTCGGCGGCGCAGGGGAACCGGTTCGGGTTCACCCCCACCGCCCGGTACGCCTCGCGCCAGGCCGCGATGCCCGGCAGGTCGGCCACGCCGGCCTTGTCCAGGCCGGCGCCGTGCAGCGCGTCCTCCGCGGCGGTGAGCAACGCCGACACGGCGGGAGGGGCCGGCACGACCTCGACCAGCGCCACGGCGAGCACGCCGAGCACGTAGTCCGGCACCGCGGTCAGCACCCGGTCGTCGATGCGGACGGTGAGAGTGGCCGCACCGTCGCTGAGCTGGGTCATCGTGATCCTCGTGAGAGTGGGGTCCGATTGTCCGCCCGACCGTACGCAGCGGGACGACCACCGCTTGTGGCCAATCCGGGGTGATCCGGTGAGGCCAATCCGGGTGGCCGTTGCGCGGTCGTCGACGCCTGGCGCAGGAAGTTGTCGAACAGCCGCAGGCCGGCCTCGGTGAGCACGCTCTCCGGGTGGAACTGCACCCCCTGCACCGCGAGCGTGTGGTGTCGTACCCCCATCACGTAGCCGTCGTCGGACGACCGCGCGGTCACCCGCAGGGCCGGGGGCACCGGGTCCGCGACGATCAGCGAGTGGTAGCGGGTGACGGTGAGCGGCGCGGGCGTGCCCTCGAAGACGCCCTGGCCGTCGTGGGTGACCACGCTGGTCTTGCCGTGCATCAGGTGCCGGGCGACCGCGATCGTCCCGCCGTAGGCGAGGCCGATCGCCTGGTGGCCGAGGCAGACCCCGAGCAGCGGGACCCGACCGGCGAAGGCGTGCACCAGCTCCACGTGCCCGGACTCGGCGGGGTGGCCCGGCCCGGGGCCCAGCACTACCGCGTCGGGCCGCAGGGCCACGAGCTGGTCGTTGGTCGCCGCTCGGGAGCGGACCACCACGGTCTGTGCGCCGAGCGTCCGCAGGTACTGGTCGATGATGTGGGTGAAGCTGTCGTACGCGTCGACGAGCAGGACCTTCACGACAGCAGCTCCCTACCGGTCAGGGCCCAGTAGGTGGCGTTCATCTTGGCCAGCGTCTCGCGCCACTCGTCGCCCGGGGTGGAGTCGGCCACGACCCCGGCCGAGGCCTGGGTCCGGTAGTGCCGGCCGTCGTGCACGGCGGTCCGGATGCAGAGGGCGAGCACCGCGTAGCCACGGACGTCGACCAGCCCGACCGCGCCGGCGTAGACGCCCCGGGGCTCGTCCTCCAGACCGTCGATGATCTCCATGGCCCGCAGCTTCGGGGCGCCGGTCATGGTGCCGGCCGGGAAGGTCGCGCAGATCGCCGCCCACACGTCGGCGTCGTCGGCGAGCTGGCCCGAGACGGTCGAGACCAGGTGGTGCACGTACGCGAACGGCTCGACGTCGAACATGCTGTCGACGCTGAGCGTCCCCGGCACGCAGACCCGGCCGATGTCGTTGCGGCACAGGTCGACGAGCATGACGTGCTCGGCCCGTTCCTTCTCGCTCGTCGCCAGCTCGACCACCCGCCGTCGGTCGGCTTCGGGGTCGGCGGCGCGGCGGGCCGTTCCGGCGATCGGACGCATCGAGAGGCGGCCGTCCTCGATGCGCAGGAACAGCTCCGGGCTGGCCCCGATGACGGTCCGGCCGGCCCACGGGGTGAGGTACATGTACGGCGACGGGTTGCGGTGACGCAGTCGCCGGTAGACCTCTAACGGTGTCAGCGTCGTCTCCACGTCGATCCGGTGGCCGATCTGGATCTGGTAGCTGTCCCCGACCTCGATGTGCCGCAGGCACTGCTTCACCCGGGCGGCGAACGTCTCCTCGTCGACGGTGTCCCGGACCAGACGCGGTGGCGGGGCGGCCGGCACGTGCGGGTGCTGGGCGGTCGGTCGCACGGGCAGCTCGGGCAGACGGGCGGCGTCGTCCGGGGGCAGGTGCGGCCCGCTGGCGTCGAGCCGCCGGACCGTGCCGGCGCGTAGATCCCACCAGACGGTGTGCCGGAACAGCGCGAGCGTGCAGCGGGGAACGTCGTCGACCACCCGCTCGGTACCGAGTTCGTCCATGTCCCGCGCGGCCTCGTACGCCAGGGTGGTGAGGAATCCGAAGGCGAAGGTGTCGGTGGGGACGGTCGTGCGCACGGCGAACGCGCGCTGTGCCGCCCGGACGGCGGCCCACACCTCGGTCGGTCCGGCGACGGGCCAGACTCGCGCCGTGGTGGCCCGCCGGCCCGGTTCGCCCAGGACGGCGGTGAACACGGCGGCCAGGGCGTCACCCAGCGGACCGTCGGCGGCCAGCTCGAGGCGGTCGGCGATGAGTCGCACCTCGGCGAGGAGACCCCAACCGACGGCTGCGGCATATCGGTCCCGAACAGGACCGTCCAGGCTTTCGAACAGATACAGGTCGTCGTGGGAAAGACTGTCGGCGAGTGCCGTGTAGAGCGACAACGGATCGATCGACGGCAGTGTGACAGATGTCACTTCCACCGGAATTGAGTCCATAAATGCGGTACGTGTATCGGTCGACGAATGTGCTCGGATCGACCACGCGGCGGGTTCGGTTGACAATAGGGACACTTGCGGAACCCCCTCTGAACAGCCCGATTCCGCACCACCGTTGGCGCTGGTCCCGCCGACGACGCGGCAGGTCGGACCCTTCCCCCAGGCGAAAGGACTTCGCACGACCACCCCGGCGCCGGCGGCGGGGCGTCCACATTGGACACGCTCGGAACATACGCCCTGATTCGCCGGCCACCGGGCGGTTGTGCACCCGACCAACACTTTCCACAGGCACGGATCACGCTGTCCATACCACTTCGACGATCTCGGAGCGGACCACTTGTCCCTTAATCTAAGCCTGTCAATAGACGGGCAATCGCGTGGAACGCTGGCAGTGCAGCTCCGTAACGCATTCCGTACGCAGATCGAGGAGGGCGCGCTGCGCCCCGGCACCCGGGTGCCGTCGAGCCGGCAGCTCGCCGCCGACCTCGGCGTGTCCCGCAGTGTGGTCGTCGAGGCGTACGGACAACTCTGCGCCGAGGGGTACCTCGTCTCCCAGCACGGCTCGGGCACCTCGGTGGCGGCGGCGGCCCGCGCCGACGTCGCCTCGGCGCTCACCCCGGACGACCACCCGCCCGCCCCGGCGGTCTGCGACCTGCGCACCGGCAGCCCGCACGACTCGACGTTCCCCCGCCAGGACTGGATCCGGGCGGTCAGCGCGGTGGTCACCTCGGCCGGCCGTCGCGAGCTGGGCTACGCCCCGCCGTCCGGGCTGCCGGTCGTACGGCACACCCTCGCCGGCTACCTGGGCCGGGTGCGTGGGGTACGGACCCGGCCGGAGCGCCTCATGGTCACGTCCGGCTTCGCGCAGGGGCTCGCGCTGCTCTGCCGCGTGCTGCGCGACCGTGGCCACGACACGCTCGGGGTGGAGGATCCGGGGCACCCGGGCGAGTGGGAGTTCGTCGCCGAGGCCGGCCTGCGTCCGGTGGGCATCCCGGTGGACTCCGACGGCATCCGGGTGGACGCGCTGGACGCGAGCGGCGTCCGTGCCGTGCTGATCACCCCGGCCAGCCAGTTCCCGACCGGGGTCACGCTCACCGCACGACGCCGGGCACAGCTCGTGGCCTGGGCGAAGAAAGTCGACGGCTACGTCATCGAGGACGACTTCGACGCCGCCCTCGTCGCCCCGGCGCACCGGCTGCCGGCGGTGCAGAGCCTCGCGCCCGACCGGGTGGTCTACGCCGGCAGCGCCAGCAAGGTCCTCACGCCGGCGCTGCGCCTCGGCTGGCTGGCCATCCCCGCCGACCTGACCGCGGCGGTCGAGCGGATCCGGGCCAGCTGGGACATCGGCTGCTCCGGCCTGGAACAGCTCGCCTTCGCCCGGTTGATCGACACCGGCGCCTTCGACCGACACCTGCGCCGACTCGGCGCGGACGTGCAGAAGCGCCGTCAGGCGGTCCGCGACTTCGTCGCCGGGCACCTGCCCGACGTCACCCTGCTCGGCGCGAACGGCGGACTCCAGGCGTACCTGCTGCTGCCGGCCAGGTACGCGGAGGAGGCCGTGGTCCACGCGGCCCGGCGTCGCTCGGTGCTGGTCCGCGGTGGCCGCTTCTACGCCCTACGGCCGGACGACCGCCCGCCGGCGCTGGTGCTCGGCTACGCCGGGGTACGCGGCCCGGAGTTGGGACGCGGCCTGACCGCTCTGGGCGCGGCGTACCGGGAGACGACCGGTCGCGGTTGATCAGTCGGCCGGCCGGCCCGGTTCGGCTCGCGCACCATGAACACGTCGATCGGATCCTCGGTTTCGAGCGTGAATCCGTGCCGCTCGTACAGCCGCCGGGCCGCGCTGCCGCGCAGCACGTTCAACCGGACGCGGACGCCGTCGCGGTCGCACCGCTCGAGCAGCGAGCGCAGCACGGCGGCGCCGATGCCGACGCCCTGCGTGGGCGGCGTCAGGTAGAAGTGCTCCAGCCAATGGGCGTCCTCGCCCGGCCGCAGGGACACGCACCCGGCGAACGCGCCGTCTACCTCGATCAGCCAGGTGTGTGCCGGCGAGAACCCGTCCCGCAGTCGTTGCCGGACCCGCTGCGCGTCGTACCGCCCGAGCCGTTCCAGATCCGGCCGCAGCACCACGGACCGCAACTCGGCCACCGCCTCGACGTCCGCCGTCAGCGCCGGCCGCAGCGCCCAGTCCCGCACGACCGCAAGGCTACGCGGGCGCGTTCCGGCTCTCGCGTCGAGCCGTCGGCGTACGCGGTCAGGTGGCCCGGACCGCCTCGATGATCGTCTCGGCGATCTCGCTCGCGGCCTGCGGGGCCGCCGCCATCGCGTGCGAACCGCCCGCCACCTCGCGTTGGCCGCGCGGGGCGGCCCGCTCGGCCATGAACCGGTGTACGGCGACCGGGATGTTCTTGTCGGCGTCGCCGAACACGAACCAGCTCGGCAGGGACCGCCAGGCGGGTTCGCCGGTGAGCCCGTCGCCCAGGGCCTGCTCGGTGATGGGCCGCTGGGTGCGGGCCATCAGCGCGGCGAGGTCGTCCGACGCGTCGGCGCAGAACTGGGCGTGGTACGCGTCCTGGCCGATCGCCACCTCGTTGCCGCCGGTCGACACCGGGTACTGCACCAGCGTGTCGGCGAGCGTGCTGCCGGGGAACTTTCCCGACAGCGACAACGCCGACTCGCCGGTGTCCGGCGCGAACGCGTTGACGTACACGAGAGCCCGCACCGACGTGTCGCCCGCCGCGGCCTGCGTGATCACCATGCCGCCGTACGAGTGGCCGACGAGCACGACGGGCCCGCCGATCCCCCGTGCCACGTCCCGCACGTACGCGGCGTCGCCCGCGACGCTGCGCAGCGGGTTGGCGGCGGCCACGACGTTGTACGCGGCACCCAGCCGCTCGATCACGCCGTTCCAGCTGGCCGACTCGGCGAACGCGCCGTGCACCAGGACGACGGTGGGCTCCGCATCGGGCATGACAGGCGCTCCCTCGCTCGTGACACTGCTTTCCACCGGCCGTGCCGGTGCGCCTGAGTACCCGCCAGGCGATGGTGAAACCTCCGTTGCGACCGACCGCGTCACCCGCCGTCGCGGGTGGTGGTCGGTGCTGCGCGGTGGCCCGGGAACTACCGGAAGACCTTGACACTCGTCGATGTTAGCGCCAACACTGAGGCCGTTACCTGGGCGCAACAATCCCGTCACACGTTCCTGCACACGGGCGCTCGCGCCCTCGACGTGCCGCAGGTCGGCCGCCGAGGGCCGCGTCGACCAGCGCGGTACCCACAGCTCACGGAGGACAGATGCCGCTGCCACTCGACCGGAGGACCGCCGGTCCGGGCGTCCCCCGCCGCCGCTCGATGCTGGCCGCGCTGCTGGTGGTGCTCGCCGTGTCGGTCGGGCTGCCCGTGGCGGGGCCCGCGCAGGCCGCGCCCGCCGTGAACTACACCAACCCGCTGGTCAACCAGCGGGCCGATCCGCACATCTTCCGGCACACCGACGGCTACTACTACCTGACCGCGACCGTGCCGCAGTACGACCGGATCGTCCTGCGCCGCGCGACCACCCTGCAGGGTCTGGCGACGGCGGCGGAGACCACGATCTGGAGCCGGCACACCAGCGGAGAGATGGGCGCCCACATCTGGGCCCCGGAGATCCACTTCATCAACAACCGCTGGTACGTCTACTTCGCCGCCGGCCGGACCGACGACGTGTGGCGCATCCGGATGTACGTGCTGGAGACCGCCAACGCGAACCCGCTCACCGGAGGGTGGACCGAACGCGGCCGGATCACGACACCCTGGGACACCTTCAGCCTGGACGCCTCGACCTTCGTGGCCAACGGGGTGCGCTACCTGACCTGGGCGCAGCAGGAGCCGGGCATCTCCACCAACTCGAACGTCTACCTCGCCCGGATGGGCGCCAACCCGTGGCAGATCACGGGCACCGTGACCCGGCTCGTCGTACCGACGTACGCCTGGGAGACCCGCGGCTACCGGGTCGCCGAGGGACCGGCCGTGATCCAGCGCAACGGACGTCTCTTCCTGACCTACTCGGCCAGCGCCACCGACGCCAACTACTGCCTCGGGATGCTCAGCGCCTCGACCACCGCGAACCTGCTCGACGCGGCCGCCTGGAGCAAGAGCCCCAACCCGGTCTTCGCCACCAGCGCGGCCACCGGCCAGTACGGCCCCGGCCACAACTCGTTCACCGTCTCCGAGGACGGGCAGAGCGACATCCTGGTCTACCACGACCGGAACTACCGCGACATCAGCGGCGACCCCCTCAACGACCCGAACCGGCGGACCCGCCTGCAGAAGCTGTACTGGAACGCCGACGGCACCCCCAACTTCGGCATCCCCGTGCCCGACGGGGCCACCCCGGTCCGGCTGCGGTCGCACGACCTGACGACCAGCTACGTCCGGCACTACGACTACCGGGCACGGGTCGAGCCGAACGTGACCAACCTGGCCGACTCCCAGTTCCGCATCGTCAACGGCCTGGCCGGCGGCGGGAGCGTGTCGTTGGAGTCGACCAACTACCCGGGCTACTACCTGCGCCACTACGGATTCGCCCTGTCCATCGCAGCGAACGACGGGTCGTCGATCTTCGCCAGCGACGCGAGTTTCCAACGCCGGCCCGGCCTGGCCGACAGCGCCGGCATCTCCCTGGAGTCACAGAACTACCCGGGCCGCTTCGTGCGGCACCGCGACGGTCTGCTCTACCTGGAGGCGGTCGGTACGAGCGCCGAGCGAAGCTCCGCCACCTTCCACCTGGAATAGCCCCGGCGGGCGGGCCGCACCGCGCCCGCACGCGCCCTCGACACCGTCGGCCGGTCCGCGCGACCCGTCGACGCCGATTGGAGCACCCGATGAACCGGCGTCCCACCATCGCCATCCTGGCCGGGCTCTGCCTCGCGGTCAGCGCGGCACCCGTTCCCGCCGCCGCCCGAGGATCGGCGACCGCCCAGGCCGACGCGTACGTCAGGCTCGCCGGCCCGCCCGGCACGCCGCCCGGCGCCTGCCCGACGGGGGCCAGCTACGGCTCACCACTGCCGGCCAGTTCGGTGACGGCGCCGCGGATCCAGGGCGGGTTCTCGTTCCTCGAAGGGCCCGTCTGGGTCGCCGACGGCGGCTACCTGCTCTTCTCCGACATGGCCGCCGGCACCGGGCCGTACAACGTGCAGCCGTCCACGATCCGCAGGTTCACGCCGCCGTCGACGTTCGACACGTTCATCTCGAACGCCGGCAGCAACGGCATCGCGCTCAGCGCCGACGGCCAGCAGCTCGTGGCGGCCACCCACGACCAGCGCAACGTGTCCGCGTATCGGCTGAGTGACCGGGCCCGCAGCACCGTCGCGGCGAACTACCAGGGTCGGGCGTTCAACTCGCCCAACGACGTCGCGGTTCGCTCGGACGGCGTCACCTACTTCACCGACCCCAACTTCCAGCGCGGCAACCGCCCGGACCAGATGAACGGGCGTACCAGCGTCTTCCGCGTCGTCAACGGGCAGGTGTCGCTGGTGGACGACCAACTGCGTCAGCCCAACGGCATCTCGCTCTCACCGGACGGAAGCACGCTGTACGTGGGTGCCTACTCCGAGAACAAGATCTACAAGTACGCCGTCCAGCCCGATGGCAGCACCGGCGCGCGGAGCGTCTTCGTGAACTACATCGGCGGCCCGGACGGCGGCACGATCGACTGCGCCGGCAACGTGTACTGGACCTCCGGCGGGGACTCCCTCGTCCACGTCTACTCCCCCGCGGGCGTCCAGTTGGGCACGATCCGGCCCGGCTTCACCGGCACGACCAACGTCGCCTTCGGTGGCTCCGACCGGCAGACCCTGTTCATCACCTCGGGTCCACGGAACGACTCCGGCCTGTACAGCGTCCGGCTCAACGTTCCGGGCTACCCGTACTGACGAGAAGGACCGGCACGACCTGGGCGGGCCGTGGGAGGAATCCCCCGTTGTGCTCCTCGCGGAGCGGATTCCTCCCCGCTTCCCCCCAGGTTCGGCCCGGACGGCCCTGATCGGGCCCGTCGCGCAACAGGCGTTGAGCACAACGGGTTCACGCTCAACGGGTGTTGCTCCGAACAGGAGCGAGCTTACGCTCACGTTCCGTGTGCCTGTCAACGTCTGTTTCGCGGCGGGGCGCATCTGCGACACTGTCGTTCAGGTCGCCGGAGGGTGAAGAGCATGGTGGACGTTCGGCGCACGGAGCGGGAGTTGCCGCCCCTCGACACGTTGGCAGCACGGCTGGAGTATCTGTTCGACAAGATCCGTCCCACGCCTGACGAGCTCGGCGACTCCGACGAGCCCGGGCGCAGGTACACCAATCGGGAGATCGCTGACAAGATCAACGAAGCGGCGGCCGAGACGGGCGTGACGATCAGCGCCGCCTACATCGGCGAGCTGCGTCGTGGCGTGGCGAGCGATCCCCGTACCTCGCACGTACGCGCCCTGGCCGCCGCCTTCGGTGTCAACTCGGGCTACTTCGTGGACGACGCGGCGGCACGACGAATCCAGGACCAGATCACGTTGCTCAGCGAGCTGCGGCGGATGGACGTCAAACGGGTGGCGCTGCGGCAGGTGCTCGCCGACAACGGCCTCTCCGCGACCGACACGCGGCTCGTCGAACAGATGGTGGCCCGGCTACGGGCCGTGGCAGAGGGCACCGGCACGACCGCGTCCGACGATCGTCGGTAGCGGGTGGCCGTGCAGATCCTGCGGTGGGAGCACACCGAAGAGTGGGGGAACACCGACGTGAGGTTGCATCGCCTACGCCGACGCTGCGAACGCATCGTCGCCGAGCTGGAGATGCCGGACCCCTTCGACGTCCGGAGGCTGTGCGACGTCCTCGGTGAGCGGCGCGGCCGGCCCATTCACCTGGTACCGATCGCGCTGCCGGCACAGACGGTGTGCGGGATGTGCGTGCCGACGAACGACTTCGACGCGATCTTCTACGAGCAGGACACCTCGCCACTGCACCAACTGCTGATCATCGGCCACGAGCTGGGTCACCTGCTCGCCGGGCACCAGGCGACCGAGGTGCTGGACGCGGACGCGTCCCGGCTGCTGCTGCCCGACCTCGACCCGCAACTCGTGCGGCGCAGTCTCGGCCGCAGCAACTATGCCGCGGCCGAGGAGCGCGAAGCCGAGATGATCGGCTCGCTGCTGCTGCGGCGGGTCCGCAGCGGGCGCGGTGACGCGGACGAGGCACCTGTCGACGGGCCGGACGCCGAGTTGTACGGCCGGCTGCGGCACTCCCTCGAACACCCCCACTGGTAGCGCGGGAATGGACACCGTCCTCTACACCGTGTGCGCGGCCTCCGGTTGGGTCGCGTTCGTGTACATGGTGCGGTTGCAGCGCCGGCATCCGAGCCGGGCCCGCCGCGCGATCTGCGCGGGCCTCGGTGCGTTCGCCGCCGGGATCACGGTCGCCATCCCGCCCGTCGCGAGCGCGATCGACGAGGTGTCGGGCCTGCCCAACCTCGCCAAGGTGATGGCGCACGCCGGCGCCCTGACCATCTCGGCCAACGCCGAGATCATGCTGCTGCACTTCGCGCTGCCCCCGGCGACGGCCGCCGTCCGGGCCCGCCGCTGGGTCTGGGTCACCGCCTGCGCGTTCCTCGTCATGTTCGGCCTGTTCGCCGTCACCCTCACCTACGACGAGCCGGTGCGCCTGACCGTCGAGTACGCGACCGACCCGGTCGTCACCGCCTACCTGCTGATCTTCCTGCTGCTCGGCTTCTTCGCCTACTGCTTCGACATCACCCGGCTGTGCTGGGGTTTCGCGAAGATCTGCGGACGCCCCTGGCTGCGCCGCGGCCTGCGCATCACGGCCGTGGGCGCCGCCGTCGCGCTGCTCTACAGCACCAACAAGATCGTCTACCTCGTCGCCTACTGGGCCGGCTACCGGCCGACCGGCGAGCGGCAGATCGCGGCGGTGCTGGTGACCATCGGCGCGTTGCTCATCACGATCGGCCTCACCATGCCGGCATGGGGACCCACCCTCAAGATCGGCCAACGGTGGGAGGATTTCCACTCCTACCGGCGACTCGAACCGCTCTGGCGGGACCTCGTCGCGGCCCTTCCCGAGCTGGAACTCGACCCCACCCTGCGCCGCCGGTTCGCGGCCCTGCGCGACACCGACTACGCGCTCACCCGTCGGGTCGCCGAGATCCGCGACGGCCGCCTGGCGCTGCGCCCGTACACCGAGGTGGGGGTGACGGCGCTGGCCGAGCGGTTCGCCGCCGGGGCCGGCCTCGGCGCCACCGAGCGGCAGGCGGCGATCGAGGCCGCGCACCTGGCCTGCGCGCTGCGGCGGCATCGGGCCGGGCTGGTGGCCGCGGCCCCGCAGCCCGCCGACGAGCTGCACCGCCCGGACGGTGGCTATGCCGGCGAGGTGGCGTGGCTGACGCTCGTCACCGACGCCTACGCCCGATCACCCGTGGTGGCCCGGACGCTCGCCGCGGCCGCCCCGCGACCGACGGCAGGAGACGCGCGCCGATGAGGGGCCGGTACGACAACCTGAGGCGGATCCGCACGCTGGACCCGCAGCGCGACTACCTGGACATCTACCAGACGATGCTGCGCCACGAGTTCCCCTGGGACCTGAAGCTGGGCCTCAACCTGGCGTTCAACAGGTCCTTCTCGGTCCCGGCCATCGCCGCCGTGCACGCCACCACCGGCGAGCTGACCGACCGCACCCAGAAGCGCATCGACGACACCGGCCTGCTGATGTACGAGATGGTCCTCAACGGCTTCGACCAGCCCCGGGGCCGTGACGCGCTGCGGCGGGTCAACCAGATCCATCGCCCGTACGACATCGGCAACGACGACTTCCGCTACGTCCTGGGCTGCCTCGTCGTGATTCCGATCCGGTGGCTGCGCGCCTACGGCTGGCGGCAGCCCTGCTGCCACGAGCGGCAGGCCGCCTACCTGTTCTACCGGGAGCTCGGCCGGCGGATGGGCATCACCGACATCCCCGGGTCGTTCGAGGAGTTCGAGACCTGGTTCGACGCCCACGACGCCGCCCACCTGCTGCCCAACGAGGACGCGGCGGCCATCGAGCGGGCCACCCGCATGCTGATGCTCGCCCGCCTCCCCCGCCCGCTCGCGCCACTGGGGAACGCGCTGGTCAGCGCCATGTACGACGAACCGCTGCGGCGCGCGACACGGGTCGACACACCGCCGTGGCCGGTCCGGGTCGGCCTGCGCCTCGCGTTGCGGACGCGCGCGCGGTGGCAGCGGTGGTTCGGGGCGCCCCGGGCCACGCCGCTGTTCGCCGACGGCATCAGGGCTCGGACCTACCCCCAGGGTTACGAGATCAGCCAGCTCGGCCCGCACTGATCAGCGGCTGGTTGGCGCCGGGGCCGCCAGGGTCGGGAACCGCTTGACGTGGCGGCCACCGTAACGGATGGTCAGATATCGGCAACCTTCTATGATTCGAGGAGGACCGATGAAGGCAATCGCCACCACCGCCGCAGCCCTGCTGCTCCTGGTCACGGGCGGCGCATCCGCCGCACGAGACGCATCCGACGCACCACCGGCACCCGCCGCGCCCTGCGCCGGGCAGGTGCACCCCAACCCGTCGTTCGAGCGCGGCGCCAACGGCTGGACGGCCGGCCCGCGCATGGTCGTGCTCGGCGACGAGACCCGGCCGGCACACACCGGTCGCGCGTACGCCACCTTCGCCGGCCTGGACGTGACGCGTAGCGACCTGCTGCGCACGACCGTCACCGTGCCGGCCAACTGCGACCTGACGGTTCGTTTCTGGGTCCGCACCATCACCACGGAAACCACCCGCGGTGACTACCTGAACGTCGGGCTGGCGGTCACCGGCATTCCGCCGAAGACGAGGTTCTCGCTGGCCTTCGACGGCGGGGCGCAGTGGCGGGAGTACGTCATGTCGAGCGGGACGGCGGCGGTCGAGCGCACCGCGACGGCGAGTTTCCTGAGCAGCGAGACGGCCGGCAACGGCGTCACGGCCTTCGACGTCGACGACGTGACGTTCACTTTGAGCTGACGACACCGGGCGGGCGGTCGACTCGACCGCCCGCCTCCGCGGCGCTCGCCCTCGCGCCGTCGTCGCGGCACGGTCGAGGCTTACCGTCACGCCTCGAAGTCGCGGCCGCCGGGCGTCTCCCGCCCGCCCGACCGGGTGGTCACCTGCGGCGCGGACCGCCGGCTGCCGAGTGCGTCGAGGACCGCGACCAGGGCCAGCACCCCGGCCACCGCACACAGGCCGACCATCGGCGGCCACCGGATCAACAGCGGCGTGCCCAGCAGCAGGATCACCAGTCCGATCAGCCGTGATCGGGAGACCCGGGCGAACACCTCGTACTCCAACCGCAACCGCGCGACGAGGAAGAGCGCCGGCCCGCCCACCACGAACAGCAGCCACATCGGCCGGGGCGCGCCGAACGGGTCGTCGATCACCAGTTCGTAGCTGACCGAGGTGAGGAGCACGCTGAGCACGATGAGCAGGTGCGTCCGCTCCGACGCCGTACCGAGGCGAGCGGGCTGGCCCGCCCCACCCAGCGCCTCGGTCAGCAGCAGCCCGGCGCGGTGGAAGTAGATCCGCCAGATCAGCGCGCTGGTGACGAACGCGATCGTGAAGGCGGCCGCTCGACCCGCGGAGTAGTCCTGGCCGCTGAACACCACGCCGATCACCAGGATCGACTCGCCGAGCGCGATGAGGAACATCTGCTGGTAACGGTCGGCGAGATGCGTACCGGCGATCCGCCAGTGCGCCACCGCCGCGGAGCCCAGGCGCGGCAGCGGCCACCCCAGGAACCAGGCGAGGTAGTCGACGCCGACGGCGATGGCCCACAGCGGCAGGCGCAGTCGCTCCGGGCCGAGCGCGCCGATCAGCCAGATCGGCGCGCTCAACGCAGCCCACGCGGCGAGCCGGAACGCGACCAGCCGCCGCGGATGGCCCCGCAAGGCGGCCGCGATCACCAGCGGCCGGACCACCATCACCAGCAGGTACGCGACCGCGAACGGGAACGCCCGCTCCTCCATCGCCCGGGGCAGCGTGACCGCCATGACCAGGCCGGCGAACATGGTGCCGACCACGACGGCCTGGATGATCGCGATCTCCGGCTCGTAGCGGCTGGTGATCCAGGTGGTGTGCGACCAGACCAGCCAGAGCGCCAGGAACAGCAGCAGGGTACGAACGAGCCCGTTGACGAGCTCCCACCCCGCGTCGCCGTCCAGCTCGACGAAGCGCTGCGAGACCCGCGTGAGCGCCACCACGAAGGCGAGGTCGAAGAAGAGCTCCAGGAACGTGGCGCGGCCAGCGCTGTCCGGAGGACGCAGGAGGTCCGCACCCCGTTTCCCCGACATCGTCCCCCTCCGTCCGCCCTCGTCGCACCAACGAGCGGCCCGCCGAGAGGGATGTGCCGTCGGGGGTACGCGACAGGGTGGTTGACCGTCATTTCCGCGTAACTCGGCACATACCCCCCTTAGGTTCGATGCGCAGGACGCGGCCGAACCGGGGAGAGACGTGGACAGCTATCCGGCGATCGAAGATCACGGACTCATTGGTGACCTGCAGACCGCCGCGCTCGTCACCTGCGACGGCACCGTCGACTGGTTCTGCGCGCCGCGCTTCGACTCGCCGAGCATCTTCGCCGCACTGCTCGACAAGGACAAGGGCGGCTACTTCCGGATCGCGCCGGACGACGTCCGGTACGTCACCAAGCAGCTCTACCTGCCCGGCACCCCCATCCTGATCACCCGCTTCATCAGCGTCGACGGGGTGGCCGAGGTGATGGACTTCATGCCGGTCACCGGCGAGCGGGTCACCGACGCGCACCGCCTGGTCCGGATCGTCACCATGGTCCGCGGCAGCATGCGCTTCCGGGTGGAGTGCCGGCCACGGTTCGACTACGCCCGCCAGGAGCACCAGATCGAGCGCCACCACAACGGCTACGTCTTTCGCAGCCGGTCGGCGACGCTGACGTTCAACCCGGTCGACCCGGTACGGCGGCTGATCTCCGAACACGGCGACGTCCACCTCGAGGGCGGCGACCTCGTCGCGTACGGCACCCTGAACGAGGGCGACACCGGCGGCGTGGTCCTGGAGACGGGCGGCACCGAACCACGGATCTTTCCGCCGGAGGAGATCCAGGGCATGTTCGAGTGGACCCGGGACTACTGGCGTCGCTGGCTGGAACGCTCCAGCTACACCGGCCGCTGGCGGGAGATGGTCGAGCGCTCCGCCATCACGCTGAAACTCATGACGTACGCGCCGACCGGCGCGATGATCGCCGCGCCCACCGCCGCGCTGCCCGAGCTGGTCGGCGGCAGCCGCAACTGGGACTACCGCTACACCTGGGTACGCGACACGTCGTTCTCGGTGCACGCGCTGCTCGGCCTCGGCTTCACCGAGGAGGTCAGCCGCTACATGGACTGGCTGGACGAGCGCATCCGCACGGCCAGCGAGCACCAGGACCCACTGAAGATCATGTACCGGGTGGACGGCTCCTCCGACCTGCACGAGGAGGTGCTCGACCACCTGGAGGGCTACCGCGGCTCCCGGCCGGTGCGCATCGGCAACGGCGCCGCCGACCAACTCCAGCTCGACATCCACGGCGAGGCGCTCTACGCCATGCACCTCGCCGACGAGCAGGGCATCCGCGTCTCACACCAGGTGTGGAAGAGCACCGTCCGGCTCGTCGACTGGCTCTGTCACAACTGGGACCAGCGCGACGCCGGCATCTGGGAGAGCCGGCACCACCCCCGTAACTACACGTTCGGGCGGGTGATGTCCTGGGTGGCGCTGGACCGGGCCATCCGCCTGGCCAACCGCACCGGCCGCCCCGGCGACCTGACCTGCTGGACCGAACAGCGCAACCGCATCTACAACCAGGTCATGGCCCGCGGGTACCACCCGGAACGCGGCAGTTTCGTGCAGGCGTACGACGAGAACGTGCTCGATGCCGCGCTGCTGGCCATGCCGGCGGTCGGGTTCGTCACGCCGAGCGACCCGCTGTGGCTGTCCACCCTGGACGCGATCGAACGCGAACTCGTCTCCGACAGCCTCGTCCACCGGTACGACCCGGTCCACTCCCCCGACGGACTGCCCGGCCACGAGGGCACCTTCAACATGTGCACCTTCTGGTACGTCGAGGCGCTGGCCCGGTCCGGCCGCCTCGACGACGCCCGACTCACGTTCGAGAAGATGTTCACCTTCAGCAACCACCTCGGCCTCTACGCCGAGGAGATCGCCGCGACCGGTGAGCAGATCGGCAACTACCCACAGGCCTTCAGCCACCTGTCGCTGATCAACACGGCGCTGACCCTCAACAGCCTGCTCGACGCCGAGGCCGACGCCCGTCGCCGCCGCTAGCGCCGCGTCACGGTGGTTGACCGGACGGGTGCTCAGGCGGTCTCCGCGGCGTCCGGCAGCCGGCTGGTCCGGCGGCTGGCCGAGATCGCGGTGGCCACCCGGACGAACGCGGCGACCGCGAGCGAGTGCGAGTTCTGCGACCACGCCACCGAGAAGGCGGCCTCCGGCGCGTCGTCGACGGGCCGCCAGGTGAGCTGCGGCCTGGCGTTGCGCTCGGCGAGCGAGACCGGGAGCAGGGCGAGCATCCGCCCGAGTTCGATCTGACGCAGCATCTGCACCATGTCCCCGAACGGTGGCGGTTGCTCGCCGCGTCGTACGTAGACGTGGGCGCCGGAAACAGTCCGTTGATGCCCGGTCTCGATGTCGGCCATCCGCAGCCGGGGCCGTCCGGCGAGCGGATGCCCGGCCGGTAGCGCCAGCACCTGCGGCTCACACAGCAGCGGCTCGACGTCCAGACCATCGGCATCGAACGGCTCGATGACGATCGCTACGTCGGCCTCGCCCGCACGCAGCAGGGCCGGCTGCTCGCGCCAGCCGGTGAACATGACCTCGATCGGCACGGCGGCGTGCTCCGCCTGGTACGCCGCGAGCACGTCCTCGAGCAGGCCGCCCTCGACGTCGGCCTTCACCGCGACCACCAGCTTGCCGCCGGGCACACCCGCGGCTCGCCGGGAGCGTCGGGTGGCGGCGTCGAGCGCGACGAGCGCTGCCCGCGCGTCGGCGAGAAGCACCGCGCCCACGTCGGTGAGCGCGACGCTTCGGGTGGTGCGGTCGAGCAGACGGACGCCGAGGTCCGCCTCGAGCCCGGAGATCGCGCGCGACAGGGCCGGCGCGGCGATGCCGAGCCGCTCGGCGGCCCGGCTGAAGTTGAGCTCCTCGGCGACGGCCACGAAGTAACGCAGCGGCCGGGACTCCACGGGATTCATACCCTGAGGATAATAATGCCGCCCGAACTGGTCCTTCTCGCCCGCGAGCACCCGCGCGACGATGGGAGCCATGATCGTCATCACGACTCCCACGGGCACGATCGGCGCCGCTGTCGCCGAGTCCCTGCGCGCCGCCGGCGCACCGCTGCGCCTGATCGCCCGCGACCCCTCCCGCCTGCCCGAGCCCCTTCGCGAGCACGCCGACGTGATCGTCGGCTCCCACGCCGACCCCGCCGTGCTCACGACCGCGCTGACCGACGCCACGGCGCTCTTCGTGCTCGTACCACCGAACTTCGGCGCCCCGGACGTCACCGAGCACTACCTCGGCTTCGCGCGCCCCATCGCGGAGGCGGTACGTGCGCACGCCGTACCCCGCGTCGTGGCCGTCTCCTCGCTCGGCCGCGGATTCGACGGCCCGGCCGGACTGCTCTCGGCGGCCTGGGCGATGGACGACACGCTGGAGTCCAGCGGCGCCGCCTACCGTTCGCTACAGGCGGCGTTCTTCATGGAGAACCTGCTGCACCAGGTCGACCTGATCAGCGGCCAGGGAATGTTCGTGCTCACCGCCGACCCCGACGCGCCGCTCGCGGCGGTAGCCACCGCCGACATCGCCCGCACGGCCACCGGCCTGCTCGCCGACACCACCTGGACGGGCCACCAGGACGTACCCGTGCGCGAACCCGTTGACCACACCCCGCGCGAGATGGCGCAGATCATCTCCGAGACCCTCGGCCGGCCGGTCACCTACCAGCAGGCCACCCTCGCCGACTATCGCGCCCGGTACGCGTCGTCCGGAGCGAGCCCGGCCGTCGTCGACGCCATGATCGAGATGGCCGAGGCGCAGACGGCGGGTGTCTACCCACCCGCCCGCGAGGAAGGCGTCGGCACGACGTTCCGCCACTGGTGCGAATCGGTGCTCGCCCCGGCCGTCGGCTGACCGGCACCGGCGGCCCGGTTCCCTTGCTCACGATGATTGATCGTTGGACGAGGGCTGGCGACCAAACTGCGGCAGATCCGGGTGGATACACTTTCGGGCGCTTCGAGACCGTGTCCGTTCGGAACTGGGGACGCGTCCTCCACGATCATGAAACGCGAGCGGAATGACCAGCAACGGGATCGTCCTGCTCTCGGGCCCTCCGTGCTCGGGCAAGACCACGGCCGGGGCGGTCCTGGCCGCCGGGCGGTCCTGGCCGGGTCGCGGTCGGATCCACCTGCAGGTCGACACCCTCTTCGACCTCCTGTTTCCGGGATCCGATCGAAATCGTGACGATCGCCTGCGCGCCTACGACGCCGCGCATCTCCTCGCCCGCATGTTCGTGGATCAGGGAGAGACGGTCGTCCTCGAGTGCACCTATGCTCGGCGTGACCAGCGTGCCAGTCTCCGCAAAACGTTGGCCGGCTCCTCCGCATCGCTCTGGGTCGTCGAGTTCTTCGTGACGCCCGACGAGGCCGTGAGCCGATTCCGGGACCGTCATCAGGCCACGGATCTCGACGAAGCGCTCGTTCGCGAGCGGGCCGATGCGTTCCCGTACTTCGACGAGGCCCTCCGCCTGGAGTCATCCGCCGAGACCCCCGAGGAACACGCCCAGCGCATCATCACGTGGCTGCAACAGGGTCCTCGGCCGGTGGACCAGGAGGCGTGGACCCGGGCTGGAAGATCCTGGAACTGAGGCCGTACTTCCATCGGACCGGCACCGGTCCGGTCCGAGGTCTGCGTCCTGGGTCTGCTCGTCGGTCTGTTCGGCATCGCCCTGCTCGTGCTCGGAACGCAGGCCCACGACCTGTTCCCCGGCGGTCCCGCCCGGTGTGCGAGAGACGCCGGTGTCAACGAGGCCTGCGCGGCGTCCTTCCGCCGGCTCGACGAGGGGTACGGCTACGTCGAGAACCTCCTGGCGGCCTTCTACCTGGTCCCCGTCGTCATCGGCGCGTTCCTCGGCGCGCCGCTGCTCGCGCGTGAGCTGGAGGACGGCACCTGGCAGCTCGCCTGGACGCAGGCCGTGCCGCGGATGCGCTGGCTGGCGGCCAAACTCGTGGCGCTGGCCGGCGTCACCGTCACGCTCACCGGGATGTTCACGGCTGCTCACCTGGTTCCGTCAGCCGTTCGACGCGTGGGAAGGGCGGTTCCAGTAGGACGCCTTCGACCTGGAAGGGCTTGTTCCGGTGGCGTACGCGCTGTTCGCGTTCGGCGTCGCCACCGCCGCCGGGGCGATCCTGCGCCGCAGCCTGCCCGCGTTCGGCGTCGCGCTCGGGGCGTTCCTCGCCGCCCGGATGACGGTGGCGCTGTTGGCCCGTCCCGCGTACGCCACCCCGCTCACCACCATGACGCCGGTCCCCGTCGGCGGTTCGAAGGCGGGGCAACGGGCCGCGCCCGGGTTCGCCGACTGGGTGGTCGAGCGCGGCTACGCGGACGCCACCGGGCGCAGGCTGAGCTCGACCGAGTACCACGAGCTGGAGGACGCCGCCAACCAGGCCGGCACCAACCTCAACCAGTTCCTGCACGCGCGGGGCATCCAGCAGTTCGGGGTCTACCACCCGGCGGACCGGTTCTGGACGTTCCAGCTCATCGAGGCCGCGCTGTTCGTCGCGGTCGCGGGGGTCCTGATCGGTGTGGTGGTGTGGCGGGTACGGCGTCGCATGATCTAGTGCCTGACCCCTTCACCGGCGACCACCGGTCAGGGGTGCATGTCGGCGCCTTTCAACACCCTGTCCACCGCGTTGCGCGGACCGTAGACCGCCAGCCCGACGAGGTCGAGCTTCTCGGTGGGTACCGCCCGCACGGCGGACCGGTTGTCCCGGTCGTGGGCCGTGCCGAACAACTCGGCCGTGAACACCGACATGGGCAGGTCGCGGCTCAGGGCCCGCTGGTGCGCCAACCGCAACACATCCCGGTCGCCCTGGAAGACCAGGACGGGCTGGCGGAACATGGGCAGGTACTGCGCGCCGTCCGCGTCCTCGTACGGCTCGCCGATCACCTCGGGCACCACCGTGCCCACTCCACTGACCAGGAACGCCGTGATGTTCAGGCGCTGCCAGGGCAGCACGTCGTCGCGGAGTAGCACGGCAATCTTGGTGTCGAAGCGCACGGGCGCTGGTTCAGGCTGCATGGCTCGATCATGTGGCCTGGGCATCTCAGGGGTCTTGTACGAAGTTGACGTGACTCCTCGGCACGGGCAAGGACGGCACTTCCCGGCAGCTACGTCGACGCCGCGGCGAGCCCAGCCGTGCGAGCGAAGACCCCCGGGCTGACGCCGAGGATCCGCTTGAAGTGGCGGGCCAGATGCGGCTGATCGTAGAAGCCGCTGCTCGTGGCGACCCGGTCCAGGGGGTGCCCGTCCAGAATCAGGCGTCGCGCCTCGTCGACCCGCCGGGAGGTCAGGTAGCGGTGCGGCGACATGCCGAACTCGCGGCTGAACGCCCGAACCAGGTACGAGGGGTCGAAGTGCAGCAGCCGACCGGCCTCGTACAGCGAGACCCCGTCGGCAATGTGCTGCTCGATCAGGTCGCGAAGCAGGTAGGCCGCCGTGGGATCGGCGTCCGGCATGACGATCCGCTCCCCCAGGCGGGCGCGCACACTGTCGGTGAGCAGAGTCAGCAGCGTCTCGGCCCGCAATTCGTCCCCGGGTTGCAGAAGAGCGCCGTGCAATGCCGAGATGGCGTCGCGCAGCCAGGGATCGGGGAAGCTGGAGATGCCGACCGATCGACCGGCGAGGTCGGCCGACAGGTGGCTGCTCGCGTCAAGGTAGATCACCCGTTTCCGAAAACCCTCCGGACTGGCCGAGCGACCGTTGTGCGGAACGTGCGGAGGCAGGAGGGTTACCAGCTCACCGAAGGCGTAGCGCTCGTGCCGGTGCAGGTCGTAGCGCACCGCGCCCTCGTCGACGATGAGGAGCGTCCAGGTGTCGTGAGCGTGCATCGGATAGGCATGATCGGTGAAATGGGCGTGTAGCACCTCGGTGACGCCCGACAGTTTCGGCCGCCACGCCTGCACCTCCGTGGCGGGTTGCACGTCCGGTGACACGAGAGCATCCTTCCCGCCCCGGCCGGGAATCTCCACCTTGAACGTCTCATTCCGCCGGTACGGCGATCAGCTCTGTTGGTAGTTCACCGCGGCGAACCCACAGGGCTGGTGCAGGTGCAGGTAGTAGGCGCCCTCGCCGTACTCGTCCAGGTCCGCGCCGCCGACCAGGCCCAGGTAGTCCATCGGTTGACCGCACCCGGGGCAGTCCGCGTGCTCGGCGTCCTGGATCCAGTCGGGCCGCCCGCCCAGCGTCGAGCCGCCCTGGTCCCACGCGCTCGCCTGGTAGGGGGTCGACCTCGCCGGGCCCAGAACCGGCGCCAGCGCCGGCGGGTCCTCCGGTTGAGCATCACCGAGGTAGCTCGGGCGGGTGTTGCCGGTCCACCAGGTGCTGTCGCCGGCCGAGGTGACCTGGCTGTACAGGGTGGCGTAGCAGGCGCAGAACTGGCAGGTCTCGATCACCAGCCGGCCGGACCAGCCGGTGTGCGCCATCGCGTCCCGGACAGCGGGCTCCGCCGTGTCGAGGTCCGCGGCGATCCACCGTGGCGACGCACACCACGGGCAGGTGGGACCGTCCGCACGTCGCGGTGCGTCGCGCATGACCCACTGGTACGCGGTGGTCCCGCAGAGATCCCGGCGGCCGCCGTCCACGTCGACCGTCCAGCCGCCCTCGAGCGCGTAGCTCAGGACGCTGACGTGCAGCTCGTCCGCGCCGGCCGGCGGTCGCGTCGACCAGCGACGCATGGCGCTCTCGGCGAGCGGGTGCGCGGTGTGCGCGAGGATGACGAGCAGATGGTTGAGCCGGTCCGGCGTGCGCCCGCCGTCGATCCGCTCGATGATCCGGCGTACCACGTCGTCGTCCGCCGCCCGGTACACCCTCGCGGGCCACAGCACGTCGGCATCGAGCAGGGCGCCCAGGTACGGGGTCAGGCTCTGCGGGTCGGCGTCGGCGATCACGCACAGCTTCTCGATGGCGTCGTCGTCCTCGGCGGCAGCGCTCCTGATCAATTCTTCGATCACGAGGGCATGCTAGTCAGGGCGCGCCGGAGCGGGACGCGGCCCGGTGTTGATCGGATCATCCACACCTGTTGAACCTCACCCGCCGCCGACGCCTCGGTGGGAGTGCCGGATGAAGTCCAGGCCCATCCGCCCAGCCGTCGTTGCACGTCCGCCACGCCGGGCCGGCCCGCCGTTCGATCTCGGCGGGCCGGTACGGGGTGCGGCGTCAGGGTCCGAAGTTCTCGGGGCCGGCCGGTTCGACGGATGGGCGCTCCTTCGCGCGGTGTGCCCCGGGTTTGCAACCCGCGAAGGGACCCGAAGGGTTGCGGAGCGCGGTCATGGTGGGGCCGAGGTGGTCCCGGTGCCACTCGGAGGGGCCGGTGAGACTGGCCTTTGGGCCGGTCTTGTCCTGCCAGGCCAGCCACAGCCCGTGAAAGTAGGCGACGGCCTCGGTGTGCTCGTGCCAGCGCGGGCACCACGGCGCCCCGGATGTCACCTCCTCGCCGTACACCGGGATCAGGAGCTTCTCCACCCACAGCGACAGCCGTCGCATCTCCTCCAGGTAGGTTGGGCCGTTGAGGTAGAGAATGAAGAACGGCTCGCTCTTCTTCTCGGACGCAGGCGCTTCCCGCGGCGACTGTGCGTCGGGAACGTCATCTCGGAGCGACTCGGACTGCCGAGTTTCGCCTGTCACGGATAGTCCTCACAATTCCTCTGCGACAACGCTGAGCCCGACCATCACGAACCTTGAGCCGCGGCCTTCACCTTCTCCTTACCCTTGCGGCGGTGGAGGCCCGGGTTGTCTTCCCGCCCTCGATCCCGGCCCTCCGCGCTCTGCGACTCCAGGCCGGCGAAGCCGTGATGCTGATTGACCCCCGTTTCCTTCTCCTGCTGCGCCCGCGCCCGCTTGTCGAACACGAGGGCCGCGAAGGCACCCCCGGCGGCGATACTGGCGGGAATAGCCGCCAATCGCATCTCGGCCCGATTGAACACAACCTGGTTCGAGTCCCCCGCACCTGGCTGGTAGGCGCGGTACATCTGAGCAGGGATGCCAGCGGTCGCCCCATACGCGATGGCCTTCGAAAGACCACTCAACGCCCTGTCCCAGTTTGGCTTCTGACCGTTCTGGTACTTCACGAATTCAGCTTTGGCGTTCCACAGCCCGTGCACCACATCCGGAGCGCTTGTCGCGGCAACAGCGGCGACAACGCCCGCAGGGGCGACCAATGCCCTCGCCAGAGCCTCCCCCGTCAATCCCACGGCGGCCCCGAGCAGGGCGGCCTGTTCCCAGGTCGCCCAATGCCTTCGGCCGGCCGCATCGATCCGCACCACACTTGATTGATCGTGACTGCGGCGGTCTGGGGTTTCCGAAATCTGATACTGATCGGAGGGAGCCAACCCTCTGATGCTCGCATCGGAGTCGGCGTTCTGCAGGGAAGGCTGATAAGACCCGGGCTGCGAAGCCTCACCCACCCCCAGGCTCGACCCACCGTCCTGCAGGGAAGGCTGATAAGACCCGGGCTCCGGAGCGGGAACCACACCCACCTTGCCATCACCAGTCGACACGATACTGACCGGCCTTCCCTCGAGGGCGGCGATGAAGCCGGCTTCCAGCCCGCGGTACTCGCTGTGGTTCCGATCGAGATCCAGGCCCGACCGTTCAGCTACCGGCGAAGTTGGCGAGTTTCCCTCTCCCATGAGCCGGTAGTTGTAGTCGATATTCGGGTAGAAGTCATTTACCGTTCGCCCGTCCGTCTGCGAGAACAGCAACTGCTCCCGAGGGACGGGGTCGATCCGGTAGGGCGTGGGCGCGGCGGCGTACTGCGCGTAACCCTGGGAACCGCTGTCCACATACTGCGAACCGCTGTCCACATACTGCGTGTCAACGCTCAGTCGGTCGTACGAGACGACGTCACCCGACCGGTAGCCAGCCAGATTCGGGTCCGATCCAGCCCCCGGCGACTGAGCGTACTGGGCATAATTGTTCGACCCGGCGGCCGTCGGCGAGTTCCGGCCACTGTAAGCGTTGGCGTAGCTGCCGTCCTGGTTGTAGTAGTCCCACTCATTGTAAAGATCCGACATCTGTTCTTCCTCCTACCATCTGTGGAACCGGATACCCGCTCTACGCGGCACACCTGGCCGGGGTTCATGAGGATCTGGGGTTTTTCCGAGGATCGTCAGTCCGACGGCGCCGCGAACGAGCTGGGGAACTGCTTACGGGTGGCCCGCTCGGTGATCGCGGCCACCTCCTGCTTCGCGGCGGCGGAGATGCGGGCGGCGTCGGGCTCCTTGTACCAGGGGCGCAGCCGGATCACCGCCGGGCGGATGCCGGTGGCCAGCAGCAGCGCGGTCCCCTTCGGCAGGGCGCGGATCCTGTCCGGGGGCAGGATGTTCTCCTGCCGGAACGAGGTGGAGCGCGAGGAACCGTCGCGGCTGCGCGAGACACTGAGCGTGCTCACGTCGTGCTGGCCCACCAGCTTGGAGACCTTCTCCACGAAGTCGGCGTCGTCCAGGCCCGCACCGAGCAGCTTGATCGTGGCGGCGCCCCACAACGCGTCCATCCCCGCATCGCCCCAGACCCGCGACCCCTGCCGGTAGCTCTGCAGCAGCGTCACCACGTTGATCCCCCGCGAGCCGAGGTGCGAGTAGAGGTCGGGCAGGTCGGAGATCCGGCAGACGTTGGCCGCCTCGTCGAGCACCGCCGTCATCGGCGGGTCCAACCGCCCGCCCATCCGCTCCGCGGCGACCACGCCGGCCCGCAGCGTGGCGTCCGCGATGCCGGCGATCACCCCGGCCGCCGAGCCGCCGCCGTCCTTGGAGAGCAGGTAGAGCGTGTCCCGACCGAGTACGTGCAGGTCCGGCAGGAACTCCGGCAGATCCGGGTCGTATGACACCCAGGCGAGGATCTCCGGGTCGAGCAGGCAGGCCACGCACTGGCGCGCGGTCTCATAGATGCCGTCCCGGGTCTCCACCGCGCCGCGCACCGTTCCCTGCAACTGCTCGGCCATCGCGCCCATCCCGGCATCGCGGAGCAGGTCGATCGGCGTACGGTCGGCCGGGTCGGCGAGCCAGCCCAACAGGTCGGAGATGGTGGCCCCGCCCCGAGCCGCGGCGAGGAACAGCGCCGTCAGCGTGTTCTGCGCGGCCGCTATCCAGAAGTCCTTCTTGGTCGTGTCGTCGTTGACCGAGGCCACGAAGTGCCCGGCCAGCCGCCGCGCACCCTCGATCGTCACGCAGACGGCGAGCATGTCCCACCACATCTCGCGGGGTGTGTGCGCGATGCCCTGCGGGTCGAAGGTCCAGACCGTGCCGATCCGCTCCCGCTCGGCCCTGGTCACCGAGTACACGTCGGACTTGTTCGAGGTGAGCAGCACCGCGCCCCGGGCCCGGAGCACCCGGGGAATGGCGATTCCGGTCGACTTACCCGCGCGCGGCGCCATCAGGTCCAGCTCCACGTCCTCATAGGAGGAGCGCAGCTCCGGCCCGTTCGGCATCAGGTCGCCCAGGAGGTTGCCCCGCTCGTCCGGCGGCAGCTCCCGCATGCCCGCCAGCGAGGGCCGCAGCTCGCGGGCGCGGGCCGCGATCCCCGCGGGGGCGAGCGACGCCAGCTCGTGCGTACCGGCCAGTCCCTTGCCACGGGCCCGCAGCTCCAGGACCTTGCGGACGCCCAGCGCGGCGGACAGGGCGAGCAGCAGGAACGACACCACCATGCCGCTGTAGACGGCGAACGGTGAGACCCCCGGCCAGAGCACCTCGATCCGCCCGGAGACCAGCAGGACGTACGAGTCCAGCGTCACCGGTGGCGGGTGCCAACCGTGCAGGGTCACGACAGCGCCGAGGGTGCCGCCGAACCAGGCCACCAGGAAGATCCCCGCGTTGGCGAGCACCATCACGGTGAAGGCCCAGAAGAACAGGTCGGCGCCGTGCGGACGGCCACCGGGTGAGCGGCTCACGACGACCACCCCTCGGCGTCGGACACCAACTCGGGACGGATGGCCAGGTTGCCCAGTTCGGCTTCGGCCTCGAAGGCCACCATCCGGGCCGCCGCGCGCTCGGCGGCCTGCTCCTGCGCGTACCCGTTCTGCACCCAGCGCAGGTTCGTGTCGTGCAGCCGCCGCTCGGTCTCGGTGATCGTGACCCGGATCGGGATGCCCGGACGTCCACCGACCTTGATCAGAAAACGGCCGCGACCGGGGGGTTCCTCGTTCGAGCCGGTGCTCGCCCAGCCGGGCGGGGACGACCACGACGAGACCAGCTCGATCTCCCGGCGGGACATGCCCACCACCCGACCCAGCTCCTGCATCTCGGCCATCGGCAGGCCGGCGCAGGCGACGATCCCGGCCCGCTCCACGAAGCCGCGCGCCTTCGCCCGGTCCGCGTCGGTGCCCAGCGCCTCGGCGTCCTTGAGGGTATGGGTGATCTTCGCGTCGCCGAGGCCCAGCGAGCGGTTGAGCCGGGTCAGGGCATCGATCCGGTCGACGATCCCGGAGGCGGCCCGCAGCGGACGCCACAGCTCGTCGAGGATGGTGAAGAACCAGCGGCGCGGCGCCAACCCCACGTCGGCCAGGGCGTGCGAGGCGGCCACCGTACCCAGGCCGTCGGACCAGGCCGCGAGCATCGCCGCCGCGGTGAGCTGGGTGTCCGCCTCACCGATCCGGGAGATGTCGATGCACACGGCCGGGGCGTCCGGGTCGATGCGGGTGGAGGTCTCCGAGCCGAAGGTGTCCCCCAGCGCCCCGTCGAGGATGCCCAGCAACGACCGGTGCAGCGGGTCCACCGCGTCCCGGTAGCGGGTGTCCTGCCCCCGATCGAGGGTCACCGCACGGACCCGGTCCGGCCCCTCGTCCAGCACCCGCAGCAGGTCGGGCAGGAGGGGTGCGCGGTTGCTCGGCGTACGGTCCCGCAGGTGACGCAGACAGGCAGAGAGCACTGCCTGCTCGTGGTCGTCCAGCGCCCGGCCCCGCACGATGGTCAGCAGCGCCGCCACCATGTTCAGCACCCGGCCGTGTGTCTCGGCGGCGAGCGCCTTGCCCGCCGGACCGCCGATCCGCTCGGCGGCGATGCCCATCGCCCCCGGGTCCAGCACGTTGATGCCGCCGACCCCGCGTCCGATCGGGATGACCTGGCCACCGAGCGCGCGGACCGTGTCCGCGTAGTCCGGCTTGAGGTCGCCGAGCACCAGCGGAACCACGCCGGTGGCGGCCAGCCCGACCGCCATCCGGTTGATCAGCGTGGACTTTCCCAAGCCCGGCATGCCGAGCATGAACAGCGAGGGGTTCGAGATATAGCGGGCCCGGGTGAACCAGGAGAGCGGATCGCCGCAGACCGTGGCGCCGGTGAAGAGGTGCTGTCCGATCGGTACGCCGGACATCGGCGCACCCGAGCCGGCGGAGAACGGCCACAGGCCGCACGCCTGCACGGTGGTCGCCCGCCACATCGTCGGCGAGTCGAGATAGCCGACCCGGCCTCCACCCCGGCCCGCCCAACCGCGCGTCGACTCCGGCACGGCCGGACGTTTCCTGGGCTTCTGATTCCGGGTCACCGGGGCGCCCTCGGCCAGGTCGCCGGTGACTCCGGTCAGAGCGGTCTGCCCACCCGAGTGGCCGGCCGGCCAGCCGGCGCCGAGGTCGACCGCACGCGTAACGGTCCCGGCAGGGCGCGCTCGGATGTCTGTCACATCGCCTCCTGAAGTTCGTGCGGCAGCAGGGTCTGTTCCCAGGGCAGGATCCCGACGGGGAGCGTGCAACTGAACGCGGCGGCCTGCATACGGTGGGCGGGGCGCATCGCGATCCGGCTGGAACCGGTCATGTTGCGGACCACCACCGCCGCGTCGTCGAGCTGGTCCGGGGTGTCGACGGTGATGGTGAGCATCAACGAGAACTCCACCAGCCCCGCCCCGGTCGCCTCCTCGGCGGCGGCCTGCTCGGCGGCGCGCACCTCGGCGCTGGCGCGGGCCTGCACCATGCCGCGCTTGGATGTCGCCATGAACTGCGCCGTACGTCGGTCCGACTCGACGATCCGGGCGGACGTCGCCGGATCGAGCGGTCGGTAGAGCAGGGCGACCCGCTTGCGGCGGGTTCCGTCGGAGGCGTCCAGCATCGTGCGCAGGACGCTGGCCCGCACCGTGCCCCGGGGCGCGAGCGTCAGCAGCCAGGTCCGGGAGACACCCGAGTCGTGGTGGTACGCGTCGACCGACTCCACCGCCGCGACCGGGCCCGCGTCCTCCCACTCCAGACCGGTGTGGCCGTGCTCGGCCCGTACGTTGAGCACCTCGGCGGCGCAGGCCGGGTCGTAGGCGACCCGGACCATCTCGGCGATCTGCTCGGCGCTCAACGGCTCGGCCACACCGCCGCCCGCGCTGATCAGCCCGGTCAGCAGACTCGGCACCCGGACGGCAAGGTCCGCGACCACGTCCTCGGGGTCGCGTCGTGGCCCACCCGACGCGCCGTAGGTGAGCGTGATGTAGGAGTTCATCTCGGACGAGGCTGACGGATAGTCGCCGACCACCTCCTCCATAACGGCCCGAGCGGCGGCCGGCGCGTCCGGGGCGAGGCGGGGCAGGATCTCGTTCGCCAGCCGGGTTCCCGGGTCCGGGGCGGTCTCGACGATGACCGAGGCGCCCCGCAGGGCCGGCTCGTGGGCGAGCCGGGCCAGCCATTCGCCCCAGAGCGCCACCCAGGTGTCGACCTGGTCCGGGTCGACCAGCGAGCCGCCGTCCGGCTCACACCGCAGCACGATCGTGTAGAGGTTGCGTCCCTTGTGGTGCAGCACTCCGAAGGCGCGGTCGTAGCCGTCGCGGCCCTCCAGCGCGCTCACCCGGGTGAGCAGGCCGGGCGGACGGAACCGACCACCGGGGCGCGCCGACAGCGGGCCCGAGACGTAGAGGTGCTCGCCCCGGGACTTGCGCTGTGACCAACCGATCCGCAGGGATATGAGCTGATACACATTGCGCCCGTCCTGGGTGCGGATCGCCAGGGGCGCCAGCAGGACGACGAAGGGGACGCCGACCACCATCGCCGCCCCGAGCGAAATCATCGACGCGAACAGCACCACGACCAGGCCGCCGAAGACGCCGACCGTACCGACCAGCCCGAGCGGGCCGAGTCCGGCCCGACGCGGTCGCCGCCAGTTGCCGTACGTTGGTTCGACCGCGGCTTCCACCGACATCACCGTGAATCCTTTCGTTCCGGTCTACCTGCCTTGATCAGCGGGGACGCCGCCCGGCGGTGGCCCTTGCGACGCTCGGGCGCCGTCACTGGTTGTGTCCGGCGTTGCCGTCGGCGCCGTCCACGGCGCCCGTCACGATGGCCCTGCCGTGCCGGCCGGCGCGGACCGCCGCGTCGGTGGCGGCCCCGGCGACGGTGCCCGCCGCCCGGACCGCGCTGGCCCCGCTGCTCCCGCTACTGCCCGAAGCGCCCTGGTTGCCCCGCTGGCCCTGGTTACCCCGCTGGCCCTGGTCGCCGTTGGACCCGGGGGCTCCACCGGCCCCCTGGCTACCGGAGGGGCCTCGTCCTCCGCCTCCACCCTGGGAGGATCCTGCCCCGCGCGCGCCGGACGGCCCGCTCTCGCCGCCGTAGGACATCGCGGAGCCGGCGACCTTCTTCGCTCCGGACGCGACTCCGCCCACGACGGACGAGGCGACGGCGCCGGACGGATCGCCGGTGCCGAGGGCCGCCGTGGCCGGCACAATGATCTTCAGTAGGGCGGGCATCGCGATCGCGGACAGCAGCAGCACGCCGACGCCCGCGATCCGCATATGGACGAGGCTGGTCCGATTGCCTTCGGCGATCATCGCGGAGCCGGAGAACATGATCAGACCGACGGCCGGCTTGTAGATGAGCCAGGCGATCAGCCAGCCGAGGTGTTTGCGCCACCACCCGGTGCCCCAGTTCGTCATGGAGGCGGCAGCCGCCATCGGCAGCGTGCCGAGCAGCATGGTCACCACGCCCAGGCGGATGTAGAGCATGAGAACGTGCACGATTGCCGAGAGGAGCAACAGGAAGGCGAGAAACAGCAGGAGAAAGGCCTCCATGGTGGTTCCCAGGCCGATACACGGGACACTCTTGACGAGGTTGAGCGCCGCGCTGGAATAGAGGTGGTCGGAGTAGTCGTCGGAGAGTTTCGCGGCATTGGCGGCGACGTACGTGCCGGCGCCCGCGACCAGGATGACCCGCAGGAAGCCCTGGATCGCGACCCGCCCGGCTTCACCACGCCGGTCGAGCGCCATCTTGGCCGCGGCGAAGAGCACCGATCCGATCGCCAGGTAGGTGACGACCCACTGGACCTGATCACTGATCTGGCCCGGGACGCCGGCGTTGTTCTCGCTGAAGCCGGGACCGAGGGTCGGCACCGACTCGCTCAGCTCGCCGAAGATCTTGATCGCGGCGGCCAGGATGATGTTCGCCACGATCCGCATCAGCGTCCCGATCGGGTCGCCGAGAAAGTCGAAGAAGCCCGTGCCGCCGCTGTCGAGCGCGTCTCCGGGAGCGCAGTCCATGTCGCCCAACCCTCACTTCGTCCACATGGTGAAACCGGCGTTCGCCAGGACCGTCTCCGACGGCGTGCGCACCTCGCCGACCCGGGATGGCTGGATCTTCCAGTCGCCGGCATCCCACCGCAGTTCGACGTCGGTCGAGACGTGTTGCCCAGCCGTGGTCTGGACGAGCAACCGCACCAGCGCGGCCTCCGGCGAATACGTCACGACGCGGTAGCCGACATAGCTGCCGTGCCCTCCGCCCGCGCCGGGCGTGGCGAAGCCGAGGCGTCCCGCCAGGACGTCGCGGCCAGTTCCCGCCATCACCTGGTGCTCCACGGTGGCCCGCCAACCCCGCTCGCCGAGTTGGGTCGGCACCACGTGCGCCGCCAACACCGCCCCCATCGGGGTGTGCGCGAAACACCGCAGAACCTGCCCGTCAACCTCTCTTGGGCCGTCGCTCGCGGAGGTCGGTATCCGTTTCCCGCTCTCCAGAACCTGCCAGGTCAGGTCCTCGGGGGGCAGGCTCGACGTCGGTGCCGCCGGTGTCCCGGAGCCGCACGGTGGCCTGGTCGTCTCGCCACCCGTGGCGAGCCCTACCGACTCCCCGTCCCGGCCCGTCAGGCCGATGGCCGCGGCGAGCAGGGCGGAACCCACGATGAACGCGGCCGACAGGATCCACCCCTGTTGCCGCCAGAACGGCGGATCCTCATCGGAGCGTCGTCTGCCGCTACCGAACATGATGCGTCTCTCCCGTGTCAGCCGGTCGACGTCAGAGGAAGAAGTCCGCGAGTGGACCAGCGGCGGAGACCAGGATGCAGCCGCCGAGCACCATGCCGAGCCGCGACATGTGCTCCGAGCTCTCGCCGCGCTTCATCGAGATGGCCATCATGACCCCGGTGATCAGCACCCCGGCGGTACCGGCGGCGGTACCGGCCCAGGCGATCAGACCGAGCAACTTGTCCACGAGATCCTTCAGTTGACCCGGCGCCCCGGGCTTGGGGTCGAAGACGCCCGCGACCGGCCTGGGGAGTTCCGGCACGCGGACGGAGATGGAGGCGGCGAGGACGTAGGGAAGGTCCATCAGGTTCATGGGGTGCGTCTCCTTGAGGCGTAGGCCACCGATGTGACCGCATAGGTGGGACTCAACTCGTATGAAAAGGTAGAAAACGGCTCAGAGTCCAAGGTCGCCGAACCAGGTCACCAGCGGCCCCGCGCTGGCCCCGAGCAGGCAGGCGAACATGACGATGGTGAAGCCGCGGAAGTGTTCGCTCTCCTCACCCGGGGTGCCTCGATTCAGCTGAAGCATCATCAGGATGCCGACGATCATCAGTCCCGCGACGCTGGTGGCCGTGACCGCCCAGGCGAGCAGGTTGAGCAGGGGCTCCAGCCCGCCGCTTCCCAGCGGGTCGTACTGGGGCAGCGGCGCGAGCGAGGGCATCGGTTCCCGCTGCGGCACCGGCATGCCCCGCGGTGCGACGTTCACCTGGATCACCCCTTGCGCCCGGGTAGCTCACGATCGGCACCGACGACACCGGCCAAGCCGAACAACTCTTTCGGCAGCTGTCTGGGTGGGATCCCCAGACGCCAGGCAGGCATCCACGGCACCCGGTGCACCGGGGCGATCGACCGCAGCACCCGGATCCGGCGCGCGAGCGGAAGGGGCAGCCGACCGGGCGCGTCCGCCACCAACACCAGACCGATCAGCCGCATGGCGGCCGGATGCCGGCCCTCGCGCAACGCGTTCAGCGCCCGTCCGGCGGCACCCATCCCCTCGGCGTTGGTCCGTGCCACCAGCATCACCTTCGCCGGCTCCCCGAGCGCGGCGTCCGGCCAGCGGCAGCCGAGGTCGATCCCGCCGAGCATCCGGGTGAGCGTGGTGGTCCCGGCGCCGCCGTGCGCCGCTATCCACCCGATCCCCTGCTCGGAAAGGGCCCACTGCGGGGTCACGACGTCGCCGTAGGCCCCCGCGTGACCGGCCGCTCCCAGCGGCACCCGCCGTGCCGCGTCGACCGCTGATGGAACGCCCATCCGAATCACCACCCTCTTCCTGTCCGCACCGCTCTCGACGTCCGATGCCATCGGTCCGGTTGGTATTCGGGCCGCCGCCGTTGAACCAGGCGCTGCTTGGTCCCGTTGGACCGGCGACCCCGGACCGGATGACGGACGCCTCTACGGCGGACCTCAGCCCCCGGTTCAAGGCGGGTTCGACATTTTTCGTGCACGACAACCCCGAGGGAGAGGGACATGAGCGGTTCGAGCGCGAAGGACGGTGGCTCGCAGAAGAGCACGGCCGTCCTGGTCGGCGCGGCGATCGCGACAGCCACGACCTGTCTGATGGGCGGCCCGGTCGTCGTTGTCGTCGTCGCCGGGGCGGTGCTCATCATCGGCGGGCTCGGCGTCCTGCTGTTCCCACTGATCGTGCTGATCATCCTGTTCACCGGCCCCGGCGGCAGCGACAGCGGCGACGCCTGGGACCGGGCCGACGAGTCGCTGGCCGCGTTCCAGGGCGACGGCAAGGGAACGCTGGACCGGACGCAGGTGCCGGTGTCCCTGGCCGACACGATCGAGGACGCGGGTGCCATCTGCACCTCGATCGGCCCGATCGTGATCGCGGCGCAGATCGAGGTCGAATCGCGCTGGGATGGCGCCAAGGTCGGCGCGGACGGTGAGGTGGGCATCTCCCAACTGCCACCCGCCGTCTTCACCCGGTACGGCAAGGACACCGACAAGAACGACAAGACGTCCGCCCTCGACCAGAAGGACTCGATCATGGCGCAGGGCCGGTACCTCTGCGCCCTGGCCGACGAGGCGCAGAGCCTCATCGACAGCAAGCAGGCGATCGGCAGCGCGCTCGACCTGGCCCTTGTCGCGTACGACCAGGGCATGGACGCCGTGCGGGAGGCAGGTGGGATCCCCGCGACGGCCCAGGCCCAGGGTTACCTGGCAAAGGTGCGGGCCCGTTTCGGCCAGTACCAGGGCCTCGGTGGCCCACCGCCGTCCTTCCCGTCCGCCAGCCCGACCTGAGTCACCACGCGATCCGGACGCGCGCTCACAGCCCCGCTGAAGTGGCCCGTCGTTGCTGGCGCGGCAGGTGTGCCGGGCTATTCGGCTCTGCCCGGCCGGAATCGTGGTCCGGTCCGCCGGCTCGATCGGCCCGCAACGACGGCATGGCCGCGATGTCGGCCAGCGGCGGGCCGGGCCGGGCGGATGGGATCGGGTACTCCCGACGTTCGATCCTGAGCTGCGGGAGGTGCCGGGACACGCCGTCGAGGTTCCCGCTCGACGAGAGTCGCCGTAGGACCGGGCTCTGGTCGAGCAGCTCACCGAGACGGTTGCTCGTACGCCGATAGAGATCGCTGCGGGGGTCGATGCTGCTCAGGTCCGGCAGATTCCGCAGATCGGTCGGGAGCCCGTCAGAGCGGTCCGATCTCGCGTCCAGTTCCTTCAGCCAACGCCTCACCTTCCGGGCGGTACGCACGAGAAGGTTGAGGAATTCGTCGTGCCATTGAACGTGCGCCGCCGACCCGACGGGCGGGGCTGTCGGCACTGTGGACGGAACGCCCGCCGCCACACCCTGCGCCGGGGTCTCCGATGGAAGGCGCCCCATGCGCTCCTTGACGATCCCGATCGCCTCAACCACGTCGTCGGACGGCGGCTGGCCAGCAGCCTCGCGCCTGGCCCAGAGCTTGTGCAGCTCATTGCCGAGGGTCACGAGCGCCAGAGCTTCCACCTCGACCTCGATCGGGTCGCGCGGCCGGTCATGGTGCTGACCGGCTCGCGAGCCACGCGGATCGGGTGCGTTTACCTCGGGCATGGCGGTACCTCCGGAGAGCTTCGGGTTCTGTTGTCCGGAGCTCTACGGCTCACCCCTGGCGCGGGTTCACCTCGTTCAGCGGGGAGAGCCGGCGCCGCGAGTGATCGGAGCGGTGACGACGCCGACGCCGTCGCTGGTCCCGACGGTGATGAACGCCAGCTCGTCGATCGGCAACGCGGTCTCGCCGGTCACCTTCTGCGGGCCGTTCGACGCCAACCAGTCCCGTACCGTGTGGGTGACCCCGTCGCGGGTCACCGCGTAGAGCCGATAGCGCAGGCCCGGTCGCAGGCCCGTGACGGTGATCCGGATCGTGGAGTGGTCGCTGTCGTCGGCGGTGACCAGGACGGAGAGGCTCGCGCCGTAGGCGGGCGCTTCACCCGAGGCGGTCAGCGTCGGCTCGGGGTCGCCCCGCCCGTTGACCACGACGACCCCACCGGCCAGGGCCAGGGCCAGAACCGCGGCGGCCGCACCGCCCCAGATCCGGATGCGACGACGACGTGCGCCGCCGCGATCGTTGGTCGGGCCGCGATCCGGGCGGGCACCCGCCGGCCGATCCCCGCCGGGCCGCGCGCCGGTGGGTCGAGCCGACCCGGCCGGGTCACCGCCCGATCGCGCGGCGGGGTTCGGCGGCGGGTCCGCCGCCACCGGCAGCTCCCAGTCGACGTCCGCCAGACCGGCCAGGCCGCTGGTCGAGGCCCCGACCTCAGTCGCCTCGTTCAGGCAGCGCCAACACCCAGCCAGATGCTCCTCGAACGCGACACGGTCGGCCTCGTCGAGGGCGCCGAGCAGGTAGAGCGCCAGCCTCGACTGCTCGTCGGTGGCATGCTCACCGCCTGGACCCATCCCGCTTCTCCTCAACGCGTCGACACCGCACCAGGTGGTGGCATCCCGGGACCGCTTGCGTGCTGGTCGACAGGCCAGGCTCGGAACGGCCGGGCCGGGATCACGACGACTCCGTCGAGCCGATCGCCGCGTGCAGCGCGCGAACCGCATAGTACGTCCGGGATTTTACCGTACCCTCGGGTATCCCGAGGCGCTCCGCCGCCTCGGCGATGGAAGCCCCCTTGTAGTACATCTCGATCAGCACCTGCCGATGCTCCGGACTGATCTGCTTCAGGGCCACCTGCACGGTGTGGTTGCTCACCACGCGATCCATCACGTCCTCGGCCGAGGAGACCCGGTTGAGGTCCGGCAGGTTGATCTCCTGCGGACGTGACTGCCGCGACCGGATCGCGTCGATGGCCACATGCCGGGCGACCGTGTACAACCACGGGGCGATCCTCTGCGGGTCGGTGGCGAGCATGTCCAGGTTCCGCCAGGTACGCAGAAACGTCTCCTGCACCAGATCCTCGGCCAGTTCCCGCTGGCCGAGGACGAGCCGGGTGAGGAACCGCAACAGCGGGACCCGGTGCTCCTCGAAGATCTGCCGCATCAGGGCTTCGGCGGCGGAAGGGCCACTGGCGGCGGAGTCCCCAGCCCACGGACCGAGCGCTTCGTTGTGCACCGCCGACACAGACCGCCTCCCCTGACGCACGGGTAGGACCCGCACGACCACACCGGCGCCTCGCCCGCTTTCGACCGGACGCTCTCCGGGGAGGATAGCCGTACCCGCCAGTCGGCGTGTTTCGGCTACGAGACGATTGAGAGCGACCGGCCGCCGGTGGGGATCCACAGAGGATTGTCCGTGTCACCGTCCGAAGCGCAACCACCTGATGTTCAGGTACTCCTGGGGCTGCCCGCTGGCGAAGGTGAGGAACACGTCGTGCCGGCCGGTGACCGCCGCCATGTTCCCCGGGATGGTCAACCACCGCTGCCAACCACCGGTGCTGGCCACCGCGATGGTTCCGATCGGCGGACTCGTCTCGCTGTCCAGGCGTACCTGGATCAGCCCGGAGAGCCCCAGGTCGGCGCCAGAGGCGACCCGGACGACGAACTGCGTCATCGGCCGGTCGCCGAACTCGACCCCGTGGTAGGCGACCCAGTCACCGTTGGCGATGGAACAGAGGTTCTCGCCGCCCTCGCCGCAGGGCTCTCGGCGTACACCCTGCTCGCGGTCGAAACCGGACGCGGCGATCTCCTGATCGGCGACGCGGACCTGACCACCGGCGGTCCCGGCCGCGACGGCCACTCCCGCCGCGGCCGTCGGGGCCGGGGCCGGCACCGCCGCGGGCGGGGGCTGCGCGATCGGGTACGACGCCTCGCCGCCGGCGAACGGGGTGAGGGTGACGGTCACCTCCCGGGGCGTCGAATCCTGGATGTACGAGGCGTCCCCGACGATGTCGTCGTACGGGAAGCCGTACACCCGACCGTTCGCGGAGTGGTTGTGCAGGATCCGGGAGTAGTGGTTGGTCACCGAGTGCTGGTAGAAGGCCGCTCGGTCGTCGACGGGTTGGAACGGCCGGTCCAGCACCGACCGGTTGAACCCGGCGGCCAGCGCCGCGGCCACCTTTCCGCTCGCGTCATTGGGCCTGCTGAACGTGCCGTTGCACATGAGCACGTCCATCGTGGTCGGCCGGTCGAAGGCGCCGATCCCACCGTCGAAGTGCATCCTCCCGTCGTCGCCCACCCGACCGGTGAAGGCGCCGAACTCGTTGGAGACACGCAGGTCGGTGCCACGGTACCGATCCCACACCTCGGCGATATAGCCGTCGAAGTAGGTGGGCGAGAAGCGACCCGCGACGATGCCGTGACCCGGCGCGATGACGCGAAGCCCGTCTCCGATGATCAGCCGCTCATACCCGGGTTGCCGTGCCACCTCCGCGAAGATCGCGTCCCGGCCGCCGTCGGTGAGCTTCCCGGCGGTGTGTTCTCCCGCGCCGACCAGCCGCGTCGCGATCGGGATGCTGAACATGTCGACCATCGTGGTGTTGCAGTGCATGCCGTTCGGGTTGTAGGTGAACTCCCAGAAATCCCAGAGCACCCCGAAGTTCGGATCGCTCTCGACGGACCCCGCCGGCTCCTGCAACATCGGCTTTCCGCCACCGTCGACCACCTTGAAGCGCAGCCGCCCGTCGATCGAAAAGTAGATCCGTCCACCGTCGAGCATCGGCAGGACGAACGGAGTGGCGCCCTCCTCGGCGAGGGGGACGGCGATGTCCAGGAACCCGTCCGTGCCGTTGTCCGCGAACGAGGCGGGGGTGAACCTCCCCGGGCTCCTGACGTAGCCCATCTGCCTGGTCACGGGGTCGTACCCGGTGATGTACATGTGGATCGAGGAGTTCGCGTAGCGACCGGTACTGTTGACCACGGTCAGCGGCAGTCCACCCTCGGCCCTGGCTCGCGCCAGTAACGGTGTCGCCACCAGCGGCACACCCACCACCGCCGCACCGGCGACCCCCAGTCCGAGCATCTTTCGTCTGGTCAGCAACGGACACACCTCCATCGATCGGCATGCTGGACGGTGGGGCGCAGCGAGGCGCGAACCGTCGAAGACAGCCACGTCCACGGTCCCGACCCCCCTCCGGTTCAATCGCCGGGGAGACAAAATTTGATGGATTCGTGGTCGTGCGGTGAACATATGCGGCAGCTGATCCGTCACGACAGTGATGTCGCCCCGCCGAAAGGGATGGCCCCGTGACAACCGACCCCCGCACCATCCGGCCCTGGTTCGGCCGGACACCGCGCCGAATCGTGGCCGTCGCCGCAGCTGCCCTGGCCGTCGTCTGCGCGGCGATCGCCGCGATCGGCTGGGGCGTCGCCTCGGCCCGCGACCAGCTGATCGGCGGACCGGTCTCCGACGAACAGGCCGCGGTCATCGTGGCCGCAGCCCGTTCCTGCCCGATGCTGAGCCCGGCCCGGCTCGCCGGCCAGCTCATGGCCGAGTCGAAACTGGCCTGGAGCGCGACGGAGACCGCATCCGGAGGCACGGGCATCGCCGGACTCGACAACCAGGACTGGAAACTCTGGAAGCCGTGGCCGGACGCGGAACGCTCCGACGGGGCCGCGAACATCGTCGCACTGGCTCACCAGGTGTGCGACTACAGCGGCAAGCTGCGCCTCGCCAACGTCTCCGGTGACTCGTGGCGGCTGTCGGTCGCCGCCTTCCACAGCGGCCTGGAGTCGGTGACCACGGCCGGCGCGGTGCCGCCGGACGCGGTCGACTACGTCGACCAGGTCAGCGGCTACGCCGCGTACTACGGGAAGCGGACCCATCTCGGCGGGCCCGGTGGCGTCGCGCCGACCGGGCCGGAGGTGGACGCCAAGGGAGTCCCGAACGAGTACGTCGATCTGCTCCTGCGGGCCGGCTCGGTCTGCCCGGCCGTGACTCCCCCGGCGGTCGCGGCGCAGCTGATGGCGCTCTCCAGGTTCGACCCGAACCTGCTCGGGCCCGCCGGCCAGCGGGGAATCGCACAGTTCCTTCCCGAGGTGTGGCAGGCGTACGGGCCAAGCGACGCCTCCGCCTGGGAGCCCGCCGTCGCGATCCCGGCCGTCGGCACCGCCATGTGCGCGATGGCCGGCGAACTGTCCCCCCTTGAGGGCGACCCCTACCTGCTCGCGCTCGCCGCCTACCGCAGCGGCCCGACCGCGGTGCGGCAGAGCGGCGGCGTCCTCGACGGCGACACCAAGGCCTTCCTGAAGTCGGTCAAGTCACTCACCGACTTCTACGCGCTCGACGGGCGGCTGGTGGTCGGCGCCAAGCCGGCCCCGTCCACGCCCGCGCCACCGTCGGTGACCCCTGCCGCGCCGACGCCGGCCGGTCCGGGCACGCCGACCCCGACGGCCGGCGATCCGCCGGCCCCGCCGACGCCTTCCAAGCAGCCCGTCCGTCCCGTCGGCGCAAAGCAGCTCTACCACCCGATGAGCAAGCTCTGCGTCAGCACCGGCGGGACCGTCGGGGGGACCCGGCTGACCTTGAAGACGTGCGACAACGACGACCCGACCCAGTGGTGGGTGGTACTCGCCGACGGAACGTTCCGCGCCTCGGGCCTCTGCATGGACGTGCAGGACGGCGCCAACAAGGACGGGGCGGCCGTCATGGCCGCCACCTGTAACGGAAGCCCCACCCAGGTGTGGCGGATGAACAGCAAGGGCGGCGTTCTCAACCTGCACATCCTCAAGGCGCTGGACGCGAACGTGAACGTGCCGAACAAGCCGCTGCTCGTCTGGACCTTCGTGGAGAACCGCGAGCAGCAGTGGGCCTGGCGCTGACGAACGGCCCGGGTACGCGGCTCGTCCGCGTACCCGGGCCGCGCCTGCTCCGCTATCCGTTCGCGCGGCGCCGGAAGCGGATCGCGAAGACAAGACCGATCGCGGCGACCAGCCCGAGGCCGAGGAGGACGGCGAGCGCGGTCCCACCGCCGCCCCCCGCGTTCTGCTCGCCGGACACCTGCCGCTCCTCGTCGAGCTTCTTGGCCACGGAGGCAGCCGGATTGATCATTCCGGCGCCGTATCGGGCGTCCCCGTTCTCCATCGCGTCGGCCGTACTCCGAATGCGTTCCTTCACCTGAACGGCAGTCAGGTCGGGGTAGGCCGCCCGGACGAGCGCCGCTTGACCGGCCACGAACGCCACCGCGAACCGGGTACCCGTGTTGCTCATCACCCCGGTGCCACTGATCCCGAGACTCGCCACCTCGACCCCCGGAGCGACGACCTCCACTGTCCCCTGCTGGTACCCCTCGGCGAGCTGCCCATCGGCGCCGACACCACCGGCCAGGAGCAGCGCACCGGTCGCGGACCGCTCAGAGCCCGATGGGGCGGTGACCGGTTTCGTCGGCGCCCCCGCCACCACGACCACGTCGTGGTTCAACGCCGTGGTGATGGACGCCGCCACCGTGGGGGCTCCGAGGTCGACGTCGGCGCCCAGCGCGACGACCGAGGCGCCGGCGCTGACCGCCACCTCGATGGCGTTCGAGGCGTCCATGGCCCGGCTGCTCGCGGAGGGCCCCAGCATCCGGATGGGCAGGATCGTGGCGTCGGGCGCGATGCCGACGGGAGTCTTGTCGGCGCTGGTGGAGGCGCTCGCGGCGATGATGGACGCCATCGCGGTGCCGGTACCGAGGCAGTCGGTATCACCCCGGCCGTTCCCGGCGGTGACGTCCGCGCCGACGGCAACCCGACCATTGAGCTGCGGGAGCTTGCCGTCCACACCGGAGTCGACCACGGCAACCATGACACCGTTGCCCCGGCTCATATCCCAGGCGCCGTCGGCCGCCAGCCGCAGCTGGGCCCAGTTGGACCGGCTGCTCGACCCGGCGGTGGCGGTGCACCCGGAAGGCGCGCCGCTGCCGTTCGGTGGCCCGCTCGGCGAAGCGCCCGGGCCGGGTCCGGCCGAGGGCGACGTGGTGACCGGCGGCTTCGGGCCGGTCCGGGACGGCTTCGGGCCGGGCCGGGAGGGCTTCGGGCCGGGCGGGAGCTGGCCATACTGCACGCCCTCACCTGCTGCGTCCCACGGAAGCACCAGGCGCCAGCCGGGGTTGAGCTTGGCCGGATCGGTCAGCCCCGCGCCGTCGGCCTGGACACGCCCCGCGTTCAGGTTGTAGATCTCCGCCGACCGTTCGCCGCTACCGAGGAAGCGCACCGAGATCTCGGTCAGGTTCTCCGGCTGCCCCTGGTGCTCCGCCGCGACCACGTAGAACTTGACATATGCCTGCGGGTCCGGGGTGGGCGCCTGAGCCGCAGCCGCTCCCGCCGCCGCCACGAGCACGCAGCAGGCAGTCGCAACGACCGCCATCAGGCGTGCAAGGGTTGGACGCTTCGCTAGCACTGATGTCCTCCTTCAATCGCCGAGCCCGATCGCCTCGGCTGTCACCGTCTATTGCGGATCAGCGGCCGGTTGGTTCAAATCAATCTGAACCGAAGTTTCATCAACTTCGTGGTGTGGGCAGATCTGGTGTCGGCGGACCGAGGGTACCGAGAGCGCGGCGTGCGGTGGATCGCGGCTGGCCGCCCCGATCCCGGCGGGCACGAAGGCAGAGTGGATGGATGGTGGTGAGCGCATGAACCCGGTGACACCGACGATCGACGCGGGCATCGACGAGCTGCCGGCCACCCGACGGTTTGACCCGCGCAGACACCTGCGGATCGCCGGCCTGTTCGACCTCTGGCTGGAGCCGGGGCCCGAAGGCGGGCTGGTGGTGCCGACCGAGCCCAGCGTGCCGCTCAATGCGCGAGGCATCACCGACCTGGTCCGACGATCCGGTGAGGCCGCGCACGACGTCCGGATCCTGACCAGCGACGGCACCCGCAACAGGGACCTGTTCAGCGAGGTCGCCGGCCTGCTCGGACATGACGTGCTCGTGAGCCCCGACGGCGCCGACGTCCGACACCGGTACCGGCGCCAGGAGAACGCGGAGGGTGGCCCGCTGCACGCGGTACCGCTGGACCGGGTCACCCGCCGCAGCATGGACTGGGTCGTGATCCAACCGCCGGACCTCGCCACCCCGCTGCCCGGCTGGTTCGCAGTCGACCGGGGTGTGGTCCGTCCCCGTACCGGTCTGGTCGGCCTCCCGCTGCCGGCCGGACTCGCCCTCGCCACCCGGGCCGACTTCGTGACCCGTCGCGCCATCGCACACCAGCTCACCGGCACATCGGACGGACTGGTCACCGTCGCCGTCACGGCGCGGGCAGAGGGATTCCTCGTCGGGGATTACGGCGGGACCCAGACGGTGCACGGTGGTGAGCAACTCGCCGCCCTCCTCGGCGACCTTCCGCTGTACGGCAGTGACCTGCGGCTCTGGGTCACCTGGCCGTCAGATCCGCAGGAGCAGCGGGGCCTCGCCGAGCAGGCACGGGACCTCGCCGAGCAGACCGGCGCCACGGTCTGGACACCGGCGCCGGGCGGCAGCGCCGAGCTGGTCGACGGTGGCCGCGACCTCCGCGCGCTCGACCCCGCCGGAAACGCCGGTGAGTGGCACGCGTACCGGCCCGGATCCGCCGCCGGCCCGTTGGCACTGCGTGCGACGCCGGACGGTCTCCTCGTGCCGGCGCTGGCCCGCGTCCGCATCACGGTGTCCCCGCGGCTCGCGCTGCCCGCCTCCACGCCGGCGGATCAGCCGGATTCGGCGCACGATCCGGTCACCGTACCGGCCACGGCCCTTGATCGCCCCGCCCTGATCACCGAGAGTCGTCGGGCCCCGGTGTACGGCCCCGCGTGGCTTCCACCCGGGCAGCAGGTCAACGCCGAAGAGTTCGAGGCGTTCGTCGTCTGCCCCGTGGACCCCGCCCGCGCGGTCGCCGAGGGCGTGCAGAGCGCCGAGCTCTTCCTGACCGCCCTCCTGGACCCGGGTGCCGTGCCGAACGACACCTACCTGCTGCGGGTACGCGTCGCGCCCGGAGGCGCGATCCCCATGACGACGCTCCGCTCGCACATACCCGCGCGTCTGCAGCATCTGCGCGGAGTCAACGACGCCTATCTGCTGCCGGCGGGACGGCTGGACCGGGTGTCCCCGCTCAGCGGATTCCGCACCTACCGGTTCGGCCGGCTCCTTCCAACGACCGACTGCGCAGACGGACCGCTGCGAATCCACTGCTCTTCCCGGTACCGGACGATCGCCGGCCTGCCCAACGATGTCCGCCGCTGGCCCGGTGTCGGCAGCCGGCGGGCGTACGCCCTCGTACCGGCGTCGGGCAGCCGCCTGCCACGCGGCTGGCTGCGTCTGCACCGCAAGGCCCCGCCGGCCCGGCCGGGCCGGCTCCTGCTGGAGGTCCGGGTGCCCCGGGGCCGCACGATCGACGTCACGTCGACGGCCGAGATGCTCGCCCCGCTCACCCGGCTGCGGAGCCAGGCCGAGCGGCTCCGGGCCGCCGGGGTGGAGCTGATCGTGGGCAGCCGCTCGTACGAGCGTGTCCAGGTCCGCCGCGTGTACCGCGCAGAGGAGCACGCCTGGCGGCGCGTGCCGGGGACCGTGACCGGGCCGCTCCCGGCCGTACTCAGCCAGGTTCAGCCTCCGTCCCCCACCCGAACCGACCACCGGCCGCCGGGGATCGGACCGACCACGACCGGCACGTAGCGACCGCCTGTCGCTGCGGCGAGCCCGCGCATGTCGTCCGCCGCGCCTGCCGGCAGGCCAGCGACGAAGATCACGCACGGATCCGGCGGCCCCTCGCCCGGAGGTGGCGGTGACGGCAGGCCGGGCAGCGTCTCGTAGCCGTTCAGGTCCACCGCGCCGAGCGCTTCACCGACCACGGCGACCCGGACGCCCTCGGAGTGGAGTCGTCGGGCGAGTGCGGTGGCCAGCCGCTGGCAAACGTCGAGGGCCCCGACAACCGTGAGGACGTCGGGCACCTGGCCGAGATCGACGTGGAGCCGCCACGGGCCCTGCCTGCCCAGCACCAGCGGCACGGTTGCCGGGGGCGCCGGTTCCGTTTCGCCGAGCCAGGCGTAGGCGGGTGTCTCCCGACGCTTCGCTGCTCCGACCAGTCGGACGTGCACGGGACCTTCCTCGCTGAGCAGATCGGCCCGCAGATAGGGCACCTCGCCCGGGGCCAGAGCCGCCGGCCGCGACCCCACCGCCCGCGGCTCTGCCGGCAGCGGCTCTGCTCGTAGCGGCTCTGCTCGTAGCGGCTCTGCTCGTAGCGGCTCTGCTGCCCGCGACCCCACTGCCCGCGGCTCTGCCGGCAGCGACTCTGCCGGCAGCGGCTCCAGTGCCTGCGGCTCTGACGGCAAGGCGGTTGGCGTCGGAGTACGTGGCGGCGGCACGGTTCGCGATGGCGGCAGGGGCCACGACGGCGGGGACGGCGGGGACGCACGAGGCGGCGCGGGCGTTTCCTGCGGTAGCGGGGCTGCGGCAGTCGCGCCGTCAACGGTGTCGGTAGCGACCTCGGCGGGGGCCGGGGTGTGGTGTCGCTCCGGCGGCCACGGGCCGGTGTCGTCGAGGGCAGCCGTGCGCAACCGGTACCCGCCCCGACGCAGCGTCAGCACGGCGAACATGGCGAGCACTATCGCGAGGATGCCGGCACCACCCCTGACCAGGAGGGGCGCGAACCGACCAGCGTCGGGGTTGCCGGAGGCCCGTGGGGCGGCGGCGCTCTCCGTCACCGCCGGGGCCGGCGTCGGGGACCGGGCGACGGCGCTGGACGCCGTAGAACTGGGTTTCACCGCAGTGGTGCTCGGCTTGGGCGCCGCAGCGCTCCCGCCGGGTGGCGAGGACTTCACCCCGATCGTCGGCAGCGCTCCACTGCGCACCCCGGATCCCCTGGCGTCGCGCGGCAGCACGAGAAGCCAGCCGGGTCGCAACTCGACGCCGTCGGTGAAGGTGCCGCCGTCGGGCTGCTTTCTGCCGATGTTGAGCTGCGTGATCTCCCGGAACCGGTTGCCGTTACCAAGGGTACGCAGGGCGATGTCGTACAGGTACTCCCGCTGGCCGTTCACCGGCGGTCCGACCACGTAGTACCTTCCTGTCTCGTCCGGTGCCGCAACCGCCGGTACCGTCGGCGCGGTCAGCACCAGACCGACCATCAGCAGCACCGTCGCCAGCGCTTTCCGCATCAACACCGCTGCCCTCCACGCCCTCGCATCATCGCCATCCTTCCGTCCCGGCCCCCTTCTACGCAGCGGCGTCCGGGAGGTTCAACCACCCAGCGGATTCGACCGGGCCGGTCCATCGTGGACGGAAGTAGGTGGTTCGAGCCCGACCTTGGTCGCCCGGGGGGATGAGCAGACACTGCGCGCCCGGAGTATCAAGCAGTGAGAAGCACAGATGGCGTTTCGCGAACGGTGATCACGGCCCGGTTGCGCGGGATCGCCGCCCCTGGCATCGCGACGCCGTCACCAGTCCTGCCCCGCCTCGATGGATATGTCGCCCGCGGACCGATATCCGTGGAAGCCACCGACTGCGGCGCCCAGCGTCAGACCGAAGAGCCCTCCGATCCACCCGTGCAGCCAGACGATCAACAGGACGATCGGGTAGGTCGGCAGCGCCATGAACACCAGCCACACCACTGGAACGATCATGAAAGCGCCGTTGCCCATTCCGCGGAACGCGAAGCCCAGGACCACAGACCCGATCTTCGTCTTGACCAGCAGTCCGACGATGGCGACGCTGACCGCCACGAGCACCCCCTGGACCAGAGCGTCCGTTGCGTTGGGAAAGCGCTCCAGTAGCCAACCGCCCACCGGGGCGACCAGGATCGCGGCCAGCGGCATGGCGACGATTGTCATGAGCACCGCCACCACCGCCGCGCCGGCGACAGACCAGGCGACGCGCGAGACAGCGACCCCCAGGCCACGTAGAACGCCCCGCTCGTGCTCGATCGCGACGACGACGGGCCCCAGTCCCAGAAAGTACGCGGCGAGCGTGACGCCGACCCAGCCGGCATAGCCCGCGCCGCTGCCGAACACCCAACCGGCCACGCCACCAACCATCGACCCGAGCACGGCGCCGACCATCTCCGTCAGGCCCCAATGACGGTTGATCATCGCTTTCGCTACTCGTCGCATCCGGGTCATCATGAATCCGGATGTCAACTCATACGAACCTGAGCGTTACCGTCCGCGACAACCGGGCCCGAGCCGTGGCACTTTGGTGTTCCGGAACAGTCCTCCCGGACGGCGGGCCGGGTGCCGCCCACCCCGGGCTCCCGGACCATCCATGCCCCGACAGATCCACGGCGTTCGCCGAAGGCCTGCACACTCGGCGTGCTGGACGGCCGGACACGTGCCAGCCTGACGAGGCAGCCGTAACGACGGTCCTGGCCCGCGACACCCGCTCTGCCACAGGCCAGGACCGCGCCCCTAGACGAGGTCGAAGGACTCCCACGGGCCGATCGCCGTGCGATTCGCGATCAGCGCCCCGGCGCCGGCGTCCTCCGCGCAGACGTACCTGCCGTTCGCGGCGCTGCGGAAACTGACGCTGCCGTCCGGGTTCGTCACCTTCGTGAACGTCTCCCAGCCGCCGATCGCGTCGCGGTCGGCCACCAACGCCGCCGCGCCGGCCTGCTCCGCGCAGACGTACCTGCCGGTCCTGCTGGATCGAAGGGCCACCAGTCCGCCACCGGCGTCGACGACGGTGAACGTCTCCGACGCCGAGGTCAGCGAGGCGACCAACGGCGAGCCCCCGACGAAGCGGCCGTTGGCCCGGGACCGGATGCCGACGGCGGCGGGCGCGGTCGGAGTGGAGCCGAGCACCGGTGCGGTCGGCCGGGTGGGGGTCAGCGCGATCGCGCCCTTGAGCATCCGACCACCGTCACCGCTGAGCCGCAGGTAGTAGTCCGCCGAGCACTTCGTGCCGTCCTCGTCCAACGGCAGGAACTTCGAGCCGACCGGGACGAACGCGGCGGTCTCGGCCGTCTTGGCGATCTGGTTGCCCTCGTTGTACTCGTCGAACATCGAGATGTAGATCGCCGGCGCGCCGGCCCTGATCACGTTGTAGAACTGCCGCCACATGAAGTCGCCGTGCGCACGCTGACGCTCCTGCAGGTCACCGGGGAGCACGCAGGGCTGGTAGTCGATGCCGTGCGCCACGCAGTCCTGCACGTCGGGCAGCGTGACGTTCGTGTAGAACCAGTCCGACCCGGCCACGTCGCCGATCCGGCCCACCATCCACGGCGAGATCATGTCGTACGCGTGGTAGACGTCGGAGAAGCCGGACCGCGAGTCGCCGTTGCTGTCGCCGCTGCGCCAGTGCGTCGGCGTACCACCCATGACGTACACGCCCTGCGCCTTGAACCAGTTGATGACGTCCAGGCAGACCGGGGCGCTCCACGGATGGTTGCTGTCGTTGAAGCCGAATCCCCAGATGCCGACGACGGGCTTGCCGTTCTGCCTGGCGTACGCCGGGGAGACCGTGTACGCCTTCATCTTGCTCGTCCAGTCGTCCTTGATCTGCTGCTGCATGTCCGTCCAGCCGCTGACGTCGTACATGATGTAGAACTTGCGGCCGAACTCCTCGGCCGCGTTGCGGACCTTGATCGTGACGGCGTCGCGGATCGGGCCCTCTCCGCCGACCGGGTTGAAGCGCTGCAGCGCGGCGGTGTCCAGCCCGTTCTCCCGCATCCAGCGGAAGTGGGTGTCCACGGTCTGCTGGTCGTAGGACGAGAACAGCGAGGCGGGCTGCCCGTTGCCCAGGTTCTGGTATCCGGTCTTGTACACCCGGTCGTAGTCGCGCACGTCCGGCCACGACTTGAGCGCCTCGTTGACGGGCGAGGGGGTCTTCTGCCAGTCCTGGCCGTAGTGCCACCAGCCCGACAGCGGGCTTCCGTCGCCGGCCCCGGTGAACCACCCCTGGTAGCCGACGGTGATCTTTCCGACCACGTCGCCGGGCGGGCTGACCGCGGCGGCGGCGGGACCGGCCGTCAGGGCGTCGAGCGAGACGCCGGCGACGGTGGCCGCGGTGCCGGCCATCGCGGAGCCGAGCAGGGTACGGCGGGACAGCCTCATGACAGTGGCCACTTTCCTCAGGGGACGTTTCGCCCGGATCGTGGAGCTGAGGGTGATCCGGACGAGATGAGGTTAGTGAGCCGGTTTGCCGAGCATCAAGCGGAGCGGAAGAACTTCAAAGAACCTTAAGAGTACGAGGATCGTCGACGGCCGGAGCCGGCGCTGGGCGGTCGTCACGGGGCATCGGCGGGTGCGACACCGAAGGTGATCCGGATCATCGCGTCAGCACCGAACTTGTCGTGCGCCACGAGCATCTCCGTATGTGGAGGGTCCCCGGGGCGATATGCCGGAAGGCTCGGCCGTACGTGCCGACTCCGGGCAGGTCGATCCGTCTCGACGATCGACCTGCCCGGAGTCGGCACAACCGGGAGATTCAGGCGTTGACCTGGGCCCGCTGGGCACGGTCGTAGAGCGGCTTGGTGATCGCCGAGGTGAACTGGGGGCCGATCAGATGGCGGGTGCATCCCTCGTCATCGAACTCGCACGCCTGGTGTGCGGCGTCGAAGTAGTCGGCCCAGGTGTTGACGCCCACGACGGCCCCCAGGCCGGACAGGGGATCGAATCTCGCCAGGCGAGGACCGCCACTGGAGCCGCCGCCCATCACGCAGGCAGCACCCCACTGGCCCTTCGGAGTGGGCCAGTCGGCGGTACCGGGATGCTCCCACGCCGGACCCGTGCAGTAGGCGAGCCGCCGACCGGTGTACTCCGCAAGACCCTTCCTGGCCGGGTCCGAGGCGGAGCGTGGGTAGCCGAACTGGTAAACGACCTGCCCGCCGGGCAGGTCGAAGCCGACGCTCTGCGCGACCCCGACCACGTCCTGCACGCGCCGGCCACGCTCGTCCTTGTTGAGGACCACGAAGGCCTGGTCGTACGAGTCGAATCTCGGGTCCTGGCCATCGTTCTGCGTCCAGGCCGAGTCGACGACCCCGACGCGCCCGACGAACCTGCCGTACGGTGCCCGGCCCTCCCGATAGCCGGGTACGAACATCACATGCGTCGCCCACTCGCCGTTCTCGCCGAGGAGGTCGGTGCTGTGGACGCAGTGCCCCGCCGTCACGACGGCGCTCCGGTTGGCGCTGTCGACAACGGTCGCCGTGCAACTGGAGTCTTCGCCCTGGCTGGTGAAGAAGAGCCGGCCCACCGTCGGCACCACGGCGTTGGACCGGGTCCAGGGAGCACCGTCAGGTCCACTCGTCGAAGGACTGCCCGACAGCGGCTCGTTCAGCGCCGCGAGCCGCTCCGACGTCCAGTAGCCGAGGACCGCCTGTCGCTCGGCGACGGTCATCGCCTGCTCGTGGGTCGCCACGCTCGTCGCCTTGGCAACCGTCGATGAGACAGGCGCGGCGGCGGCCGCGCTCGGTACGGAGATGGCGGTGCCGAGGACAAGCATGGCCGACGTGAGCATGATCGGGGCGCGTCGGCCCGCGCCCAGCCGGCGGCGTTCTGGTGTCGTCATGCGCGACAACCTACGGATCGAGTGTCAGGAACCCGTCAGGAAGCGTTGAGGATGTCCTGCGATGAGATCCGGACGGCGCTCCTCACCTCGTCGAGGCGCGGGGTTCGGCTTGAGGGCCGAGTCTGGTGCGGATGGCGGCGGCGTCGGGGTGCTGGAGTTCGTCGAGGATGGCCAGGGCGTGTTGCCAGGCTTCGTGGGCGGCAGCGGTGTCGCCGATGGTGTGGTGGGTGTCGCCGAGGCGGGTGAGGGTCTGGGCCTCGTGGAGACGGTTGCCGAGGTCGTGGAACAGGGTGCGGGCGTTGTGGTAGCAGGTGATGGCCTCGGTGTGTTGCCCCAGTTGGTGGTGGGCGTGGCCGAGGGTGTCCCAGGTGTTGGCCTGTCCGGTCTGGTTGTCCAGCTTCTGGTTCAGGGTGAGGGCTTGGCGGGCGGCGGTGAGGGCCTGCTCATTCTCGCCGAGCAGGGTGTGGCACCAACCGATTCCGTTGAGTGCCCTGCCCTCTCCGACCAGGTCCCCGGCTGCCTGGAACAGGGCGAGGGCGAGGCTGGCGTGATGGAGGGCTTGGCGGGCATCTCCCTGCCGATCCCACATCCGCCCCAGGCTGAGGTGGGTGTGCCCCTGCCCGGCACGGTCGCCGGTCTGGACGCCCATCTCGAGCGCGTGTCGTAGCTGGGAGTGAGCGTCGTCGAAACGTCGCAGAGCGATATAGGTGTCGGCGAGCAGGCTGTGAGTGTTCAGCCGTGCGACCGGATCGCCGAGTCGGCGGGCGGCGGCGACCGCGGTGCGTCCGGCGGCAGCCAGGTCGTGCCAGTGGCCCCGGCGGAGGAGGAAGGTGCGCAGGGTCCACGTGAGTTGCCAGGCGTGGGCGTCGAAGCCGGTGGCCGCGGCGTGTTCGATGGCGGCGAGCAGCACCAGGCGTTCGACGCTGAACCAGTGCATCGCCTGCCGGTCGTCGGTGAGCAGATGCGGGGAGACCTGCGGATCCGCCGGGATGAGGTCGATCGGGTGCCGGGTCGAATACAGCAGCCGGTCACCGGCGTGCGCGGTATGCAGATAGTGGTCCAGGAGTCGGGCGGTGGCACTGCGGCGATGCTGGTCGGTGTCGAGGGTGTGGGTCTGTTCGGTGGCGTAGGCGCGTAGCAGGTCGTGGAAGGTGTATCGGCCGGGGGCGTGTTCGGTGAGCAGGCTCGCCCGGATCAGCTCGGCCAGCAGCCGGCGGGTCTGCGCGGTGGTGTGCCCGGCGAGGTTGGCCGCCGCGGTGGCGTCGGTGTCGGGGCCGGGGTGCAGGCCGAGCAGGCGGAAGAGTCGGGCGGCGTCCGGGGTGAGGGTGGCGTAGGACCAGGAGAACACCGCCCGGACCTGGTGGGTGGGGTCTCCGGTGTCGAGGGTGTCACGTCCTTCACAGGACCACAAGAACAACGTGTACCGAAACCACCCAACCATGATTCGTATGTCCGATTTCCAGCTCCGTCCAGTTTGCAACTCCATCCAGTCTGGACCGCACCGGACAACCCGGCCCTCACCATCGATTGCAGACCGGCCCTCCGGGTCGCGGTGTCGGACCCGGTCGGTGGCGAGCAGCGGTCCGACGGCGGGATCGGCGACACGGCCATCGCTCGCGCGGTAGGGCCGACGCTCGTGCGGTAGGGCCGGCGCCACGGATTCCGACGGACAAGAGAGGGGACGTCATGCGACGAATCAGTGTCGGCGTGGCGGGGACGGCGGTGATCCTGCTGTGTCTGGTCGCGGGGTGCGGTACCCAGCAGAAGCCAGCGGCCGCACCGCGTTCCCTGCCCGCCATACCGCCGCCCAGGCCGGGGACCGCACTGCCCCTGGACGAGTACCTGCCATCGCCCGACGAGCAGGCTCGGTCGGACCGCGCCCAAGCGGCGCTGGAGCGCACCTGTCTGATCCAGTTCGGGCTGCGTTGGGAAGGACCAGACGAGTCCGAGTTGGACTTCGGCCAACGGTCGATCGCGTCGGAGCGTGCCGCGCGGTTCGGGGTGGTCGACGAGGACCAGGCCGCGCAGCGCGGATACCAGGCACCGCCCTGGAGCACCCACGACCCCGAGGTACGCGCGGCCCTGACCGAGCACCACCACGACACGCCAAGCGAGCTGAACGAGGTGCTCTACGGCCTCGCGTCCCAGTACGGCGGTAAGCGTGTCCCCACGGGCGGGTGCCGAGCCGAGGCGGCCGCCCGGCTGATGACGGGAGCGCCCAGGGCAGACCGGAACCTTCCGATCCAGCTGGAGCAGCAAGCAGCGGCGGCGAGCACCCGGGATCCCCGGCTTGCTGCGGCCGTAGCTGCCTGGGCGTCCTGTATGGAGCTCGCCGGCCACCGCTACGCCTCGCCCAGGACTGCCGCCAACGACCCCCGGTGGACAGGCACCGGCACCCCCACCGAGGCGGAGCGCGCCGTGGCGCTGGCAGACGTCCGATGCCAGAACAAGACCGGCTACCTGCCCACTCTCATCGACGTGACGGCTGAGCACCAGCGCGAGCTGATCAGCCGGCACGCCACCGAACTCGGCCGACTGAAGCGCTCGGAGGACACCCGGGCACGGAACGTCGCCGAAGCGCTCTCCGCGGAGCCGATGGACCCTTCACCAGGCGGAAGGCCAGCGGGATAGCTCCGCGTGAGAGCAACAGAAAAGACAGCACCATCCGCGAGGGAAGAGAGGACCTGACATGCGACGTATCCTCAAGACCGGGCTTGGAGCCCTGGCCATCAGCGCAGTCTTCACGGGGCTGTGGGCCGCGCCGGCGAGCGCGCATCCGGTCAATCAGGGGAGCGACGAGGCGACGCACTCCTACGACGGAACCTTCTTGGAGTACTGCGACTACGAGTCCGACGGCCACTCGGTGTGGGTCAACTACTACACCGACGCGTCGACCAGCATGCGCTCGACGGCATCGGTCAATGGCTTCAACCAGTGCGGCCAGTACTACTTCGACAGCGTGCTGACCAACCTCAGGGTCGTCGAGGACAACCCCGCCAGCAGCACCAACTACTACGGCCGTTGGCACGACTACCCGGTCGCGGGTAACTAGCCCCAACACGAGGACGATCACGGTGAGAACGGCGGGTGCCACGGGGCCCCGCCGTTCTCTCACGGTTCGGAGGCGGGCTGCGGCAGCGCCGCTGGCGGGCAAGAATGGCTGGACCCTGGCCGAAGCAGCCGGCGACACCACCCCGGATCGGATGCAGCGGCTGCTCAACCGGTCCGCGTGGGAAATGGACGCGGTCCGCGATGACCTGTTCGCCTACGTGGCCGAGCACCTCGGCGACGACGACGGGGTGCTCATCGTCGACGAGACCGGCTTCCTGAAGAAGGGGATCAAGTCCGCCGGGTGCAGCGTCAGTACTCGGGCACGGCCGGGCGGGAACAGCTACGTGACGCGGTAGGCGGTGTAGCGCACCCGGTCGGCCTCGCGGATCGCCGATGCCACGAAGACGGACTGCTCCAGGACGGCCAGCGCGGGCACGGACGTCTCCAGTCGTACGCCCAGGCGGAAGTAGTACTCGGACACCTCGACGGCGTCGCCGCGCAGCAACGCCTCGAGGACCTCCGCGCGGCCGCTGCGGACGCCGAACGTCCGCAGGTAGACGTGACCGCCGTCGGCGGTACGCGCCGAGTAGCGCGTGTCGATCTCGATCGCGCCGTCGGGGCGAACGACCTGCCAGTCGGCGCCGCCGGGCAGGATGTCGGCCTCGAAGAGACCGGTGACCCGGCCGCCGACAACAGGCACCACGCGACGGTGACCGGCACGGGTCATCCCGTGGTCCTCCAGCGCGCCGAGGCGCACCTCCACCTCGAACGCGGACTCGAGCCCGGGAACCGGCGGGGCGGTCACGGGGTCCCGACCGGCGGATCGGCGCGTACTCATGGAGTGTCCTTGACGTGCGCGAGGGCGTCGCGGAGGCGTTCCAGCGCGGGCACCGCCGCGGCGAGGGCCGCGCGGTCCGCCGCCGGCAGGGTCGCCGCGGCGCGGGCGACCAGGTCTCCGCTCGCGAGGTCGAAGCGGTCGAACAGGTCGCGGGCCTTCGCGGTGGCGAGGACGTCGACGTGGCGGTGGTTGCCGGGACGGGGGCGACGCTCGACGAGACCGTTGCCCTCCATCGCGGTGAGCAGGTTGCTGACCGTGGATCGGCTCAGGCGCAGTCGCTCGGCCAGTTCACCGGGGCCGGCCACGGTGCCTCGGGGCAGGGCCCGCACGATCTCGATCTGCGCGTCCGGGATCTCCGGCAGGTGCTCGGCGGCCCGGGCCGCGGCCAGCAGCGTGCGGCGCAGCGGTGAGATCACCGACGCCAGTCGCGCCGCGTCCAGTTCGGTCGGCTCCGGGCCGGTCACGACAGGACGCCCGGGACGGCCGTCGGCGTCAGGGAGGCTCGTTCGTTGAGGTCGGCGGGGAGGAAACCGGCCGCCTTCTTGTAGCCGGTGGCGATGGCGGTGAGATCCTCCGGCGGGATGACGTCGTGGATGTGCGTGAACCCGTCCGGCGCGCGCTCGTGGGCGAGCACCATCACCTGTTCCGGGCCCTGCCGCCGGTTGCTCAGCACCAGCGCGGTGGTCGCGGGTCGCCGGTCCGCCTCGTAGGCGTCGAGCGCCGCCCGGACCGTCGGCGCGGTGGCGAGGTGGAAGGCGAGGGTACGTGCGTCCAGGATCGCCTGCGACGCCCCATTGGAACCGTTCGGATACATCGGGTGGGCCGCGTCGCCGAGCAGCGTGGTGTTGCCGTGGGTCCACGTGTCGATCGGATCGCGGTCCACCATGGGGTATTCGAGGATCTCGTCGGCGGCGGCCAGCAGTTCCGGCACGTTGAGCCACGCGAAACGCCAGTCCGCGAAGAGCGAGACGACCGGCGCGGGGTCGACCGTCCGGTTCCAGTCCGCGTTGGGCCCGGCGAAACCGGGCCCGCGCCGCTCGGCGACGACGTTGATAAGGCCGGCGCCGATCGGGTACGCCACGAACTTCTGCTCCGCGTCCCCGGCCATGATCATGGTTCGCCCGTCCAGGAATCCGGGTGCCCGTGCCGTCCCCCGCCACAGGGTCAGCCCGTTCCACAGTGGCGCCCCCTCGCCGGGCCGATGGTGGCGGCGCAGCGCGGAGTGGATGCCGTCCGCTCCGACGATCAGGTCACCAGCGACGCCCACCTTTCCCGCCGCCGTCTCGAAGTGCGCGACGCCGTCGCGGACGCCGACGAGCCGGTGCCCGGTGCGCACCGCGTCGGCGCCCAGCCGTTCCCGTACCACGGCGAGCAGTTCCATCTGGAACCGGCCGCGGTGCACGGAAAGCTGCGGCCAGCGATATCCGGCGTCCAGTCCGCGTGGCTCGCTCCAGATCTGCTGACCGTAGCGGTTGTAGTAGGCAAGCGTGCCGGGTGCGGCGCCCAGCCTTTCCATGCGTTCCCCGAGACCCAATTCGGTCAGCTCGCGGACGGCGTGCGGGAGCAGATTGATTCCGACGCCGAGTGGGCGCAGCGCGGCGGCGCGCTCGTAGACGGTGATCTCACGGAAGCCGGCCCGGTGCAGGCTGAGCGCGGCGGCGAGGCCCCCGATGCCAGCGCCCACGATCACGATTGCCACGTCGTCGCCCTCTCCGCCCCACGCCACCAACCGCACAGTTTGGTGACAAAATCGTCGGCCGTCAAGACGTGTTCACATCGCCATCGGACCACTCGCACCGCTGTGCGATTCGGCCTTTAAGAATTCTTGACAATCAATCGCTGCTGCATGACGCTGATCGACGCGGTCGGATGCTTCCGGCACTCCGTCGACCCCACTTGTCAGGCTGCACAAGCGCTGCGCACGGAAGGGCCCGTCCATGAAGAAGGTCACCGCCCTCGCTGTTCTCGCCGGCGTCGTGATCGCCCTGACCGGCTGCACGGATTCCGATGCCACCGATCCGTCCCCCGGGGCGAGCGGCGACCTGCGGAAGGTCCGCGTGGCGGCGCTGCCGATCAGCGAGACCGCCGCGCTGTGGGGCGGCATCAAGGCGGGCGTCTTCCGGGAGCAGGGCCTCGACGTGGAGGTGGTGCCGGCACAGGGCGGCGCCCAGGCCATCCCGGCCCTGATCAACGGCGACATCGACTTCGCCATCGGCCAGCCGTTCGGCCCGTTCCGCGCCGATCTGCAGAACCTCGGCGTGGTGATCATCGGGAACTACGCGTCGTCCTACGCCGACGGCGACGACATCAACGCCGTGGTGGCGTCCGCGAAGTCCGGTATCACCCGGCCGGCCCAGCTCGCCGGACGCAAGGTGTCGGTGAACAGCCTGGGCGCCGCCGGCGATGTCACGATCATGGCAGCGGTCGAGAAGGACGGCGGCGATCCCACCAAGGTCAAGTTCGTCGAGGTGGCTTTCCCGGACGCACCGGCCCAGCTCGCCGCCGGCACCATCGACGCCGCCTGGGTGACCGAGCCGTTCATCACCCAGATGCGCAAGCGCGGTGACGTCCTCGTGGTCGCTCCGTACCAGGCCACCGTTCCCGGGCTCACCACCCTGACCACGATCACGTCGAACAAACTGAAGGACTCCGACGCCGAGCTGATCGCGGACTTCTCGGCGGCGATGAAAAAGACGCTCACCTGGGCCAAGGATCCGGCGAACGAGAAGGACCTCCGCCAGGCCATCAAGGACAACCTCGAACTGCCGGAGCCGGTGGCGGACTCGGTACGGCTCCCGGCATTCGGGTGGGAGCTCGACCGGGCCGGCCTGGAGCAACTGGCGACGCTGGCCCAGAAGTACCGCGTCCTCGACCGGCGACCCGACTTCGACCGCCTCATTCAGCAGCAGTAGCCGACCGATGCGCAAGATCCTGCTGGGCGCCGTGGGTCTGCTGGGGTTCCTCGTCGTCTGGCAACTGATCCCGACACTGGGACTGGCCGACCCGCACGACCTGCCGTACGCGACGGACGTGTTCGGGTGGCTGTTCCAGGAGGTCCGCGACCTGGCGTTCTGGCGGCGGCTCCGGCTCACCATGACGTCCTGGGCGATCGGCCTGACGGTGGCGACGCTCGCCGCCGTCGCGCTGGGGACCGTGGTCGGGATGGTGCCGTTCCTGCGTCGCGCCACGCACACGACAGTCGAGTTCCTGCGGCCGGTGCCGTCGGTCGCGCTGATCCCCCTCGCCGTGCTGATGTTCGGCCTGCAGATGCGCGCCGCACTCGTCATCATCGTCTACGCGGCGTTCTGGCAGGTGTTCGTGCAGGTGATCTACGGCGTCGCCGACGTCGACACGGTCGCCCGGGACACCGCGCGGAGCTTCGGCCTCACCCGCTACGAGCGGCTGCGGTATCTCGTCCTTCCGACCGCTCTGCCGTACCTGATGACCGGCCTGCGCCTCGCCGCGACGGTCGCGCTCATCCTGGCCGTCACCGCGGAGATGGTGATCGGTAACCCCGGCCTCGGACGCATGATCGAGCTGTCGCGCTCCGCCGGGGACGCCGTCGGCCTCTACGGCCTCGTCGTGGTCACCGGGCTTCTCGGCGTGGTGGTGAACGTCGTGTTCCGCTTCGCCGAACGCCGCTCGTTGGCCTGGCACCAGTCGGTGCTCGCGGACGAGGCAACCCGATGACCGCCCTCGGGGCGGGCAGGGCCGCCCGGCGCGGCCTCGGCGTCCGGGTCGCCGAGGACGTCCTGTACGCGGTCGGGCTTCCCGTCCTGGCCGTGGGGCTCTGGGCCGTCTGGTCCACCCGGTCGGCCAACCGGTTCCTCGTCGGCCCCCGCCCGCTCCTCGACGCGTTCCGGCAGACCTGGATCGGCCCGGCGTTCGTCGACGACGTGCTGCCCAGCGTGTACCGGCTGCTGGCCGGCCTGCTCGCGTCGATCGTGCTCGGCGTCGCCGGGGGTGTCCTCATCGGCCGGTTCCGCCCGCTACGCGAGATCCTCGAACCGCTGCTGGAGTTCTTCCGCGCGATTCCGCCACCGGTGCTGATTCCGGTCGCGATGCTACTGCTCGGTATCACCGACACCATGAAGGTCGTCGTCATCTCCTCCGGCGCGATCTGGCCGATCCTGCTGAACACGATCGAGGGCGTCCGGGCGACCGACAGCGTGCTGCTGGAGACCGCCGACTCGTACCGGATCTCCCGGTGGGAACGGGTGTGGCTGCTGATCCTCCCGGCGGCGAGTCCGCGCATCATGACCGGCGTACGGCAGGCGCTCTCGGTGGCCCTGATCCTCATGGTCATCTCGGAGATGTTCGCGTCCTCGGCCGGCCTCGGCTACCGGATCGCCTACTTCCAGCGGAACTACCTCATCGCCGAGATGTGGAGCGGCATCCTCCTGCTCGGCCTCATCGGCGTCCTCCTCGCCGTGGCCTTCGGCGTCGTCGAACGCCGCGTCCTGCGCTGGTACCACGGAATGAGGGAGGTCACCCGTGCCTGACGCGAGTCCGCTGCTGCGGGTCGAGCACCTGCGCAAGGTCTACGCCTCCGGCCGGGGCGAGGTCGAGGCGATCGGGGATCTCAGTTTCACCATGATGCCCGGCGAACTGCTGTGCGTCGTCGGCCCGTCGGGCTGCGGAAAGACCACCCTCCTGAAATGCCTCGCCGGACTGCTCCGGCCCACCAGCGGCCTCGTCACGATGGAGGGATCTCCGGTGACGGGCCCGAGCCCGGCGATGGCAGTGGTGTTCCAGGAGTACGGCCGCAGCCTCTATCCCTGGCTCACGGTCCGGGGCAATGTGGAGCTTCCCCTTCGACACCAGAAGCTCTCCCGCGCCGAACGCGACCGGAGGGTCGCCGACGCCCTTGACGCGGTCGGACTGCCGCAGTCGGCACGCAGCCATCCGTGGCAGCTCTCCGGCGGGATGCAGCAACGGGTGGCCATCGCGCGCGCCATCGCGTACCGGCCCGAAGTGCTGATCATGGATGAGCCGTTCGCGGCGGTGGACGCACAGACCCGCGCGGACCTGGAGGACCTCGTACGCGACCTGCACCTGAACCGCCGCATCTCCACTGTCTTCGTGACGCACGACATCGACGAGTCCGTGTATCTGGGCCAGCGCGTGCTCGTCCTGTCCCACTCGCCGACCCGGGTGCAGGAAGACCTCGTGATCGACCTCCCGCCAGAGCGCGATCAGCTCACCACCCGGGCGCTGCCCCGCTTCACCGAGCTGCGGACCCACGTCTACGCGCAGATCCAGCGGGCGAAGCGTGCGCCGGCCTCGGCACCGTGACGCGCCCCGCCGACCCCGGCAACGCCTATTCCCGCCGGCCGGCGACCGGGCCGCCCGGGCCAGTGCGGGTTTTGGCGCGGTACAGGCGGGCACCGGGCCGATCCCTCGCGATGGCCAGACTCCACGCCCAGATGCAGGAGCCATAGCCGACGACGATGAGGATGGCAGGCTCAGCTGGTGCACGAGCTGTTGGTCCTGACCACCGCGTCCGCCGCCGCGTTCATCCTGGCCGTGCTGTCCGCGGTGGCCGGTTTCGGCGGTGGGGTGCTGCTGTTACCGGTGTTCACCGCCCTGTTCGGGCTGCGCGTGGCCGTGCCGATGCTGACCCTCACCCAACTGTCCAGCAACGCCTCCCGGGTCTGGCTCAACCGCCACCACCTGCGCTGGCCCTTGATCGGCTGGTTCGCCGTCGGCACCGTCCCCTTGTCCATCGCCGGCGGGCTGCTGCTGGCCCACGCCCCCCTCGGCCCCCTCAAGCGCCTGCTCGGCGTGTTCCTCATCGGCGTGGTCATCTGGCGGGGCCTCACCCCACACCCCCGCAAACCCCGCGACCGGACATTCGCCGCCGTGGGCGCGGCCTCCGGCCTGGGATCCGCCCTCCTCGGCTCAGTCGGCCCGCTGACCGCCCCGTTCTTTCTCGCCTACGGCCTCACCCGCGCCACTTACATCGGCACCGAAGCCGCCAGCGCACTCACCATGCACCTCTCCAAAATCGCCGCCTATGGCGCCAGCGACCTGCTCACCCGCACCGTGCTGCTCTACGGTGCCGCCCTCATCCCCGCCACCCTCGCCGGCGCCTGGGTCGGCAAGAAGGTCGTCGGCCGCATCAGCGATCGGCTGTTCGTCCTATTGGTAGAAATCGGGCTACTCGCCGCCGGCGCACTGTTCCTCGCCGGCCTGTGACTCCCGGCCGGTGCAGCTGGTCCGGGTTGTGCCACCGTCGGGCAACCTGACCGTGGCCCAGCAGCAGGTGTGGCTCGGTCCCACCCTCGCCGGCACCCCGGTCACAATCTGGGTCGACACCGACCGGCTGCACGTCCTGACCGCCGACGGCGCCCGCATCAAGTCCAGCCCATCAAGGCTGTCCCAACGCGATCTCGCCCGGCTCCTGGCCGAGGGCGGTGCACCGGCCGGACCGCCTCCGTTGCCGCAGCCCGAACCACGGACCACCGCCGTCGAGGTCGACCGGATCGTCAACGCCTGCGGCGGCATCAGCATCGCCGGCCGGCAGATCAGCGTCGGCATGCCACTCGCCGGTCAACGGGTCCGGATCCGCCTCGACGGCATACTCCTGCACGTCATCGACGAGGCCGGGCAGCTGCGCCGCACCTTGCGCTGTCCACTACCGCCCACCGCGCTCGGCCGCATCCGCGACGCCCGCCCAGCGTCCGCAGTCCCGCCGCCAGCGGCCATCCCTGAGGTGGAACGGGTCGTGTCCAGCAACGGCAGCATCCAGGTCGCGGGGCAACGCATCTAGGTCGGCAAGGTCCACGCCCGCAAGTTGGTATCCGTCGCCCTCGACGGGCACACCATCACCGTCTACGACGCCAACACTCCGGTCGCGGCCGTCCCCCGCCGCAGCACCACCAACCTGAACCGCACCAAGGCGCACCACCACATCACCCGACTGGCTGAGACATGAGCCTGAGGTTAGGCGGAGAACCACCCCACGGCCGAGGCGCGGCGGTAATCCGGCCGGCTCGCCCACGCCTGGCTCCACGCTCGCTCCTGCGTCGAGTCGAGACGTCCGTGCCGGGCGGCGTCAGCGTTTTCGCCCAGCAAGCGGTGCAGCGCCGACGCCGCCTCGACGTCCATTGCGCTGATCTCGTGCAGGACATACCGCCGGGGACGACGGTCGAGTGGATAGACCCCCGCGAACCAGAACTCCCGCCCATCCCACCGGGCCAGCCCGTCGATCGCTCCGTCGTAGAAGTCGTCGCACCACAGAATCTCGACGCCGGACAGCTCGACCAAACCGGCCAACACCGACTCCTCGTGCATCAGTAGGTCTCCGTCAGGTTCCTCAGGCACACGCAAAACCTAGCCTTTCTGCCTCCCGGCGCTGACCAGCCTTACCGTCGACAGCAGGCACCAGACCTATTCGATCAAGGCCCTGCGTGAAGGGTCCTGCGACGCCGCTTCGTCAACCATCGTGGGAGACCAGGCAAAACGCAGCAGCGCGTCCTCCGTCGGCTGATGTGCGGCACGCGTCCGCCAGGTGATCTGCGGCATTCACTCTACTCAACGGGGTTTTGGCGATTTCTTAAACCAGAATGCAGCAGCCCGGCCGCAATCACCACAAAGGAAACGCCGGGGATTATAAAGATTGTTGCACCAACAGGCGTGCGATGAATTCTATCCAAGCCGAGCGTCAAGAATAGGATGCCTGGAGCGAGCGCGGACATGCCCGCAGCAAAGAAGACTCTAGGAACCTTCCTGGCAAAACCCGACGTCCGGGAAGCAAAGAACATTGCCACAAAGGACGTCGCCGTGAGCACCGCCGCGAGTATCGATGCCGATAGAGTTAGGGCGGCTGGCGTTCGGCGAAAGAGACCCACAGCCGCGCCAGCAAGGTAAATCGCAGGCGCTGCAATAATGCCGCCTAGGACATTGACCAAAACATCACGGCCGAACTTGGCAAGCTCTTTTCGGCGCTTGTTCGCTACGGTGCCAATCGAATCGTCATCCACGACGGCATCGTAGCCAAATCTTCTCGGCTGGATAGCCCGTGCCAACCCGTGCACGGGTGCTGGCGATGTGCATCCTCCGGCGATCGTCTGGCATGCCATCGACGTCCTGAGGCTGAGGGATGGTGAGGTGCGCTCGTTCAACGCAGGCAGAATGGCTTACGTGACGAACCCTGATCCAGACGCGGAGTGGTGGACGACGTCGGAGGTCGCTGAGTACCTCGGCGTCCAAGTCGGCACCGTGAGTTCCTACCGGAACCGCGCCAGATGCCGGAGCCTGACAAGACCCTCGGCCGGACCCATCTGTGGCGTCCGCGAACGATTACGTCCTGGCATGAGGGTCGGCCCCGGCTCGGAAGTCGCGCCGCTGACGTTGGCAGCGGGCAGCCCTGGACAGTCCCTTCACCGGCGAAGAGTGGCAGCTCCTCCTGAAGACGCACGCCCAGCGCTTCGAGGATCTACGAGCCTTCCTCCAAGACCATCACCCTTGGCAGAAACTCGTGATCGCGGCCGTGCCGATCGTGATGAGTTCGGACGAATATGCCGCTTGGGTCAGCCGGACCCTCCTGCTGGACGCTGGCGCCGTAGGGGCTACGCCCCGGCGCGCGCTCAAACACCTCTCGCACTCCTAGGGAGGATGCGTTTCAGTGCAGGCCTCTTGCGCTGTTTCCACTCGCGCGGTGCCGTGCGCCCGGGCACACCGAGCTCAGCCCGCACCGCGTCGTTGAAGATCACACTGGCCTTGCTCAAGGCATCGCTGTGAGCAGAAACGACCTCTCTCAAAAAAGCCAGCGCCTCTTCGGGTTCGTCCTCCAGTGATGCAACAAAGGCTTCGCGGTCCTCCGCGTCAAGTGACTCGACATGTGCACTAAACTCTTTGAGGACATCACCAAGACAACAAAATGCGGCCGCCCATGCGCCCACGGCGGCATCATGCACGAGCGTGGTCGAGATCAGCCTTGTCCTGTTGGTCATGTCATACATGGGCCTGCCATGCTCGAAACCTAGATCCACCTGTTTAGGCCCGTACTTCAGGAAGTCGGAAAGCTCATTCCGGAACGTCTCGAATGCGTCTGTGAACTCTAAGTAGAGCTTGAGGCGTTCGGCGTGCCAGCGATGCAGATCCTCGCGTTTCGCCTTCCACCGTTCGTTGGCCGTGACCACAACCTGGCCGACGAGGACACCGGCAAGAGCCATAGCACCGGATAACGCCGGCACCGCCCACCAAGACGACGTCATTAGCCCCAAACCCCGGCGGTTAAGTCCTGCAACACTGCTCCGACGGACCCCGATGTTGGCACACCGAGGCAAGTTCCGCCTGCTAGCCAGCCCGTCGGCCTTCGGCCGCACCTTGGTGGAGTGGGTGGGGCCTGCCCGGACGGACGGTGTCGGGATGGCGCCAACCATCCTGGAGTGCCTGAGGACCCCGCCGGAGGCTCGCCCTGGTCGTCGCCTTCAACATCGGAGCCCCGGATCTGCCACTCACCATGGCGGCCCGGGGCTTCTTCGTATGTCGCGTCGCCAGCGGGGCTGCAACCGTTCGGGGTGCGCCTCGTGCGATTGCGCTAAGAGGCGCGGGGTCCCCGATCGGCGACCGGTCGGTCGGCCCCTGGTCGGCGGCGCGGGCGGCCTGCGAAGCGGGCCGCCTTGATCACGACGGAGATCTACAGCCAGGTTTCGTCGGCGACAACCCGTGAAGCCCTGCGAGCCCACGGCACATCATCAATCGCTCCAGACGGAACTCGCGGCCAGCGCGGCCGGGTTGAGCGCGCACTATCCAGGGTAGGGCCAGCGGCGTTCAGGCAGCAGTTGCGTCGAACCGTCGGCCTCGATCACCCAGGTACGCGGCTCACACAGCGGGTCATCCAGACTGGCGATCTCTCGACCGGCTGGATCTCGGGCCACCAGCCGCATCGAACGCGCGCAACTGCTTCGCAGCGGAATCAATGCCGAGCTCGTGGCAGACACGCTATGGGTGATGGGGACGCCACCCGTCTCCTCAACCGTCAGCTTGCTCGCCAGATGGTTCTCCACTACGAACGTTTCCGCACTACTGTCGGTATCCATCATCGGAACGCCGAACTGTCGTACCCAGCCAACGGCACCGGCGCAAACCACCACCACGACGGTGATGAGCACGGCCAGAGCCCGCCACAAGCGACGTTGCCGGCCAGATTTCGGGGGCGTTGGTGGTGTTGTCATCGTCTCTCCCGCCGGGCGCCCGGAACGGTCGCCAGTTGCGATCCCTCCTCCGAGGGGGACCAGGTCAGCCTCGGCGACGCCCCAATGTCCCGGCCGTCGACGGCGAGTATCGCGGTGAACGGCGCACCCTGCGCTCTCCCGCCTGGCGCGCGGTCTGCCATTAAGTGTTGCGTTGAACGAGTTCCGGCACAGTACAGGTCGGGGTCCGGGTGCTCGGCGCCATCGTGCCCGGCGCCGGCCCGCTGCGTCTGCCCGCACCGCGCACCGCCGCGCTGCGGCTGGTCATGGCCGGCTGAGCGACCGCTCCCGCTCCGGTCAGCCAGCCCCGAAGCAGACGAACGCCGCCGCGGTGGCCCGGGCCGGACCGTCGCCCGCCGCACCGAACGCCCACTGCGCGTCGGCGAGGGCTCGCGCCGGGCCGGCACCCGCCCGCATCCGCGCGTGCAGGTCCAGCATCAGTGCCGTGGTGGGCTCGGCCGGCACGGGCAACACGGTCGCGATCAGGCACCGGGTGCCGAGCGCCAGGAGCACCGCGGTGAACCCCATGACCTCGTCGCCGGGGCGTAGCCCGGTCAGGCCGGAGTCACAGGCGGAGAGCACCACGCAGCCGGGCGGCCGGGCGACCGCCTCCCACTCGTAAGCGAACAGCGGCCCGTCGGCCAGTTCCAGGGTGGAGAACTGTGGGTTGTCCGCGCGGAACGTGCCGTGGGCGGCGATGTGCACCAGCCCCGCCCCGTCCAGCGCGGCGGTCAACGCCGCGGCGGTGGCGTCGGGCCCGGTGAGCCGCCGCGCCCCGGGCAGGACCTGGGCGAGCCGGCATACCTCGGTGTGCCCGGCCGGCAGGCGCGGGCCGGCGGCCAGGACCGGCGGCCCGGCCGGCAGCTCCCGCCGATCCGCCCCGAGCCAGGCGGTGGCCGAGGGGGCGACGGTCACCGGACGCCCCGCGCAGGTGGGCAGCGCCGACCAGGGCACCGCGTGCAGCGCCCCGACCGGGACGATCACCAGGGCCCGGTCGGCCAGCCACCGCCGCAGCGGGGCGAACAGCAGCCGGTCCAGGGCCGCCGCCGCGTCGCCGGCCCCCGCCCGCGCGGCGGCCGCGTCGCCGGTGGTGACCAGCCGGCGCAGGGCGAACCGGTGCCGGCGGGCCAGGTCCGCCGCGGCAGCGAGCGGGCCCAGGTCGTGCAGGCTGGCCCGGCCGTCGCGGACCAGCACCGCCCGGATCCGGTCGCCATGGGCCACCAGCTCGACCAGCACCCGGGAGCCGAGCCGCGCGGCCAGCGCGCCCACCCCGGGCGGGGCCAGCACGGGGCCCCCACCGGGCACCCGCCGGGCCAGGTCCCGGATGCGCTGCTCCAGCCGGGCCTGCCGGCCGCGCAGGGCGGTTGCCGGGCGACCGGCCAGCACCTCGTCTTCGAGCAGGCCGCTGACCAGTCGGAGCTCAGCGAGCGCCGCCACCAGGTCGGGGTCGGCCGGAGGCCGGGCCGGCCGGGCCCGCAGCGCATTGGCCCGCCACCGCTCCGCCCACGCCAGGACCCGCCCCGGCGCGCCCGCCCGGACCGCGATGTCGAGGCCCTCGGCCGCCAATTCCTGACCGTACGCTCCACTGTGGGCACGCAGCTCCGTGGCGCCGAGCGACATGCGGTGCCGGTCGAGCACGACCAGCCCGCGGCGCAGCGCCCGGGCGGCCCCGGGTTCGTCCCCGTCGAGCCGGCGCGACAGGGCCAGGGCGTACCAGCCCTGTGCTCGCCGGTCGGCGGTGCCGCGACGGCGGGCCCGGGCGGCCACCGCCAGCAGGTTCCGGGCCCGGCCTGGCCGTCCCAGCGCGGCGGCCACCAGGCCGGCCTCGATCCGGGTGGTCAGCGCCGGACCCGGCCACCCGGTGGCGTCGAGCTGATCGGCGGTACGCACCATGGCGGTGAACAGGGGTGCCGAGCGGGTGCCCCGGCGGTACTCGGCGCGCAGCTCGACGTGCCGGGCGAAGACGGCCCAGGTGCGCCGGCCCTGGCGACGGAACCGGGCCCGGGCCGCGGCGGCAGCCTCGGTCGCGGTATCCAGGTCCGCGGCGAGCAGCGCCGCGCGGGCCCGGGCCAGCAGCGCCTCGGCGAGGTCGGAGGCCATGCCCCGGCGCCGCAGTTCCCGGACGGCCGCCGTCGCGACCACCACCGCCTCGTCGACCAGCGGCACCGACAGCAGCAGCTCAACGCGGTCCAGCAGCAGCGCCGGCCGGGGTACGGCGAGCCGCCGGTACTCCTCGTCGACCGTGGCGAAGCAGCGCAGCGCGCCGGCGATGTCGCCGCGCTGGCCGGCCGCGATGCCGCAGTTCCAACGGGCGTCGGCCGCCGCGAGGTCCAGGCCCAGCCGTTGGAAGGCGGCTGCCGCGCGGGACAGGTCGTCGTCGGTGCCGCCGGCGGCGCCCCGGTGGGCGTTGAGCAGCCCCCGGTTGTTGCGCGCCCGCGCCTCCAGCAACAGATCACCCTCGCGCAGGGCGATGTCGACGGCCAGGCCGTAGTCGCGTACCGCCTCGTCGTAGCGACCTCGGTAGTGCAGCACTACGCCCCGCTGCATCCGGGCCCGCCCCGCGTCGGCACCGACGAGCTGCGGCAGCGCGGCGGTCACCGCGCGCAGCGCCGCAGCGGTGTGGCCGGCGTTGGCCAACACGTAGCCCAGGCTCATCCGGGCCAACGCCCGGTTCCGGGGCGTGCCGGCGGCCCGGACCGCGCGGCGCAGGTGGCGCAGGGCGCCGGACAGGTCGTTGAGCTCTCGCAGGGCCAGACCGACGGCCCGCTCAGCGGTGGAGCGCTCGTCGGCCCCGGCCGTGGGCGCGGCGGCCAGCACCCGCTGGGCGATCGCGATCGCCTCGCGCGGGTAGCGCTGGACGGCGTCAAGCGCCGCCTGAGCCGTGCCGGCACCGGAACCGGTGCTGTCGGGCATGCCCCACAGAGTCCCCGAACTGATGCCCAGCCGTCAATGTCTCTGCGGGCCTGTCGGGAATCTGCACCCACCATTAACGCCATTGACACGCACCTATGCTTTGGAAGAATCGACGACACCCGGGAAACGTGGCCACACCGGCCAGTGGCGGGCGCTTCTGCCGACCGCATGGAGGACCCGTGTCGCCTGACCATCCCGCCGCGCCGCGCCCGGCCGGCCAACTGTCCCGACGGCGACTGCTGGCCGCGTCCGCGCTGGCCGCCGCAGCGTCGTTCGCCGTCGGGTCCCGTGCGGCCCCGGCCCGCGCCGGCAGCGGGGACGACGACGCCTACCAGCGCGCCTTCGACGAGGCGCTGGCTGCCGACAAGAACGTCCGCCGGCACACCACACCGGGCCGGGAGTTCCTCTACCGGCCACGGCAGCTGCTCGCCGCCGACGCCGACGCCCAGCGGGTCACCGCCTGGCTGCGTGCCCGCGGACACGTGGTGGCCGTGGGCGACGGCTTCGCCGGGGTCACCCGGCTGCTCTTCGACCGGGAGACCGACGTTCCCGCGCTCGTGACCAAGCTGCGCGACCCCCAACAGTGGCCGGGGCGGCCGGTGCCGAATGTGCAGCCGCACCACGTGCTGCTGGGCTGCGGCAACATCATGGGCAACCCGGGCAGCCCGCCCACGACGGTCGCCGCGCTGCCGCCGCCGGACCCGGCCCGGCTGGGTGAGGGCGCCAGGGTGACCGTCGGGATCTGCGACACCGGCATTTGGCGGCAGGCCGGCGGCTACCACCCACAGTGGCTCGGCGGGGCGTACCTGCCGGAGGTCGACGACGAGGACCCGCTCTACGTGCACACCGACGTACTCGCCCCGCAGGGCGGGCACGGCACCTTCATCGCCGGCGTGGTTCGGCAGGCCGCGCCGGGAGTCCGGGTCGACCCGGAGCAGGCGTTGACCGCCACCGGCATTGGCGACGAGGCGTCGGTGGTGGCCGCGATGGCCCGGCTCGCGCCGGCGGTGTCCGTGGTCAACCTGTCGCTGGGCGGATTCACCCAGGACGACAGGCCGTCGCTGCCCCTGGCCAACGCCGTGGCCGCGCTACCCGCGACGAACGCCGTGGTCGCAGCGGCGGGCAATGCCGGCACCAGCCGGCCGATCTGGCCCGCCGCGCTGGGCCAGGTCGTTGCGGTGGCGGCGGTCAGCCAGGGCTCCGGTGGCGTGGTGCCGGCCACCTACAGCGGGTACGGGCCGTGGGTCGACGTCTGCGCGGTCGGCGAGCGCCACAGCACGTACGTCGAGGGGCAGATGCCGCTGCCGGGCCGCCCGACCCGGGTGTTCCATGGCTTCGCCACCTGGGCCGGTACCTCGTTCGCCACGGCGCACGTCTCCGGTCGGCTCGCCGCCCTGATGACCGCCGGCGGCCTGAGCGCCGACGCGGCCCGGCTGGCGCTGCTCGCGGCGCCGCGCTGGCACCCCGACTACGGCGTGCTCGTCGAATGAGCGACCGGGCCGCGAGCCGATCAGCAGCACCGTGCGGTGGCCCCGGCCGGTGCCGGGTGCAGCGTTGCCGCGGCGGGAACGAGCGGCCGCGAGCGACGGAGCAGTGCCGCACCAGCCGGCGGACGGCGTCGCCGTGACCGACCCGAGCGCAACCGACCTGGTGACCGCCGCGGCGGGCGGGGACGAGTCGGCGTGGGTGGAGCTGGTCCACCGGTACACCCCGCTCGTCTACTCGGTGATCCGGTCGTACGACCTGAGCCGCGCCGACGCCGCCGACGTCAACCAGACCGTCTGGCTGCGTCTCGTCGAGCAGCTGAGCCGGATACGCGACCCGCAGGCGCTCGCCTCCTGGCTGGCGACCACGGCCCGGCGCGAGTGCTACCGGATGTCCCGCCTCGGCCGTCGCACCCAGCTCTTCGACCCGTACGATGACGCGCTGGACGCGTACCATGGCTTCTCCCGCACGGCGGACGTGGCGGCCCCCGACGAGGAGCTGCTGCGCGCGGAGCGGCGGCAGGCACTGCGGGAGGGCTTCGCGCAGCTGCCACCGCGCTGCCAGAAGCTCCTGGCCCTGTTGACCGCCGACCCGCCGGCCAGCTACCGGGAGATCGCCGAACGGCTGAGCGTGCCGGTCGGCAGCATCGGGCCGACCCAGGCCAGATGCCTGCGTCGGCTACGGGACTGCCCGGCGCTCGCCCCGTTTCTCGGAACGGCCGCAACCCGGACGAACGGAGGTGAACGCGATGGAGCCGTTGCCGCCGGCCGATGACGCGGCCCTGACCGCCGAGCTGGGTGCGGCGCTGCGGGAGGTCGGGTCGGTCCCGGAGGAGTTCCTGACCGCCGCGCGGGCGGCGTTCGCCTGGCGAAACGTCGACGCGGAGGTGGCGCTCGCCGAGCTGACGTTCGACTCGGCGTGCGACGCGGCGCCCGCGCTGACCCGGTCGGCCGAGTCGACGCGGACGCTGTCGTTCCGCAGTGCGGTGGTGACGCTGGAGATCGAGGTGACCGACGCCGGCATCGTCGGTCAACTCGCCCCGCCCCGAGGGGGGCGGGTGTCCGCGCAGACCGCCTCGGGCACGTACGCGGAGGCACCGGTCGACGCGGTGGGCTTCTTCTCGCTGGGCGCTCCCCCGCCCGGCCCGGTCCGGCTGCGCGCCCACACCGACGGCTACTCGGTGGCCACCACCTGGGTTTCGCTGCGCTGACCCACCGTCCACCTGGGACGGCGGCGCGCACCCGGGACGCCCAGAGCGTCCTGGCGAGCGCGCGGCGACGGGGGTCGCGGGCTGCCCAGGCCCACGACCCCCGCTGGTGGCCGGGGCTACTGCTTCCCGACGCTCATCAGGTACTCCACACCACCGAGGTCGGTCCGCTCCGCACCGCTCGTGTCCGGACCGAACTGGGTCACATCGAGCGCGAACTCCTTGTCCGAGGCGACCGCGGCCGCGAAGGTGAGGGAGAACTCGACCCGCTCACCCGGTTCCAGCAGCAGGTTGCCGAGGCGGGCCTTCGCCGGTTCGACGACCTCCAGCTGGTTCCTGCCGACCTCGCGTATGCCGGTGCCGACCTTGCCGCCGGCCTGCCACCGCTCGAACAGGGTCGGCCCGAGGTCGACGACGACCCGGCCGCCCACGGCCTGAATCGGCTCCCCCGGCTGCGTGAAGACCAGGTCGTTCTTGGTCGCCACCCGGAGCGAGTTGCCGATGGCGAACGGCCGCACGACCGGCGTCCCGCCCGCGACGAGCCGCACCGAGTCGACGTTGCGCCAGGCGATGTTGTTGTTGTTGCGGGTGTTGGTGCTGATGTCCGGACCCTCGAAGGTCATCGGATCGGTGGACGACACCCACCTGGCCAGCAGGCAGAAGTGGCCCGGTCCGGGCACCCCGGTCCACGGGATCGTCACGGTCGTGGTGCCGGCGAAGACGGTCACGTTCATCGCGCCGATCTGGGTCCAGTGCGTCGGCCAGACGGCACCGCCACCCGGCGTCGTCCGGTAAATCCGCAGCACGCCGCTGCCGGTGCCGGAACCGTACGGGCCGGGGTTACGCAGCTTGATGAAGATGTAGTTGGTGACGCCGACGATCGGGTTCTGGCTGACGGCACACTCGACGGCGGTCGGGCAGACCTTGATGTCGGGGCTGGCCCACAGCGGGTTGAGCGAGTGGGGTTGGACGCCGACGTCGGCGGTGACGTCCCGGATGTAGACGTCGGTGCGGGCCGCCGCGGCCTTGTCCTGCCGCGCGTCGACCGGCGCGGCGGCGGCCGTGGTGACCGCCAGCAGCGCGGCCAGCGCCGTGCCGGTAAGCACGGCCAGCGCCGAGCGGCGGACGTATCTTCCTACGTTGCCCATGACAGGCTTCTCCCATCGTCGAGGGACCGCCGACCCGCGTTGTCTCCTACCGGGCCGACGCGATGACGTTGTTCAGGAGCGCGGCGCGGCGCGGTTGATACGCCCGGCGGGACCCGTCACCGTCAGATGGAGCGAGGAACGACCAATTAGACGAGTATCGATATTTTCCCCGGCCGGCCCGATGCTGTCGGAGGGTGTCGGTACGCTTCGCCGGCACGTCGATGTGGATCGCCTCGACCACAGTGGTGCCGATAGCGCACATCGGGTCGAGCACCAAGTCCGCTGGTTGCGTGTAGGCGGTGACGGCGTGCGCGGCGATCGCCGGGAGCATCCGCGCCGGGCGCCGCACGGACTCGCGGACGTACCGGCCGCGGCGCTGGACCGGGCCGGTGGACTGGGCGGTCGCCCACACCGACAGGCCTTGGGGGCCGGGAGCAGCCCGACGACGTCCGATCGTGGGGGCAGTCGTCGTGCTCTGCTCGTCGGGGTTGCCGACACTGTCTGCGCGGTGCTTAGCCACGGCGACCACCGCCCTCGCGCCCGCCCTGCTGGGCTTGGCTCAACACCATGGGCTGGTGCTGCGGCGTGTGCTCACTAAAGTGGTGTCGGCTCCGCGCCGCGCCGTGGTGCGCTGACACCCTCAACCGGTGTTTGTGAGACCCCCAGGCAACCAACACGGATCGGTGACTTGCTGTTTCAACTGCGCTGAGCTGTCGGATGGGTCCCACGGTGTCCATGCTCGTCCGTCGGCGTCTAACCCGATCGTCACCCGGTTAGTCACTCACGCCTCGCGCCTGCGGCTCTGCTCCCTCACCTCTGCCGCGCAACTGAGCAACGACCTAGCCAGCGACTCGGCCCGGTCCGCCGACAACCACAGCGAGCCGTGCGGCACGTCGTCATCGGGACCGGCCAACCCTTCGGTCAGAGTCTCCGCTGGCACTTCGACGTCTAACCGAACGAAATGATGCCCCCTGCTGTAGTCGACGAAGGCATCCAGGTACCGGTCATCATCGAAGGTCACCGCCGCATGCTGCCACGACAGCGATCCCCACTTCACCTTCTACCGCTTCGTCCCGAAGGAACCATTAGCCGTTGGTGATCTGCGCCAACAGCAGACGGGAGCAGTCGAGCAGTACGTAGGAGTCCACAGACGTCCGTGCCTTGCTCGCGCTCGTCGTCACTCAGTTGGTCACCCAGGTACGACAAAGGGGCCGTCTCGATCTTCCGAGATGGCCCCTTACCTGCGTCGGGACGGCCGGATTCGAACCGACGACCCCTTGACCCCCAGTCAAGTGCGCTACCAAGCTGCGCCACGTCCCGCCCCCGCAGAGTTCCCCCTGCGACAGCCGGTACAGCTTAGCGCAGCACTCCTGCCCCGTCCGCACAGGCCCCACCCGCGTTGTCGGAGCGGAGAACCACCCCACAACCCCTAAAGCGTCCTAGGAGGGTGGGTCAGGCGAGAACGCCTGACCCACCCTCGAAGAGAAGCGAGTTACCCGTGCGCCTTGCCCCGGCCACCGGGGCCGAGCTTCTTGCGGGGGCGTACGGAGATCTCGATGGGGCTGCCCTCGTACCCGAACTCCTCGCGGAGTTTGCGCTCGACGAACCGCTGGTATCCGGCGTCGAGCGGGCCCGTGGTGAAGAGCACGAACCGCGGCGGCGCCACCCCGGCCTGCGTGGCGAACAGGATGCGGGGCGCCCGTCCACCGCGCACCGGGTGCGGGGTGGCCTGCACGAGCGCGGTGAGCCACTGGTTGAGGTGCGCGGTCGGTACGCGCAGTTCCCAGCTCGCCAGGGCCTTGTTGAGGGCCGGGGCCAGCTTGTCGACTGCGCGGCCGGTCATGGCCGACAGGTTCAGCCGGATCGCCCAGGGGATGCGGCGCAGCTCGCGGTCGATCTCCTTGTCCAGGTAGTACCGGCGGTCGGCGTCGACCAGGTCCCACTTGTTGAACGCGATGACCAGCGCTCGGCCGGCCTCGGTCACCATCGTGAGGATCCGCTGGTCCTGCTCGCTGATCGGCTCGCTGGCGTCCAGGAGCACGACGGCCACCTCGGCGGCCTCGATCGCGCCGGCGGTGCGCAGGCTGGCGTAGTACTCGGTTCCGCTGGCCTTGCCGACCCGCTTGCGCAGACCGGCGGTGTCCACGAGCTGCCAGGTCTGGCCGCCGATCTCGACCAGGCTGTCGACCGGGTCCACTGTGGTGCCGGCGACCGAGTCGACAACCGCCCGATCTTCGCCGGAGAACCGGTTGAGCAGACTGGACTTGCCCACGTTCGGCCGGCCGACCAGCGCCACCCGGCGCGGCCCGCGCGGCCGGTTCTCGACGATCGCGGGGGCTTCCGGCAGCGCGGCGAGGATGGCGTCCAGCAGGTCACCGGAGCCGCGCCCGTGCAGCGCGGACACCGGGAACGGCTCGCCGAGGCCGAGCGACCACAGCGACACGGCCTCCATCTCGATGGAGTTGTTGTCGGCCTTGTTGGCCACCAGGATGACCGGCTTGGCGCTGCGGCGCAGCATCTTCACCGCGGCCTCGTCCACGTCGGTGGAGCCGACCATCGCGTCGACCACGAAGAGGACCACGTCGGCGGTGACCACCGCCGTCTCGGCCTGCGCGGCGATGGCCGCCGCGCGGTCCTTCGCGTCCGGCTCCCAACCGCCGGTGTCCACCACGGTGAACGACCGGCCGTTCCACTGCGCGTCGTACGGCACGCGGTCCCGGGTCACGCCGGGAATGTCCTCGACGACCGCCTGCCGGCGGCCGATGATCCGGTTGACGAGCGTCGACTTGCCCACGTTGGGACGGCCGACGACCGCGACCACCGGCTGCGGGCCGGTCGGCTCCTCGACGACGAGGTCCGGCTCGCGCAGCTCGACCCAGGAACCACCCTCGCTCATGCCACTCCCCGCTCGGTGAGCAGGTCACGCAGCCGGGCCACGACCTCGTCGATGCCCAGCTCGGTGGTGTCCAGCACGACGGCGTCCGAGGCCTGGGCCAACGGGTTGACCTTGCGGGTCGAGTCGAGTTTGTCGCGGCGGGCCAGGTCGGCGGCGGTGGCCGCCACGTCGGAGGCGTCCTCGGCGCTGCGCCGGGCCGCGCGGGCCGCCTCGGAGGCGGTCAGGAAGACCTTCAGGTCGGCGTCCGGCGCCACGACCGAACCGATGTCCCGGCCCTCGACCACCATTCGGCCCGCGTTGACGATCATCTCGCGCTGCCGGGCGACCAGCAGCTCACGGACGGCTGGCACGGCGGCGACGGCGGAGACCGCCTGAGTCACCTCGGGCCCGCGGATCTCCGCGTCCACGCTCACGCCGTCGACGGTCACGCCGTACCCCTGGGGGTCGGTGCCGATGCGCAGGTCGGCCTCGCCGGCGACCTTGGCCACCGACGCGGCGTCCGTGAGATCCACGCCGGAGCGCAGCACGGCCCACGTGATCGCCCGGTACATCGCCCCGGTGTCCAGGTAGCGCGCACCGATGCCGGCGGCGAGCCGCCGCGACACGGTGGACTTACCCGAACCGGACGGCCCGTCCACAGCGACCACACATCGCTCGGCCCGTACGTTTTCCTCCACCGTGTCCTCCTCAGCCCGTACCTCGCGGATCGCCCGGTGCTGGCGCCGCAAGCGGTTGTCCATCGTCATCCATCATGCCCGGGGCCCGTGGCGCACCCACGCGCGCCGCCGCCCGAGGCGACCCACGCCACCCTCCGGCGGCCGCTTCCCGGCCGCTGCGGAGCCTACCGGCAGCCGTACCCCGAAGCCCGGGGGTCAGTCACCCACCGCGCGGAACAGGGCGGCGACCTCCGCGTTGGTCAGGCGCCGCAGACGCCCGGTGCGCAGGTCGCCCAACCGGATCGGACCGATGGAGGTACGCACCAGACGGGTGACCGGGTGCCCGACCTCGTCCATCAACCGCCGGACGATGTGCTTGCGCCCTTCGTGCAGGCTCAGCTCCACCTGGGCGCTCTTGCCCAGGGTGCCCACCACCTTGAACGAGTCGACCTTCACCGGCCCGTCCTCCAGTTCGACGCCCGCGAGGAGCCGCTTGCTCAGGTTGCGCGGGATCGGCCCGACCACCTCGGCCAGGTAGGTCTTCAGCACCTCGTACGAGGGGTGCATGAGCTTGTGCGCGAGGTTGCCGTCGTTGGTGAGCAGCAGCAGGCCCTCGCTGTCCGCGTCGAGCCGCCCGACGTGGTAGACCCGCTGGTCCAACCGCCGGCCGATGAACTCGGCCAGTTCGGTGCGCCCCTTGTCGTCCGACATGGTGGTCACCACACCGCGCGGCTTGTTCATCGCCACGTAGACCAGGCGGACGTCGACCTGAAGGCGCTCGCCGTCCACGTGGATCACGGACGTGGCGGGGTCGACCTTGTCGCCGAGCTTGGCGACCCGCCCGTCCACGGTGACCCGGCGCCGGAAGATCAGGTCCTCGCAGGCACGCCGGGAACCCACGCCGGCGGCGGCGAGCACCTTCTGCAGGCGTTCCGCGCCCTCGTAGACGGGGGCGTCGGACTTCGGGGAACGGTTATCGGGTCGCATCGGCAAGCTCTTCTACGTCGTCGGGCAGGAAGGGTGCGAGAGGTGGCAATTCGTCGACGGTGTTCAGCCCGAGCTTCTCCAGGAACAGCGTGGTGGTCCGGTACAGGAACGCCCCGCTGTCCGATTCGGTGCCGCACTCCTCGACGAGGCCGCGAGTGACCAGCGTACGGATGACGCCGTCGCAGTTGACACCCCGGATGGCCGAGATCCGCGACCGGGTCACCGGCTGCTTGTACGCGACCACGGCCAGGGTCTCCAGAGCCGCCTGGGTCAGCCGCACGGACTGCCCGTCCAGGACGAACCGCTCGACGTACGTAGCGTATTCCGGCCGGGTGTACAACCGCCAACCGCCGGCGGCCCGGCGCAGCTCGAACCCGTTCCCGGCGGCGGTGTAACCGGCGGCGATCTCGTCGAGCACCGGCCCGATCCGCTCGGCCGGCTGCTCCAGCACCTGGGCCAGAACCAGCTCGCTGACCGGTTCGTCCACCACCAGGAGGATCGCCTCCAACGCGCCGCGCAGCTCGGCGTCGGGCAGCTCGGGCGCGGGCTCCGGCACGACCGCCGGCCGCCGTCGCCCGACGGGCTCCCGCCGGGGTACGCCCCGAGCCGCGCCCGCCGCAGCGGGCTCCGCAGCCTCAGCGGGCGCGTCGGCCTCTACCTGCACCGCCTCGGCGGGCACGACCGGCTCAGCGGCCTCGACCGGCTCGGGTGGGCGGGGGCGTTCCCACGGGGGAACCCAGGCGGCGGCCTGGTCGGCCAGGGAGTCCCGGCGCTCCTCGTCACTCATCCCGCGCACCCTCCGTCGCTTCCGTTTCGGCCGGTCCGCCGGCCTCCTCCCCCGCCGCCACCGGCTCCGGCCCGGGAGGCGGGTCGGCGTCGGCGGGCGTGCCGGCGTACTCGTCGACGTGCAGTTCGGTCTCGCCGTCGGTGGGCCCGGTCCAGCGCACGGTCAGCTCCTCCAGGGCCTGCTCCTGCACGAAGGCCACCAGACCCTCCCGGTACAGCTCCAGCAGCGCCAGGAACCTCGCCACCACCTCCAGGGTGGCCTCGCAGTCGGCGCAGAGCAGCGAGAACGTCGCCGTGCCGGCCCGGCGCAGCCGGGCGGTGAGGATCGCCGCGTGTTCCCGCACACTGACCCGCACCATGTGCACGTGGGCGATGGACACCTCCGGCGTCACCTTCGGGGTCATCGCCTTCACGGCCAGTTTCAGCAGCCGCTGCGGGCCGATGCCGAGCACCAGGTCGGGCAGCGCCTCGGCGTAGCGGGGCTCCAGACTCACCGCCCGGGGATAGCGCCGGCCGCCGACCGCTTCCAGCTCGGCGATGTGTGCCGCCGCCTCCTTGTACGCCTTGTACTGCAGCAGCCGGGCGAAGAGCAGGTCCCGGGCCTCCAGCAGGGCGAGGTCCTCCTCGTCCTCGACGTCGGCGGCGGGCAGCAGCCGGGCGGCCTTCAGGTCGAGCAGGGTCGCGGCGATGAGCAGGAACTCGCTGGCCTCGTCCAGGTCCCAGTCGTCGCCCATGGCGCGGATGTAGGCGATGAACTCGTCGGTGACCGTGTGCAGGGCCACCTCGGTGACGTCGAGCTTGTGTTTGCCGATGAGTTGCAGCAGCAGGTCGAAGGGGCCGGTGAAGTTGGCCAGTCGCACCGTGAACCCGGCGGGCTGCGCACCGTCGACCACGGCCGGATCGGCGGTGTCGGGCGGGTGCAGGGGTGGCGCGGTCACCGCACGACCGTAGTCCACGAGACGGACACCGGGACTTCCGGCTACCGCTCCGACTGGGCGGCGATCACCTCGCGGGCCAGCTGACGGTAGTTACGCGCCCCGGAGGAGGCCGGGTCCATCGTCGTGATGGGGGCACCGGCCACGGTGGACTCCGGGAACTTCACCGTCTTGGTGATGACCGTCTGGTAGACCTTGTCGCCGAACGCCTCGACCACCCGCTGGAGCACCTGACGGCAGTGGGTGGTGCGGCTGTCGTACATGGTGGCGAGAATGCCTTCGAGCTCCAGGTCGAAGTTGAGCCGTTCGCGCACCTTGTCGATGGTGTCCAGCAGCAGGGCCACACCGCGCAGGCTGAAGAACTCGCACTCGAGCGGGATGAGCACGCCGTGCGCGACGGTCAGCGCGTTGATCGCCAGCAGGCCGAGGGACGGCTGGCAGTCGATCAGGATGTAGTCGTACTCCTTGCGGACCGAGCGCAGGACCCGGGCCAGGGCCATCTCGCGGGCGACCTCGTTGACGAGCTGGATCTCGGCGGCGGAGAGGTCGATGTTGGCCGGTAGCAGGTGCAGGCCCGCGACGTCGGTCTTGATGAGGACGTCCTCGGCGGTCACGTCGTCCTGCATGAGCAGGTTGTAGACGGACAGGTCGAGGTTGTGCGGGTTGACACCCAGGCCCACCGAGAGCGCGCCCTGCGGGTCGAAGTCGACGAGCAGCACCTTGCGGCCGTACTCCGCGAGGGCCGCGCCCAGGTTGATGGTGGTGGTCGTCTTGCCGACGCCACCCTTCTGGTTGGCCATCGCGATGATGCGCGCCGGACCGTGCCGATCAGTGGGCATCGGCTCGGGGATGGGCTTGCGCATCGTGTAGGCGGCCGGGTCGGCCGGACCCAGATCGTTGCCGAGCGCGGCCTGCTGCTCGCGGAGCTCCGACGTCCACGTCTCGGCACGGTCACCGTTGCCAGCCATGTGCTCGTTGCCCCCTCCCGACGACCCACCCGGCGTCGGAGCCGTCCGACGTCCTTCGCGGCGCCGCTGCGCACCCCGGTCGTGTCGCCCCAGGAGGTCCGCGCCGATGCCGACTGTACGCCACCGACCAGCAGGGCGTTCGGCACCGGCCCGGCGTGTCGGGACCGACCCCGACCGGGGCGTCAGTCCCGGGCGCGCGGGTGGGCGGTGGCGTACACCTCGCGCAGCCGTTCGACGGTGACGAGGGTGTAGACCTGGGTGGTGGTCACCGAGGCGTGACCGAGCAGTTCCTGGACGACCCGCACGTCGGCGCCACCGTCGAGCAGGTGGGTCGCGTACGAGTGGCGCAGCGTGTGCGGGGACACCGCCGACGGTCCCTCGACCGGCAGGCCGGCGCGGGCGGCGGCGTGCCGCAGGATCATCCAGGCGCCCTGGCGGGACAGCGCGCCGCCCCGGGCGTTGAGGAACACCGCCGGGGTGCCCCGGCCGGCGGCGGCCAGCGTCGGGCGGGCCCGGACCAGGTAGGCGCGGACCGCGTCGACGGCGTACCCGCCGATCGGGACGAGTCGCATCCGGCCGCCCTTGCCGCGCAGCAGCACGGCGCCCTCGTCGACGTCCAGGTCGTCGATCGCCGCGCCGACCGCCTCGGAGATCCGCGCGCCGGTGCCGTACAGGAACTCCAGCAGCGCCCGGTCGCGCAGCGCGAGCGACGCGCCGTCACCGGTCGCGGTGACCGGCCCGGTGGTCTCCAGCAGGCGGGAAACGTCGTCGACTCCCAGCGCGCGGGGCAGCCGGCGCGGCGGGGTGGGCGGGCGGACGTCGCGGCTCGGGTCGGCGCCGGCCAGCCCCTCCCGCACGGCGAACCGGTGCAGGCCACGGACCGCGCTGGCCGCGCGGGCGGCCGACGACACGGCCAGGGGCGGGTGGTCGTCGTCGCCCGCGCGTAGTCGGGCCAGGTGCGACTCGACGACGCCGGGGGCGACCGACGCGAGGTCGGCGACGCCGACCTCGGCCAGGGTCGTGAGATAACGGTCCAGATCCCGGCGGTACGAGGCGAGGGTGTTCGCGGACAGGCCGCGCTCGACGGTGAGGTGGTCGAGGTACCCGCGGACGGCACGGCGCAGGGCCGGCGCGGGTTCGACGCCCGCACCGACCCGTTCGACAGTGGAGTCGGTCAGCCCAGCACCTCGGCCAGCGGGAGCACCGGCATGCCGTGCGCCTCGGCGACCGGGCCGTAGGTGACCTGGCCGTCGTGGGTGTTCAGGCCCAGCGCCAGCGCCGGGTCGGTGCGCAGGGCGTCGCGCCAGCCCTGGTTGGCCAGTTCGAGGGCGTACGGCAGGGTGACGTTGGTCAACGCGTAGGTGCTGGTGTTCGGCACCGCGCCGGGCATGTTCGCCACGCAGTAGAAGATCGACTCGTGCACCTTGTAGACCGGGTCGGCGTGCGTGGTGGGCCGCGAGTCCTCGAAGCAGCCACCCTGGTCGATGGCGATGTCGACGAGCACGCTGCCCGGCTTCATCCGGGAGACCAGCTCGTTGGAGATGAGCGTCGGGGCCTTCGCGCCGGGCACCAGCACCGCGCCGATGACCAGGTCGGCGTCGAGGACGGCCCGCTCGATCTCGTACGCGTTGGAGGCGACGGTCTGCAGGTGCCCCCGGTAGATGGCGTCGGCCTGGCGCAGGCGGGCCACGTTCTTGTCCAGCAGCAGCACCTCGGACTGCAGGCCCAGGGCGATGGCGGCGGCGTTCATGCCGGAGACGCCGGCGCCGATGACGACGGTCTTCGCCGCGTACACGCCGGAGACGCCGCCGGGCAGCACACCCCGACCACCGCCGGTCCGCATCATGTAGAACGCGCCCACCTGCGGGGCGAGCCGGCCCGCCACCTCGGACATCGGCGCGAGCAGCGGCAGCGACTTGTCGGGCAGCTCGACGGTCTCGTACGCGATGCCGGTGACCTTCCGGTCGACCAGCGCGTCCGTGCACTCCTTCGAGGCGGCCAGGTGCAGGTAGGTGAAGAGGACCTGCCCCTCGCGCATCCGGTGGTACTCCTCGGCGATCGGCTCCTTGACCTTGAGCACCAGCTCTGCGGTGTCCCACACCTCGTCGGCGGTGGCCAGGATCTTCGCGCCGGCGGCGGCGAACTCCTCGTCGGTGATGCTGGAGCCGACGCCCGCGCCGGACTCGACGAAGACCTGGTGGCCGCTGCGGGTGAACTCGTTGACGCCCGCCGGCGTGATCGCCACGCGGTACTCGTGGTTCTTGACCTCGCGTGGGATTCCGACCTTCACGATGCAGACACCTCTCTTCGGGGCTGAGTTCCCCCGACCGCTCGGCGCCACGACGGCCCCATTGCCGCCACGGTCCACCGGTCCCGCCGGCGGCAGTCTAGGCGCGTCCAACCCCGCGACGAGCCAGCACAGTGGCATCCGGTGCCCGGACGACCTGACGGAGTGTCAGGGCAGAGACCGGGCCGGCGGTGGACGTCACCTCAGCCGTCAGGACAGTGTTCGCCCATTATCGTCCCATCTGCCGGGCGGCGGTACGGACAGCGGGCGAGTGGATCACTATCGTGTCCGCCCATGACCACTCCTGAATACCAGCCCGGGTACGCCCCGGGTTACTCCGACAAGAGCAAGGTCGTCGCGGGCATCCTCGGCATCCTGCTCGGCACCTTCGGTGCCGGTCGGTTCTACACCGGACACACCAAGATCGCCGTGCTCCAGCTCGTCGTGAGCCTGGTGACCTGTGGTGCCGGCGGCCTCTGGGGCCTCATCGACGGCATCCTGATCCTCGTCAACGGCGGCACGGACGCGCAGGGTCGCCCGCTGCGGGACTGACCTTCCGCTTGGACACCCAGAGGGGCCCCGCGGTTGACCGCGGGGCCCCTCTGGCGCGTACTCGATGATCGGCTGGACCGAACTGCGGCGCTCAGCGCGGCAGCGGCGCCTCCGCCCGGCGCAGCGCCGCGAAGCCGGTGTGCCGGCCACGCGCCGCCGCGAGCAGCCCGGCCACCGCGGACGCGTTGGTGATCTCGCCGGCCAGGACCATGCCGACCGCCTCGTCGAGGTCGACGCGGACGACCTGGAGGTCGGCCTCCTCGTCGTGGCGCTCGTGCCGCTCGTCGGCCGGCACGTCGGCGAGGTCCCGGGCCAGGAAGACCCGGACGATCTCGTTGGTGAACCCGGGCGAGCTGTGCAGGTCGACCAGCACGTCGATCCGCCCGGCGGTCAGGTCGGCCTCCTCGGCCAGCTCCCGCAGCGCGGCGGCCGGCAACTCCTCGCCGGAGACGTCCATCAGCCCGGCCGGCAGCTCCCAGAGGGGCCGGCCCACCGGGTGCCGATACTGGCGGATCAGCACCACCTGACCGGCGTCGTCCAGGGCCACCACGGCCACCGCCCCGACGTGCCGGACCAGGTCGCGCAGCGCGGTCCCGCCGCCGGGCATGGTCACCTCCTCGGTGACCACGTCGAAGATCCGCCCGCGGTACCGCTCCTCGCGGGAACGGACCTCGTAGCGATGCTCGCTCACGCCGACGCCTTCGTGGCGGCGCCGTTGCGGGCCGCCTTGCGGGCCGACGGGGCCTCCGCGGCGGGATCGAGGTCGACCGGCAACTGGTCGGCCTGCGAGTACGCCACCGCGGCCTTGACGAACGACGCGAACAGCGGGTGCGGGCGGGTCGGGCGGCTCTTGAGCTCCGGGTGCGCCTGCGTGGCCACGAAGAACGGGTGCAGCTCGCGGTCCAGCTCGATGAACTCGACCAGTCGGCCGTCCGGCGAGGTGCCGGAGATGTGCAGGCCCGCCTTGGTCAACGCGTCCCGGTAGGCGTTGTTGACCTCGTAGCGGTGCCGGTGCCGCTCGCTGATGTCGGTGCTGCCGTACGCCTCGGCGACGATCGAGCCCTCGGTCAACGTCGCCGGGTACGCCCCGAGCCGCATGGTGCCGCCCAGGTCGCCCTTGCCGGCGACGATGTCCTCCTGGTCGGCCATGGTGGCGATGACCGGGTGCGCGGCCTGCTCGTCGAACTCCAACGAGTTGGCGCCGTCCAGGCCGGCCAGGTGCCGGGCCACGTCGATGGTCATGCACTGCAGTCCGAGGCAGAGGCCGAGCAGGGGGATGCCGTTCTCCCGCGCGTACCGGGCCGTACCGATCTTGCCCTCGATGCCCCGGACGCCGAACCCGCCCGGGATGAGGATGCCGTCCACGCCGGCCAGGGCCGCCGCCGCGCCGGCCGGGGTGACGCACTCGTCGCTGGGCACCCACTTGAGCTGCACCCGGGACCGGTTACCGAAACCGGCCGCCCGGATCGCCTCGCTCACCGACAGGTACGCGTCGGGCAGGTCCACGTACTTGCCGACCACCGCGACGGTCACCGTGTGCCGCGGGCGGTGCACCCGCTCCAGCAGGTCGTCCCAGCTCGCCCAGTCCACGTCCCGGAACGAGAGCCCGAGCCGGCGCACCACGTACGCGTCGAGCCCCTCGCGGTGCAGCACCTTCGGGATGTCGTAGATGCTCGGGGCGTCCGGGGCGGCGACGACCGCCTCGGCGTCGACGTCGCAGTAGAGCGACAGCTTCTCCTTGAGCTTCACCGGGATCTCCCGGTCGCAGCGCAGCACGATGGCGTCCGGCTGGATACCGATGTTGCGCAGCTGGGCCACGGAGTGCTGGGTCGGCTTGGTCTTCAGCTCGCCCGACGGCGCCAGGTACGGCACCAGCGAGACGTGCAGGTAGAAACAGTTGTCCCGGCCCAGGTCGTGGCGGACCTGACGGATCGCCTCCAGGAACGGCAGCGACTCGATGTCGCCCACCGTGCCACCGACCTCGGTGATGACCACGTCGGGCAGGACGCCGTCCTCGTCCGGGTCGGCCATCGCCAGGATCCGCGACTTGATCTCGTTGGTGATGTGCGGGATGACCTGGACGGTGTCGCCCAGGTACTCGCCGCGCCGCTCCTTGGCGATCACGTCGGAGTAGATCTGCCCGGTGGTGACGTTCGCCTTGCCGGACAGCGCCCGGTCGAGGAAACGCTCGTAGTGCCCGACGTCGAGGTCGGTCTCGGCGCCGTCCTCGGTGACGAAGACCTCGCCGTGCTGGAACGGGTTCATCGTCCCCGGGTCAACGTTCAGGTAGGGGTCGAGCTTCTGCATCACGACGCGGAGCCCGCGCGCGGTCAACAGGTTGCCGAGGCTGGAGGCGGTGAGGCCCTTACCCAGCGAGGAGGCGACGCCCCCGGTGACGAAAATGTGCCTGGTCGTCCGTGCTGATGGGGCCAAGGCCTGCTCCCGTGTCGTCTGTCGCGGTCATGCAGACCGCCGTGCTCGATCAGCAAAGTGATCACGCGATCCACGGGATTCCACGGTAACACCTTCACGACGGGTACTCGCAGGCCGCACCCCGGGTGGGACCGGAACGGGCCACCCGGGCGGCGTCCGGCGGTCAGGAGGTGGCAACCTCGCTCGATGGCGCTGGCGTGTCCGTCGGACGCCGCTGCGCCGGAGGGGTGGCCGCAGCGCCCGCCGTCGGACCGTCCGACCGGCCGGGGCCGTCGGCCGCCGGCGAGCCCAGGTCCGGCCCCAGGACGACGGTACGGGGTGGCGCGGCGGGCGAACCGCCGACCGGCCGGGGGTGACCCGCTCCGAGCGGACCACCGCCGCCGGTCGGACCGTTCCCCCCACCGGCTGGCCCGTCGCCCCCGGAACCCGGATCGTCGTCGGCATCGTTCTCCCGCTCGCGGCCGGTGGCGGGGCGGGTCCGGTCGGCGGCGTGCCCGAGGACCCGCAGCGACGCCAGCGCCGCCAGCGGCACCACCAGGGCGGCCGCCGCGCCGGCCACGTCCAGTGCGGCACCGTCGAGCACACCGCCCAGCACCGCCGCGACCGCCGTGCCGGCGAACGCCGCCCGCACCGCCGGGTAGATGCCGAACAGCCGCATCAGTCCACCCCACGGCTGCAGCAGGGCGAACCACACCAGCAGCCCGCCGGCGAGCGCCAGCACCGTCAACGGGCTGTTCACCAACGTCTCGAAGTTCGCCGTGCTGGACCGGTGCACGGTGAAACCGCCGGTGCCGTCGCCGACCGCGGACAGGAACCGGCCGAGGCTCCCCCGCTCGGCCGGCAGCCGGCGCAGGTCCACGACGGCGAAGCCGATACCGACCGCCAGGGCGGCCATGGTGGCCCACGCCAGTCGACTGATGGTCAGCCAGCCACCAGCGCTGATCGCCGCCGCCACGCTCAGGCCGGCGGTCAGCGCGATCGCGCCGACCGGGTCGGCGCCGAGGTAGGGGCTGCCGGCCACCACCACGGCGAGGCCACCCACGGCGACCATCACGGCGGGCCGCCAGCGCCGGTGCACCCGCTGGGCGAGCCACCCGCCGGTCACCAGCGCGCCGGCGAGGAACACCCCCAGCGCGACCGTGCTCAGCCCGGCGTACCGACCACCCTGCAACGCCGAGTAGCCGACCACGCCGTTGAGCTGGAGGCGGGCCCCGGTCAGCACGTCCACGCCGACGACCAGGGTCGTCAGGCCGGCCACCGCGCCGACCGGGCCGAGGGTCCTCGCGTACCCGGGGGCGAAGCGGACCGCGGCCGTGCCCCCCGCGACCAGCAGCGCGGTGACCCCGGCGAAGATCCACCCGGGGTGCCCGCCACGCCACCAGGGGACGGCGTCGGCCAGCAACGCGGCCGGGACGGTCAACGCCGCCGCGACCAGCAGCAGCTCGACCACCGCCAGGACCCGGGCCGGGATCGGGGTCGGGCCGGTCGGGCCCGCGTGTGGCCGCGCGCGGCGCAGCAACGGCAGCACGGCCAGGGCCAGCAGCACCTGCGCCCCGGCGAGCAGGGCGAAGAACCCGCCGGAGACGGTCCGCTGGGCGGCCGCCTCCCGGTCGGCGTCCGCCGGGGCGTTGATCGCCTCCGTCAGGTCCGCCGGCCGACCACCGGTGCTGACCGCCGGCCGGCCGAGGAACAGCCGCTCCGGCATCGGCCGGCCCAGCGCGGCCAACGCCGTCGGCGCGAGGTCGACGAGCTGGAGGTAACCGTCACGGCCGGTGCTGGCCGAGGTCAGCCAGCCCCGCTCCCAACCCGGCCCGTCGGCGATCGCCACGTGCAGCCGCGACGGCCGCTCGGTGTCGGAGATGCCGGCGACCAGCACCAGCGACCGCGGCGGGCGGGCGGCCAGGACCCGGGCCAGTAGGGCGTCGGCGACCCGTGCCTCCTCGGCGCGCGCCGCCGGATCGCTCCCCTCGATCGTGCCGAGGTCGACGATGCTCAGGACACACGAGCCGAGCAGCCGACGCGGGTCGGCCGGCAGCCCCGCGGCGTACCTGTCGACCCGGCCGAACGGCCGCGCGGCGGCCACGGCGGCGCCCGGCCCCACGGCGACCGAGCAGCGCACCGACTCCGACAGCGACCCGGGCATCGTGCCCCACGGCAGCCGCTGCTGGTTGTACTGGACCACGCTCTCCTGGTCGGGCAGGTTCGCGCCGATCCCGTCCGGCTGCTCCACGGCCACCGAGGCCGGCGGGCAGCCGCCGTCCGGGCGGGCGCCGTTCCAGCCGGCGAAACTGCCCGCGCCGAGCGTCAACCAGCCGTCCACCGGGCAGGTGGGCCGGTGCGCGGACCGCACCGACAGCGAGCCGATCGAACCTTCCTGGGCCATCCGCCACAGTGTCGGCGTGCGCTGCTGGTCGACGTCCTCCCAGCGCAGCCCCGCGACACCGGCGAGCACCACGAAGTCGGCGGTGCGCTGCGGCGTGCCCTGCGGCGGCCGGACGGCCAGCGCGGCGACGCCCAACGCCACCACGAGCACGGTCAACAGGGCCGGGGCCAGTCGACGCACCATCAGCGGTGTCCCGTCAGGGGCGCGTCGGAGCCGGGCGCCGCCGGGTGGGCGGCCAGTTCGGCGTAGACCGCCGCCAGCACGGCGACCGTGTCCGCCTCGGTGGGCCACGTCGCCGCCCGTTCGGCGCCGCGCCGACCCAGTTCGGTCCGGGCCGTCGGGTCGTCCAGCAGCGCGCGCACCGCCGCGTCGACCGCGTCCACGTCGACCGAGGGGACCAGCGCGGCGGCGTCACCGACCAGCTCCGGCAGGCCGCCCACCGCCGTCGTCACCAACGGCACGCCGGCCCGCATCGCCTCCTGGGCGAACAACTGCCGCGCCTCCCAGTCGCTGGTGACCACCGCGAGGTCGGCGCCGGCGAGCAGGTCGGCCACATCGGTACGGTGCCCCAGCAGGGTCACCGGAGCGCGGGCCGCCGAGATCCGCGCGGCCAACGACAGGTACGCCGGGCCGCTTCCGGCGATCACCACGACCGGCGGTGGGGTACGCGTCCGCCAGCGGGCCGCCGCGTCGACCAGCACGTCGTAGCGCTTCTGCGGGTGCAGCCGCCCCACCGAGAGGATGAGCGGCTGCTCCGGTCCCACGCCGAACTCGGCGCGGACGGCGGCGCGACGCCGACGCGGCGCGGCCAGCGTCGGGGCGGCGACCGGGGCGAGCCGCGCGTCGGCGGCGCCCAGCGCGGTGGCCCGCCCGACCAGGTCGGACGACGCCCCCAGCGCCACCCGGGCCCCCCGGGCGACCACCCGCTCGACGAGCCGGGACACCCCGCCGCGCAATCCGCCCGCGAGGACGGCGTTGTGCCAGGTCACCACGAGCGGGGCGGTCGGCCGGGCCAGTACGGCGACGAGACCGGCGCGCAGACCGTGCGCGTGCAGCACGTCGACCCGGGCCGTGGCGAGCACCCGCCGCAGGGCGAGCACCGCCCGCGCGTCGGCCGGGGTCGGGCTGGCCGGGATCTCCACCGGTTCGAAACGCGCGCCGACGCCGGTGAAGTCGAACTGCTCCTGCGTCGCCGCCGGCCCGCAGACCAGCACCGTCGCGCCGGACGCGACGAGCCCCCGTGCCACCGAACGGACGTGCTGGCCGACCCCACCGGTGCTGGACGCCAGCACCAGCGCCACGGTGCCCGACCAGCCGTTGGTCTCCGTCATGCCGGCCACCGCCGGTTGGTGTTGACAACGCTCACCGAACCGCCGTCTCCTTCCCGTCGCCCCGCTCCGGGGGCACCGCGCCCGGCGTGGGCGTGCCGGCCCGGCCCCGCTGGCCCCGCCGGAGGCGGCGAGCCACCCCGGTCAGTAGCGGCCGTACGTCCCGCCGGTCGACGAACCAGACCACGACGAGGAACACGACACCGACCAGAACCCCGGACAGCATGCCCTGACCGAGCGCCACGGCCGTCGTCGGGGTGCCGCCGTCCAGCCTGTCGAGCCAACGGCTCAGGCCCAGCCCGGCGAACGCGGCGAGGAGGCCGGCGAGGAGGCCGGCCGCCCCGGCGCGCGCCGCGCCGGCCAGCGCCGGTGTGCCGGCGGCCCGCGCCACCGCGACGACCAGCAGCGCGCCCAGCACCACCATGCCCACCGAGTTCGCGGACGTCACGGCGAGCACCCGGTCGGTCAACGGCAGGATCCGGCCGAGCGCCAGCACCGCGACCGGCACCACGAGGAAGCCGACGGCGGTCGCCACCGTCGCCGCCCGGGTCTGCCCCCGCGCGTAGAGCGCCCGGGTGAGGATCGCGAACAGGCCGTAGCCGACCAGGCCCGGGGCGTAACCGATGATCGCGGCGGCGGCGGTGGGCGCGGTGGACGCGGGGAAGAAGAAGTGCCCGATCGGCCCCGCGGTTCCGACCAACGCGGCCGCGCCGAGGCAACTGAACAGCAGCACCCCGCGCACGGCCGGAGCGAGGGTCGCCCGGTAGGCGTCCTCGTCGCCGGCCGACCGCGCCGCCGCGAGGGTCGGGTAGGCCGCCACGGCCAGGGGCACCGCCAGCACCGCCCACGGCAGCAGGTAGACCGTCTGCGCCAGGTTGTAGACGCCGGGGTTGCTGCGCGCGCCCGCCGTCACCTGGTTCAGGCTGACGATCAGGGCGATCTGCTGCGTCGTGACGGTGACCGCGCCCGCCACCGCCAGCGCGCCGACCCGGGCCCGTGCGTCGGCGGGGAACCCGAACCCGGGCCGTACCCCCAGCCGCAACCGACGGATCGGGATGAGCAGCGACAGCGACAGCACCACCACGCCGAGGGTCGTGCCGGCGGAGAGCAGCACCTCGCCGCCGGGACTCACCCCGGCGACCGTGGCATAGCGGCCCTGGGTGGCCGTGAACCCCAGGTAGACCACGATCACGGTGAGGCTGGACAGCAGCGGGGCGAGCACCGGCCAGGCGAAGCGGCGGTGCGCCTGGAGCACCCCGGTGAGCACGATGCCGACCCCGTACAGCGGTAGCTGCGGCGCGAAGACCCGCAGCATCCGTACGCCGCTGTGCTGCTGGGCGTCGGTGAGGTGGTGCCCCAGCGACCCGACTACCGGGCCGGCGAACAGCGCCACGAGCAGCGCGAGCGGCACCAGCAGCGCCACCGTCCAGGTCAGCAGCGCGCCGGTGGTCCGGGCGACCGTCGTCCGGTCGCCGGCCCCGACGGCGCCGGCCAGCAGCGGTACGACGAGGCTCGCCAGCGCGCCACCGGCGACGATCTCGAAGATGAAGTTCGGCACCGCGTTGGCCACCACGTAGGTGCCGCCGAGGTCGGTGTTCCCGAGGCTCCAGGTGAACAGGGCGGTGCGGCCGAAGCCGGCGAGCCGGCTGAGCACGGTGAGCACGGCGATGAGCGCGGCTGCCCCGGCCAGCCGGCCGGCGCCGGCGAGGGGGGCCGGTCTGGTCACGTCAGTCGGTGCGCCGGCCCAGGGCGTCGAGCTCCCGCAGGCCCGGGGTCCGCTGGATCACCGCCGTGAAGCTGACCTTCTCGCTGGCGGCGGTGAGCCCGGCCAGCACGGCGAGCAGGCCGGCCCGACCGAGCGGACCGGTGCGGGCGGCGAGCGCCACACCGAGCAGCGCGCCGAGCGCGTTCGCGCCGCTGTCGCCGACCATGACGTTCTCGGACAGGTCGTCGCCGAGCAGTCCGGCGGCGGCGCCGGCCGCGCCGGCGGCGATCCCGCCGTGCGGGCCGCCGGTCAGCGGCGCGCCCAGCAGCAGCCCGGACTTGATGGCCCGGCCGGGTCGCAGGTCGAGCAGGTTGAGCAGGTTGGCGGTGCCGGCGATCACGCCAGCGCCGAGCAGCACGTCGACTCCCCGGCCGAACGCGCCGTGGCGCTGCCGGCGCGGGTGCGCGGCGACGCGGGGGTCGGCGGCGAGCAGTGCGGCGGCGCCCAGCCCGGCCGCCCCCACCCCGACCACCTTGACGAGCCCGGCGGTGACCCGCCCCGCACGCAACGCGGCGAGGTGCCCGGCGAAGCCCTTGGCCGCCTTCTGCTCCGGTCGTGCCCCGACCACGTCGTCGTAGAGCCCGACACCACCGGCGCCGAGGCCGGCGACCAGGGCGGCGCCACCGGAGGCGGCACTCGTCGCGCCGAACGCGCCCGCGGCGGTCGCGCCGGCCGCGAGCGCCGGACCGGCGGCGAGGGTCACCGTACGGCCGCGGAAGTTGGTGCGCTCCAGCGCCGGCCCCACCGGGGCGGTCCGCACCTCGCGCAGCGCGTACCGGGCGGCGGCCGCTCCGGCGGCGGCGACCAGCAGCCGTCCCAGCGTGCTCATGCCGGCACCTCGTCGATTACGGACACGGCGGTACGTCGTTCGCTCACTGGGGCAGTCTAGGCAGCAGGGACGCGGCGTTGTCGCCGACGCCGTACTGGCCGGCCTTCTTCTCGGTGAGCTGCTGCACCAGCGCCAGACTGGTGACCAGTTGCCCCTGGACGGTGTTGGCGTTGTCGACGGTCGAGATGGTCTGCGACAGCACCGGGTCGCCACGGACCACGGACACCACGTTGCCGCCGGCGGAGCCGTTGCCGCCCACCACGATCGCCCCGGTCCGGTCGAACTGCTCGGCGATCTTGACGACCGACTCGTCCCGCTTCTCGGAGTCCTTGTCGACATACGGCTGGCCGCTCACCACGACGACCGCCTCCGCCGGGCCGGTCACCTTGTTGTTGTCGGTGGTCAGGTAGCCGGCGTTGTTGTACGCGGCGAGCACCGCCCGCCGGTCGGCGTCGCTGACCGGCGCGGTGCCCTGGGCGCGGTCCAGCAGGACGCTGGCCAGCAGCGCGCTGGAGGTCTCCACGCCGTGCCCGTTGCCGGGCAGGCCGGTGGTCTGCGCGGTGGGCCGGGCGGCGGTGACGGCCAACTCCAGCAGGTTGGAGTTGTTGTCCGGGTTGATGAACTTGTCCTGCAGGTCGACCCGACCGGTGATGGTGGCGCCGGCCTGCTGCAGCTTCTTGAGCACACCCTCGGTGTGGTCACGCCCGTTCGGCAGGCTGAGCACCACCACCCGGCGTCCGGTGAGGGTGCCCGGCAGGACCACCTGGGACATCTCCTCGGCGAACTCCTCTTCCAGACCGAGCTGCTTCTCCATGTTGGCGACCTGCTGACGCCACTGCTGGTTGTCCTTGCGCAACCCGGTGACCTGCTGCTTGAGCGAGTCGGCGACCGGGCCGTTGAGGGCGGCGGTGCCGACCACCAGGCCGATCGCCAGAGCCAGGAAGACCGCGGTGAGGGACACCACGTGGTAGCGGAAGTTGATCACGCTTGCAGCCTCTTGATCGCTCGGGAACTAGAAGAGCCGGTACAGCTGGAACACGAAATTGTCCCACCACTCGGCGACCACACCCAGGTACGCCTTCCCGACGGTGGAGACCGCCACCGCGGAGGCCATCGCCGCGATCGCCGAGAGCACCAGCAGCAGCAACGACGAGCCGGAGATGCTCTGCCGGTAGAGCCGGCTCACACCCTTGGCGTCGACCAGCTTGCCGCCGACCTTCAGCCGGGTCAGGAACGTCGAGGCCATCCCGCCGCGCCCCTTGTCGAGGAACTCGACGAGGGTGGCGTGGGTGCCGACCGCGACCAGCAGGGAGGCGCCCTTCTCGTCGGCCAGCAGCATCGCCAGGTCCTCGCTGGTCGCCGCCGCCGGGAACGTGATGGCGGGGACGCCGAGCCCGTTGACCCGGGGCAGACCGGGCGCCCGACCGTCCGGGTAGGCGTGCACGATCACCTCGGCGCCGCAGCGCAGCACGTCGTCGGTGACCGAATCCATGTCCCCGATGATCATGTCAGGGGTGTACCCGGCCTCGACCAGCGCGTCCGCGCCGCCGTCCACGCCGATCAACACCGGCTTGAACTCCCGGATGTACGGGCGCAGCACGTCCAGGTCGGCCTTGTAGTCGTAGCCGCGCACCACGATCAGGCAGTGTCGGCCCTGGATCTGGGTCTGGATGTCCGGTACGCCCACGCCGTCGAGCAGCAGGTCGCGTTCCTGGCGCAGGTAGTCCATCGTGTTGGCGGCGAACGCCTCCAACTGCACCGACAGCCCCTCCCGGGCGTCGGACATCGCCTTGGCGACCGACTCGGCGTCCTGCAGGGTGCCGTGCGCCACCGGCTCCTCGCCCGCGAACACGGTGTTGCCCTCGACGCGTACCTGGTCACCCTCGCGGATGCGCTCGAAGACGCCCTCGCCGAGGTCGTCCAGCAGCGGGATCCCGGCGGCGATCAACACCTCCGGCCCGAGGTTGGGATAGCGGCCGGAGACCGACGGCTTGGCGTTGAGGACCGCGGCGACACCGACAGCGACCAACGAGTCGGCCGCCACCCGGTCCAGGTCGACGTGGTCGATGACCGCGATGTCACCGGGGCGAAGCCGGCCGACCAGGCGTTTCGTCCGGCGATCAAGGCGCGCGGTGCCGAGGACTCTGCCCGGTTCGGCATTCCGGTTCCGGCGCAACGTGGGTAGACGCATCGTGACCATCCTGGCATGTGAGGCAGGCTTTTCTGTCGCGACATGCCTGAGCAGGGCCGCCTACCCAGGGAAGCACACGCCGACGCGAGCCGGTGTGCTTGCGCCCACAATACGCGGCGTCACAACCGCCTTTCCTTCGCCGCGACGGCCAGAAGCTCCTCGGCGTGGGCGATACCCAGATCCGAATCGGGCAAACCGGCCAGCATGCGGGCCAGTTCCCGGGCGCGTTCGGTGTCCTCCACGACCCGTACACCGCTGGTCGTCACCGCGCCGCCGGTGTCCTTCGCGACCACGAGATGCCGGTCGGCGAACGCGGCCACCTGCGGCAGGTGTGTGACGACCAACACCTGGTGACTGCGGGCCAGCCGGGCCAGCCGCCGGCCGATCTCCACCGCGGCCTGACCGCCGACACCCGCGTCGACCTCGTCGAAGACGAGCGTGGGCGGCCCGCCGGAGCCGGCGAAGACCACCTCGATGGCGAGCATCACCCGGGACAGCTCACCGCCGGAGGCGCCGCGCTGCAACGGCAACGACGGCGCGCCCGGGTGGGCCAACAGCCGCAACTCCACCTCGTCGCCGCCGTCGGCCGCGACACCCACCTCGACGCCGTTGACCGTCAACGACGGCTCGGCCCGGCCCGCCGGTCGGGGCAGCACCGCCACCTCGATCCGCGCGTGCGGCATCGCCAGACCGGCCAACTCGACGGTGACCTGGTCGGCGAAGCGGACCGCCGCCTCCTGCCGGGACACCGACACCCGGGCAGCCAGGTCGGCCACCTCCGCGGCCAGCCGCTGCCCCTCCCGGTCCAGCTCGTCGAGCAGGTCGTCGGAGGTGTCCAGGTCGGACAGTCGGGTGCGGGCCCGCTCGGCCCACGCGACGACCCCGTCGACGTCGTCGGCGTACTTGCGGGTCAACGCGCGCAACGCGGCCCGCCGCTCGTAGACGTGCTGCAACCGGGCCGGGTCGGCATCCAGCGTCGCCAGGTACGCCGACAGCTCCGCCGACACGTCGGTGACCAGGGTGGCCGCCTCCTCCAGGCGGGCCGCCAGCTCGCCCAGCGCGGGATCGGTGCCGGCCTGCGCCTCCAGAGTGCGCCGGGCCGTGCCGAGCAGCGCCGCCGCGTCGGGCGTCTCGTCGGCCGCGTCCGCGCCGCCCGCCACGCACTGCTGGGCCAGCTGCGCGGCCGTCCGCAGACCCTCGGCGTGCTCCAGCCGCTGCGCCTCGGTCTTGAGCTCGTCGTCCTCGCCGGGCTGCGGGTCGACGCGGGTGATCTCGTCGAGGCCGAGCCGCAACAGGTCGGCCTCCTGGCTGCGCTCGCGGGCGTTGCGCCGCCGGTCGGCCAGGTCATCGACGATCCGCCGCCAACCGGTGTACGCCTCGCGCAGCGCGTCGAGCAGCTTCTCGTGCGCCGGCCCGGCGAACCGGTCCAGCGCGGCCCGCTGCTCGGCCGGACGCAGCAGGCGCAGCTGGTCGGACTGACCGTGCACGGCCACCGCCTGCTCGCCGACCTCGCCGAGCATCGACACGGGCATGCTCCGGCCACCCAGGTGGGCCCGCGAGCGGCCCTCCACGGTCACCGTACGACTCAGCAGCAGCGAGCCGTCCTCGTCGGGCTCGCCACCGGCGTCGCCGATCCGGGCGTGCACCGTGTCGGCGACGCGACCGGTGAGGCGTAGCCGCCCCTCGACCACGGCCCGGCCCGGCTGGGCACGCACCCGCCCGGCGTCGGCCCGGCCGCCGAAGAGCAGGCCGAGGCCGGTGACCACCATCGTCTTGCCGGCACCGGTCTCGCCGGTGATGACGTTCATGCCGCCGGTCAACGGCAGTGTGGTGTCCTCGATGACGCCGAGTCCGGTGATGCGCAGCTCTTCCAGCACAGCACCCGACAGTAGACGCGTGGGCCGACAGTTGACCAGCCGACGGGCCCCACGACCGGGCCGCGCTGCGGCCGTGACCTCGCCGACGTACAGTCTTGCCCCGTGTTGGACGTGATCGGCCTGACCCCCGCCGAGGAGGAGCTGTACCGCTGCCTGCTCCAGCTCACCACGGCTCGCGTCGACGAGCTGGCCGGCCGGCTGGGACGGCCCCGGGCGCAGGTCGTCGAGCAGATCGAGGCGTTACGGGCCAAGGGTCTCGTGCAGCCCACCGAGAACGACCCGGACGGCCCGCTGCGCCCGACCGCGCCGGACGTCGCCCTCGGCGCCACGTTGCTGCGCCGCCAGGAGGACCTGGAGGCCGCCCGCCGCCGGGTCACCCAACTGGCCGAGGAGTACCGCGCCGGCCTGCGCCGCCATCACGTCGACCACCTGGTCGAGGTGATCCGTGGCGGACGGACGCTCCGCGACCGACTGCGTGACCTGCAGAACTCGGCCCGCGAGGAGGTGCTGTGGTTCTGCCGCGCCAACCCCCTCGCGATGGCCGGCCCGGAGAACGTCGAGGAGTTCGACGCCCTCGCCCGTGGGGTGAGCTACCGCGCCATCTACGAGCGGGACCTGCTGCTGGAACCGGGCGCGCTGGCCGACCTGGCCAAGGGGGTCGCCGCCGGTGAGCAGGCCCGGGTGCTGGACCGCCTGCCGGTCCGACTGGCCATCGTGGACGGGCGCACCGCCATCTGCCCGCTGGTGCCCGACCGGTACGGCGGCGAGCCGAGCGCCGCGGTGATCGGTCGCAGTCAACTGCTCGACGCGCTGCTCGCCCTCTTCGAGAGTCACTGGCGGGTCGCCACCCGGCTGCGGCTCGACGATCCGTTGTCCGGCGCGACGTCCGAGCACCGCCGCGACACCGGCGACGACCGTCCGGCCGACGGCTACCGGCCCGACGCCGACGAGGCGCGACTGCTGTCGCTGTTCGTGGCCGGCGTACCGGACAAGTCCATCGCCTCCCAACTCGGGGTGAGTCGCCGGACGGTGCAGCGCCGCCTCGCCGACCTGATGGACGCCGCCGGTGTCGACACCCGTCCCGGGCTGGCGTTCCAGGTCGCCCGGCGCGGCTGGCTCTGACGACGCGGCCGGGCCCACCATCGACACGACGGTGGGCCCGGCCGGGTTCGGCGATCAGCGCAGCCCGTACGCCCGCAGCACCGTCTGGTCGACGGTGTTACCGGCCCGGTCGGCGGCGTGCACCCGCAGCGACACCGTTCCGCGTCCGGCCGGCACCGTCGCCGTGTAGCGGACGCCCGACCCGTGGGTCGGTACGGACCGCCAGGTGACGCCCTCGTCGAAGGAGACCTGCACGGTCACACTGGCGCCCTTCGCGGCGGACACCCCGGCGGGCTGGCGCAGGCTCAGCCCCACCTGGTGCGGGCGGTTGCCGGGCACGGTGCCGGACAGGTCGGCCGGCACCCGGTAGTCCACCTGCAGCAGCGACAGCGGCGTCGCCGCCGCACCCGCCGGGCGGGCCGAGGTGAACTGCCACGCCGTGTCCGTCCGGGTGCCGTAACGCCACCCGTCCGAGGCCCGCCGCGTCGTCATGTCGAGGCGGTAACGGGCCGCCGCGGCCGTGGTCGGCACCGGCGTCCAGCCGTCGGACAGGTCGGCGATCTGCCGCCCGTCCCGGCTGAGGCGGGCCTCGACGCTGTCCGACTCCTCGCTGTTGCCCGCCACGCTGTAGTGCCCGTCGGCGTCGACGAACTCGGGCACCCGCACGTCGAGGACGTCGCCCTTGCGCGTCGGCACCGGCGCGCCGGTCGCCGGCACGGCCGGACGGACCACCGGAGCGTGCCAGGACTCGGTCTCGCGGTCGTCGGCGGCGTACCGCCGGGGCTCCTGGGTGAGCCCGCCGGTCAACTGCCCCCACTGCATGAACATCTGCTTGTGCAGCACCCGGTGCTGCCACCAGTTGTCGCCGGCGCTGACGAACTCCTGCCGGGTGGTCCCGTTGTGGACCAGGCGCTGGTCGTCGTTCCAGGCGTACTCCTGCCACGGACGCCAACCGAACCGCTCCTCGGTGGCCCAGCCCGCGCCGGTGTCGCCGTACCGCGCGGTCACCTCGGCGGTGTTTCCCGCAGTGACCGTGTGCACGATGCGCTCCGGCACCCGCCCCTTCGACACCTGCCACACGTCGTACAGGTAGGGGCTGTCCACGGTCAGCGTGAGGTCCAGCGTCGCGCGACCCCGACGCGCCGCCGCGATGAGTCGCTGCCCGTCGTCGTACGCCACGACCATCGCCGGGACACCGAGCCGCTCCCCCTCGGGACGCCAGACCGTCCACGCGCTCTGATCCTCGGGGCGGACGATCAGGACCGCCGCCGCGCCGGCCGCCGCCGCCGCGGCCACCTGCTCCTCCTCGCTGCGGTTCTCATCGGTGGTGAGCAACGCCGCCGCGCCCCGCGCCCGGGTCAGCTCGGCGGGCGTGCCGGTGCCCGCCCAGACCAGCGGCAGCTTCCGTCGCCCGGTCGGCGCCGGGGACGAGCCCAGCAGGTTGATGTCCGACGGCGCGGACACACCGGTGACCGTGGCGTCCACCATGGGCGCGACGAGCTGCCAGCGGGAGGCGAACTCGAACTCACCCTGGCGCACCGGGCGGGTCGGCGTGACATTGACCTGCTGGACGGTGCTGTACGCCATAACGCCGTGGTCGATCTGCCGGCCGTTGCCCAACACCCGGTGCACGTAGAAGCTGAGGGTGGCCCGCTGCTCGCTGGGCTTCGGCGTCTCGACGCGTACCGGCGTACCCGTGCGGGCGTCGAGCACGACCGTCAGGTCCCGGTCGACGTTCAGCTCGGGTTCGATGGCCTGGGTCAACTGCTCGTCCAGGGGAACGCCGTGCTCCACCAGCGCGGTCAGCAGATAGCTGCCCTCCTCGACCCGCAGGGTGCCCTCGCCCGGCCACCAGCCCCAGTAGTCCGATTCGGGCTGCTCACCGAAGAGGGTCAGGGCGGGCGAGAGGGTCAGCTGACCCTGCCGGCCCAGCACCTTGATCGTGACGTCGTGCTGCGGTCCGCTGACGGTGAGGCCCACCGGCGTGCGCACGGCGACGCCGTCCGCGCCGGTCGCCACGAGAGCGCCCCCGTGCGGGCCCCGGGCCAGCTTCGCCGGGTCCGCCCGCAGCGGCACGGCCACGCTGCCGCCCGCCGGCACGGTCACCTCGCCCGCGCCGACGGCGACGCCGTCGGTCTCGGCCGCGCCGCTGTCCAGGTTGCGCAGCTCCAGGGCCAGGCGCAGGGTCCGCGCGACGGAGGTGCCATTGGTGTACGTCACACTGCGCTCGGCCACCGGTCCGCCGGTGGTGACCCGGCCGAAGTCGGCGGTGGCCGACGCGTACACCCGTTGGGTGAGCGCCCGCGCCACGTCGACCCGACCACCGCCCTGCTCGAAGACGGTCAGCTCCGGATTCGCCTTCGTGGTGCTGACCAGTGCGTCCTTGAGCGCGCCGGCCTTCCAGTCCGGGTGGTCCTGGGCGAGGATCGCCGCCGCGCCCGCCACGTGCGGGGTGGCCATGGACGTCCCGGACGCCGCCGTGTAGGCGTCGTCGACCGGCGTACCCATGGTGGTGCCGGCGGCCCGCGCGGCGACGATGCCCACGCCCGGCGCGGTGATCTCGGGCTTGATGCCGTTGTCGCCCACGCGCGGTCCCCGGCTGGAGAAGTCCGCCAGATTGTCGTCGCGGTCGACCGCGCCGACGGTGAGCGCCGCCGCGGCCGCGCCCGGCGCGTTGACGCTCCGCGCCTCGCCCGAGTTGCCGGCCGCGATCACGAACAGCGCGCCCGTCTCGGCGGTCAGGTCGTTCACCGCCTGGCTCATCGGGTCGGTGCCGTCGGTCGGACCGCCGCCGAGGCTCATGCTGACGACCTTCGCGCCGGAGTGGGCGGCCCACTCCATGCCGGCGATGATGGCCGAGTCGTAGCCGGCGCCGCCGTCGTCGAGCACCTTGCCGACCAGCAGCCGCGCGCCCGGGGCGACGCCCTTGCGCAGCCCCGCCGACGCCGCTCCGCTGCCCGCGATGGTGGCGGCGACGTGGGTGCCGTGGCCGTGGCCGTCACGGGCGCTGCCGCTGCCGGAGAAGTCCCGCTCCTCGGCGATCCGGCCGGCCAGGTCGGGGTGGGTGGCGTCGACACCGGTGTCGAGCACGGCCACCGTCACGCCGCTGCCGTCGCGGCCGGCCGCCCAGGCCGCCGGAGCGCCGATCTGCGGGACGCTGTGCTCCAACGTCGGGCGCACCCGACCGTCCAACCAGACGTGGGCGACGCCGCCGCCCAGCCGGGGCGCGGCGGTCGTGGTCCGGGTCGTCGGCGTGCCGGCGAGCGTGGTCCACAGGCCACCCAGGTCAGCCTTGTCGACCCGCAGCGCGGCCCCGTTGATGCTCGGCAGGGGCCGGGCGTCGGTGACGCCGCCGAGCGGCCGGACCCGGCCGGCGGACGGCTCCTGGTAGCGCACGATCAGCGGCAGCGCGCCCTGCGCGGCGTCGCCGTAGCCGTCGGCGGCCAACTCCTGCACGTCGAACAGGTTGGCGTCGAGGACACCGCTGGAGATGAAGGGAGCGACGTCGCTGGGCAGGACCCGCAGCCCGCCGTCGACCTCGAGGGTCTGGAAGATGATCCGCTCCCGCCCGGGTCCCGGGCGTACCGTGGCGGCGACCCGACCCGGCGCGGCCGGCGACAGTTCGACCTGGTCGCCGGTGATGAGGGTGATGCGGACGGGCGCGACGGCCGGGGCGGACGCGCCCAGGCTCGGGCCGGTGGGCCGGACGGGCGGCTCGGCGGAAGCCGGCGCGGCGAGGCCGACCACCAACGCGCCGACCGCGCCGGCGCTGAGCCAGCGGGGGGACCAGTGCATGCGATGCGCTCCTTCACTCCTTCGGGCCCGACATCCGTGGATGAGGACCGATGGGAGTCTGCGACGCAGCGCACAACCAGGTCACTAGCCTCTCGCCGCCGCAGCGGCGACATGTCGTCAGGTGGACAACCGCCGGACACCGACGGTGTGTGCCACCGTCACCGGCGGCTGCCCCGCCACCCGTGCACCGGCAGGCCGAACTTGGCGACCAGCCGGTCGGTGAACGGACGGGCACGCAGCCGCACGATGCGCACCGGCAGGGCTCCTCGACGCACCGTCACCCGGGCACCGGGCGGCAGGTCGTAGACCCGCCGGCCGTCGCAGGCGAGCACGGCGAGGGTCGTGAACGGGTCGACGGTGATGACGAACGTCGAGGTGGGGGCGGTGACCAGGGGCCGGCTGAACAACGCGTGCGCGCTGATCGGCACCAGCAGCAGGGCCTCCACCTCCGGCCAGACCACCGGACCGCCGCCGGAGAACGCGTACGCGGTGGAGCCGGTGGGGGTGGCGCAGACCACGCCGTCGCAGCCGTAGCGGGACAACGGGCGGCCGTCCACGTCGACGAGGAGTTCGAGCATCTGCGCCCGTTCGCCCTTCTCGACGCTGATCTCGTTGAGCGCCCACGACTCGATGGTCGGGCCACCGTCGAACTCGGCCGTGACGTCGAGCGTGAGCCGCTCGTGCACGGTGTAGTTGCGCTCGACGACGTCCCGGACCGCGTGGTCCAGATCGTTGATCTCCGCCTCGGCGAGGAAGCCCACCTTGCCGAGGTTGATGCCGAGCAGTGGCGCCTTCGCCGGGCGGGCCAACTCCGCCGCGCGCAGGAAGGTGCCGTCCCCGCCCAGCGCGAAGACGATCTCGGCGCCCTCGGCGGCCTCCGGACCGGTGACCGGAACCGTTCCGGGCAGGTCGAGGTCCTCGGCCTCCTCGGCGACCACCCGCACCTCGAAGCCCGCGGCGATGAGGTCGGCGGCGACCGACCGGGCGTGCTCGGTGCTGCGCCGACGACCGGTGTGGGTCACCAGCAGCGCCGTGCGGCTCATCGGACCGGCCGCCCGTCCGCGACCGCACGGCCCGACAGCCATGCCCCGGCACGCCCACGTGCCGTCGTGTGCCGCTCGCTGTACGCCTTCACCCCGCGACCTCCTCCGCCGCCACGCCCGGCACGTCGCCGGCCGTCGTCGTGCCGTCCGGCCCGGCGTCCACCACGGCCCGTACCCGCTGCGGGTCGGCCGCCGGCGCGCCCCGGCGCAACCATACGAAGAACTCGACGTTGCCGCTGGGCCCCGGCAGCGGGCTGGCCGCCACGTCCGCCAGGCCGAGGCCGAGCTGGGCCGCCGCCGCGGCCACGTCGAGCACCGCCTCGGCGCGCAACGCCGGGTCGCGGACCACGCCACCGGCCCCGACCCGTTCCTTGCCCACCTCGAACTGCGGCTTCACCATCAGGGCCAGGTCGCCGTCGTCGCGGGTGCAGCCGGCCAACGCGGGCAGCACCAGCCGCAACGAGATGAACGACAGGTCGGCCACCGTCAGGTCGACCGGCCCACCGATCGCGTCGGCGACGAGGGTACGGACGTTTGTGCGTTCCAGCACCCGGACGCGCTCGTCGGTCCGCAGGGACCAGGCGAGCTGCCCGTAGCCGACGTCCACGGCCACCACCTCGGCGGCGTCGGCGCGCAGCAGCACGTCGGTGAAGCCCCCGGTCGAGGCACCCGCGTCCAGGCAGCGCCGTCCGGCGACGCGCAGCCCGCCGAACGCGGCCAACGCACCGGCGAGCTTGTGCCCGCCCCGGGAGACGTACTCCTCGGTCGGGTCCTCGCCGGTGACCAGCAGCGGGTCGGCGGGGTCGACCATCGCGGCGGCCTTGCGCGCGGTCACTCCGCGCAGGTGGACCCGGCCGGCCTCGACCAGCGCGGCGGCCTGCTCACGTGAGCGGGCCAGCCCGCGACGGACGAGTTCGGCGTCCAGCCGGTTGCGACGTGCCATGGGTGTTTCTCCGGTCTGTCGGGCGGAGTCGCCCTGGTCAGGTCTGATCGATCGTGGCGAGGGTCTCGCGTAGCGTCTCGTAGGCCGCCTCGTACTGGGCGATCTGGTCGGCCGGGGCGAGCGCCGCCGCGTTGTCCATGGCCCGCACGGCCGCCTCGACCGCCGGGTGGCTCGCGGCGTCGTCGGCACCGGTCGCCAGGTCGGGCGGCGGGCCGGGGCGGGCGCCGACTGGCGGACCCGGCCGGGCCGCGAACGGGCCGGCCGGCGGCGGGCCGGGCCGGAAGCCCCCGGGTGGGCCCGGACGAACGCCGTCGGTCACGACCCACCATCCGGGCGGCGCTTACGGACGGCCTTCTTCGCCGGCATGTCCGCCGGAGTCGGGGTGTCGTCCTGGTCGGCTGACTGATCGTCGCCGGTCCGGCTGATCGTCGCGGGAGGCTTGCGGGCAATGGCCTTCTTCGCGACGGCCTTCTTCGCGATCGCCTTCTTCGCGACGGGCGCGGCGGTCTGCTGGGCGACGGGCGCTCCGGCGGGGCCGTCCGACGGCACCAGGCCGTCGCCGGGCTGCGCCGCTCGGGTCGGATCGGGCTGCGACGTGGACTTCGGCGCGGGCTCGGCGGCGGACGGACCGCCGGCCGTCGTCGCCGCGGGGGACTCGGTGGCCCGCGCCTCGCGCAGTTGCCGCTCCAGATCCCGTACCCGTCGGGTCAGCTCGGCCACCTCGTCGGCCGTCGCCAGACCGACCGCGCCGAGGGCCCGGTCGACCTCGAAGCGGACCAGCTTGGTCAACGACTCCCGGTTGGCGGCGCTGGTGCTGACCAACTCCTCGCCGAGCGCCTGCAGCTGGGCGGCGGTCGCCCCGCCCGTGCCGACGACACGACGCACCGCGTCCTGCGCCTTCTTCCGGGGCGCCTCCGCCAGGCCCAGGGCCAGTTCGAGGTAGGCGCGCCACGCGTCCTGCATGCCTTGGTCCTTCCATCGGGCGGGGTCTGCAGGTGTCACGCTACCGGGCACCCCGGACTGTCCCGTGCGGTACGGTGCCGGGGACGGCGTGGCGATCGGCGAGGGGGACATGTGGCCAGCGTGGACGAGTGCCGGCAGGCGTTGCAGGAGCTGGCCGCCCGGCTGGATCGCAACGCCGAGACGGTCCGTGAGCGTATCGACCTGGAGCGCACTCTGGCCTGCCGCATCACCGACCTGGACACGGCCTTTCACGGGCGGATCAGCGGTGGCCGGCTCGTCGAGCTGGCCGACGGCGACGACCCGAAGGCCAAGATCGCGCTGAGCACGTCCAGCGACGACCTGCTCGCCCTCGTCCGGGGCGATCTGGACGTCACCAAGGCGGTCACCTCCCGCCGGGTGTCGATCAAGGCCAACCCGTTCGACCTGATGAAGCTGCGCAAGCTCCTCTAGAGGTTCGCGCTCCCCCGGCCCGGGGTGGCGGTGGCTGGCCTCAGCCGTCAGCGCCGTCAGCCGGTTCTACGCCGCACGGCCGCCTCACGCGGTGGTCGGCCTCACGCGTCGGTGGGCAGCCCGAAGCTCTTCAGGGCGGCAGCCGCGTCCGGGCCCGCCGGGCGGATCGCCGGCGTCGTCGGGGCCGCCCAGGCCGCCGCGCACAGGGCGGCCAGCGCGTCCAGCGCCCGGCCGTTACCCGCCAGCTCCAGCGTCCCGTCGCGGTCCGTGACGGACCAGCCGCCGGCGTCCGTCGGGCCCGGGACCCGCACCGCCGCCGCCGGGTCGAAGAGCCCCGCCAGGTCCCGCGCGACGTACGTGGGCCGCCGTCGTGGCTCGGCCGCGAGCAGCTCGGGTACGTCACTGACACCGGTGAGGACGAGCAGACTGTCCAGCCCCGCGCGACGGGCGCCCTCGATGTCGGTGTCCAGCCGGTCTCCGACGACAAGTGCCTTTCCGCCGTCGCCGCGCCGGGCGGCGGTGTCGAACAGGGCCGACTCCGGCTTACCGACCACCAGGTCCGGATCCCGCTCCAACGCGGTCCGCAGCACCGCGACCAGTGACCCGTTGCCCGGCAGCGGGCCTCGGGCGCTGGGCAGCGTACGGTCGGTGTTGGTGGCGACCCAGATCGCGCCGGCCCGGACCGCGAGCGACGCCTCGGCCAACTCGGCCCAGCCGACCTGCGGGCCGTAGCCCTGCACCACCGCGGCCGGCTTCTCGTCGGCGCGAGCGACCGGGGTCAGTCCGACCGCCCGTAGCTCGGCGCGCAGCGCCTCCGCGCCGACCACCAGCACCCGAGCGCCGGCCGGGAGCCGGTCGCGGAGCAGCTCGGCCGCCGCCGCCGCGGAGGTGAGGACCTCCTCCGGCCGCGCCGGCACGCCCATCCCGGTCAGCAGGTCGGCGACGTCGCTGGAGCGACGTGAGGCGTTGTTGGTGGCGTACGCCACCGCCCGCCCCTCGGCGTGAAGTTGGGCCACCGCCTCGACGGCGCCGGGAATCGGCCGGTCGATCAGGTAGATCACACCGTCCAGGTCGAAGACGACCAGGCTGTACCCGTCGATCAGCCGCTTCCCGGCGTCCGCGTTCACCGCTGCGTCGACTCCGGCTCGTCGCCCCGGATGGGGGCGGTCTCGTCGCCGCTCACGACCCGGCCACCGTCGTCGGCGGGCGTGGTCAGAGCCGGGGAGGCGTTGTCCTTCTCCGGAGCGAGCAGGTCGTCGTCACCGTCGACGTCCTCGTCGTCACCGTCGACGTCCTCGACATCCACCCGGTCGGCGTCCGTCGCCAAGCGACCGGTGACGCCGTCCTCCTCGTCGTCGTCGAAGTCCTCGTCCTCGTCCTCGAAGTCCTCGTCGTCGTCGGGGTCCTCGTCCTCGAAGTCCTCGTCGTCGTCGGGGTCGTCCTCGTCGTCGTCACCTGCGGTCAGGTCCGTGTCCGGCTGAGCCGGTACGGCGCCCGGCGTGCCCGGTCCGGCGGCGATCTCCTCGGTCTCGTCCTCCTCGTCGCCCTCGATGACGACGCCGTCGAGTTCGAGCAGCCGCTCCGCGGCGTCGGTCTCGCCCTCGGTGTCCACGTCGGCGGCACGGGAGAACCACTCGCGAGCCTCCTCACGCCGGCCCACCGCGAGCAGCGCGTCGGCATACGCGTACCGCAGTCGCGCCGTCCACGGCGCTGCCGTCTCGCTGGTCAGGTCGGGCACCTGGAGCATGGCGACCGCGGCGTCCTTCTGGCCGAGATCACCCCGCGCCCCGGCGGCGACGATCAGCAGCTCGATCGCGACGGCCTGGTCCAGCTTCTCCTGGTCGGCGCCCCGGTACAGGTCGATCGCCCGCTCCGGCCGGCCGAGCGCGCGCTCGCAGTCGGCGAGCACGGCGAGGTGACTCTGCAAACCGGTCATCCGGTGGTACGTCCGCAGCTCGGCGATCGCGGTCTGCCACTCCCCCGCGTGGTACGCGGCCAAGCCGACCGCCTCGCGGACAGCGGAGATCCGCGACGCCAGCCGCCGGGCGGCCAGCGCGTGGGCCAACGCCTCGGCCGGGTCCTCGTCGATCAGCTGACCGGTGGCGACCAGGTGTCGGGCCACGGTCTCGGCGACCGGCTTGTTCAGCGAGAGCAGCTCGGCACGGACGTCCTTGTCGAGGTCGGTCGCGACGATGTCGTCCGGTAGGACCGGGGCCGCGCCGCGCCCACCCTCGGACGCCTCCGGGCCGGCCCCACGCTCGTCGCGGCGGTGGTCGTCCTCGCGACGCGGCCGGTCGTCGGCCCGGAAGCCGCCGTCACGGTCGCCACCGCGGTATCCACCCTCACGGGGAGCACCACCCTGCCGGCGGTCGCCACCTCGGAAACCGCCATCACGGTCGCCACCCCGGAAACCACCCTCGCGCGACGCGCCCGGACGCGAGGCGCCACGCTCACCGCCCCGGAAGCCACCGGAGTCACGGTCCCCGCCCCGGAAGCCACCCTCGCGGGGCGGACCGGAACGACCACGGTCACCGCCACCCTGGTAGCCGCCCTCACGACGGTCCCCACCACGGAAACCGCCCTCGCGGTCACCGCTGCGGAAGCCACCTTCGCGCGGCCCGCCGGAGCGCGTCGCGTCGCGGAAACCACCCTCACGGCGCTCTCCACCACGGAAGCCGCCCTCGCGGTCGCCACCCCGGAAGCCACCTTCACGGCGGTCGCCACCACGGGAACCACCGTCGCGGTCGCCGCCGCGGAAGCCACCCTCGCGGGGCGGACCGGAACGACCACGGTCACCGCCGCCCTGGTAGCCACCCTCACGACGGTCCCCACCACGGAAACCGCCCTCGCGGTCACCACCGCGGAAGCCGCCTTCACGGCGCTCTCCACCACGGAAGCCGCCGTCGCGGTCGCCGCCGCGGAAGCCACCCTCACGGGACGGACCGGAACGACCACGGTCACCGCCGCCCTGGTAGCCACCCTCGCGGTCGCCACCCCGGAAGCCACCTTCACGACGGTCGCCACCACGGAAGCCGCCGTCGCGGTCGCCGCCGCGGAAGCCACCCTCGCGGGGCGGACCGGAACGACCACGGTCACCGCCGCCCTGGTAGCCGCCCTCACGACGGTCTCCACCACGGAAACCACCCTCGCGGCCGCCACCCTCGCGGCCGCCGCCCCGGAAGCCACCCTCACGGGGCGGACCGGAACGACCACGGTCACCGCCACCCTGGTAGCCACCTTCACGACGGTCCCCACCACGGAAACCACCGTCACGGTCACCGCCCCGGAAGCCACCCTCACGGGACGGACCGGAGCGACCACGGTCACCGCCACCCTGGTAGCCGCCCTCACGACGGTCGCCACCACGGAAACCACCCTCGCGGTCGCCGCCGCGGAAGCCACCTTCACGACGGTCACCGCCGCGGAAGCCACCCTCACGGGACGGACCGGAACGACCACGGTCACCGCCACCCTGGTAGCCGCCCTCACGACGGTCCCCACCACGGAAACCACCCTCGCGGCCGCCACCCTCGCGGTCACCACCGCGGAAGCCACCTTCACGGGACGGACCGGAACGACCACGGTCACCGCCGCCCTGGTAGCCACCCTCACGACGGTCGCCACCACGGAAACCACCCTCGCGGCCGCCACCCTCGCGGTCGCCGCCCCGGAAGCCACCCTCACGGGACGGACCGGAACGACCACGGTCACCGCCACCCTGGTAACCGCCCTCACGACGGTCCCCACCACGGAAACCACCCTCACGACGCTCGCCACTGCGGGCGCCGCCATCGCGGCCGCCGGTGTTGCCGCCACGGGCGCCGCCGGCGTTGTCACGGTCTCCCCGGTACGGGGGCCGGTCATCGCGGCGCGCTCCACGGTCGCGTCCACCGGGGCCGTCGGTGCGGTCCTCGTAACGACGGGGACGATCTCCGCCCTGCGGTCCTGAACTCACAGGTACATCCTTCCTGATTGCGCCACCAATGGCGCCACGCAGTCGAGGGCCGACCCTGATGGGGCGGCCCTCGACTGAAAGATTGTCCGGCGGTGTCCTACTCTCCCACACCCTCACGAGTGCAGTACCATCGGCGCTGGAGGGCTTAGCTTCCGGGTTCGGAATGTGA